>JALWFW010000219.1 GCA_027013865.1 Polyangiaceae bacterium | reverse complement strand
GATGACGACGGATGCCCTGATCTGGACAACGACAAAGACGGTATTCCCGACAAGACCGATAAGTGTCCGAACCAGCCTGAGACGCGCAACAACTATCAGGATGAGGACGGATGTCCTGATAAACTCAGGTATGTCAAGGTCACCAAACAGAAGATAGAGCTCAAGCAGAAGATCTTCTTCGAGTACAACAAAGCCGTCATAAGGCCCGTAAGCTTCCCGCTCCTCAATGAGATAGTCAAAGTCCTCAAGGATCATCCATCCATGACTGTCCGTATCGAGGGGCATACCGACAGCAAGGGAAGTCCCAGTTACAATCTGCGGCTCAGCAGACGTCGTGCCAGATCAGTGAGGAAATACCTCATAGCTCACGGTATAGACCCATCACGCCTGAAGGCCGTGGGTTACGGTGAATCCAGGCCCATTGCATCCAATGACACAGAAGAAGGCAGAGAACTCAACCGAAGGGTGGAGTTTGTGATTACCCATCAGTAGCAAGAGAGGATTTAAGCCATGTTCAAAAAGGCAATAGGAATGACAGCAGCGCTGTTGATGTTAGTCATGGCATTACCAGCCTCAGGCTGGGCCCAGTCGGATGACTGTTCGCCAAGGGCTCTCAAGAAACTCAAGCGCATGCACAAGGCATCCCTGAGTGACTTCTTTGAGACAGGCGAGTTCGACATGGCTCAGCGCACTCTCAAGAAGGCCATAGTGTTTGCCCGCGAGGAAGGGTGCGATGCTACTTTGGAATATGCTCAGATCCTGCTGGATCTCGGTATTTTCTACTTCACGGATCCCAACAATCCCGACAAGGACCAGGGCCGTCTGATGTTCAAGAAGGCCGTCAAGGTCAATGCCTGTGTCCGAATCAATCCGGATCTTTCAGACCCACACATAGAAAAAGAACTCAAAAAGATAAAGCGCCGCTTGGGACGCAAGTGCACGGGAACGTCTTCGGAAGAGACGGATTCCTCCCGTAAGTCTGAGGAAGGTTCTTCTTCTGCGGTACAGGTGGTCCAGGAGGACGTGGATGAAGGGCCAGCGCCCAAGAAACTCGAACACGAGGTTCCTGACGAGGCACCCCAGCTCAGTCCTCTGGTGCTCAAGGTACGTGTCCCTAACAAGGCTGGCCGCTACAAGGTCAAGAAAGTCATTCTTTATTACCGCAGAGCCGGTCAGTCAGACTACACGGCTCTGCCTTTCCGCCACGTGGATGGTTATCTTTGGAAAGTCAAAGTCCCTGCCAGTGATGTCAAGGGTTCCGTATTCCAGTATTACATCACGGTTATGGGTCCGGGTAGTAAGCTCCTGTATGCAAACGGGAATTCCGGATCTCCCAATATCGTCAGTTTGACTGAACCCGTAAAGAAGCCCCAAGCGGAGGAAGACGAATGCGACGATCCACTCCATCCCGAGAAGTGTAAGGACAATGAAAAATCCGAGAAAAAGGAATCCTCGGATTCAGATGAGGATGAGTCTTCGGATGAACCCAGCATCCTCTTCTCACTGGGTGGCCGTATAGGTGCAGGATTTCTCACGGAGAGCATGTGCTCCACTTCAGCCGTTCCTGCTGACAGTGAATGCGGCGACATGGGCCGTCATCCCAATACTCCCGGTTTTGCCATGGGTGAGTACGGTGTAAACCTGCTGGTGGGTTACTTCATGAACGAGAACTTCGTACTGGGCCTCGAGGGTAAACTCGGTATGCTCAAGTCCGACTTCGTGACTGAAGGTTCCCCGTGGGCCATAGGCGGTAGTGGATACCTGAACATGTCCTGGTTCACCGGCGAGATGAAGGACGTGTTCCGAGGGTTCTTTGGATTCATGCTGGGTGGTGGCATGCTCTTCCATTCCCTTACGTTCGATCCCGAGGGCAAGGCCGACACCTTCATGCACGGATGGATTATTCTCGGCCCCACCATGGGCATCTCTGTGGGCAGTGAACATGCCCGTTTCTACGGCAAGATGGATGCGCTTCTGATCTTCCCCGAGAACACGACCTTTCATATCGATGTCTCCTTTGGCGGTATGTTTACATTTTGATGTAACCACCTGAAATAACTGAATTATTTGTGGGGGAAAGCAGCATTGAGATAGGTCGGTGTTTGCACTTCAACAAAAAGACCACACGTGTATAATTCTGGCCGGTAAAGGAGGTTTGGCATGGAGATAATAGCAAGAGGCCAAGGCCGTCTGCTCATGGATCCCGATCCTGACCGTGCACGTGAGTTCTTCCGTACGAAGAGCCGTGCCATGGTAAACAAGATGACCACGGTCAAAGAGGCTGTGAAGGAATTCATTCATCCTGGTGATTATTTAGTAGTGGGTGCCTTTGGTGCGGTGCGCATTCCTACGGCCATTCTTCATGAGATCATCAGACAGGGAATAAAAGGGTTGAAGTTTGGCGGTTTCACTGCCACTCACGACTTCGAGATACTTGCGGCTGGTGAGTCTTTCGACTTCGTGGACAATGCCTACATCATCGGACTCGAGGCCCGTGGTCTGTCTCCCCATGCCCGTAGGTACATGGAGTCAGGCAAGGTAGAAGTGGTGGAATGGTCCAATGCGTCGTTTTCATGGCGTATCAGGGCAGCTGCCATGGGAGTCCCTTTCATGCCCGGTCGTGTCCTTCTTGGAACAGACACCTTCCGCCACAGTGCTGCCGTGGCAGTAAGAGATCCCTTCACTGGCAAGCCGGTTGCTTTGTATCCGGCCCTTTATCCTGATGTAGCTGTGATTCACGTGCACGAGGCCGATATATACGGCAATGCCAGGATAAGAGGCATCCTGGTTTCCGACGATGAACTGGCCATAGCCTCCAAACGCGTGATAATCACTGCGGAACGCATCATTCCACACGAGGAGATACGGCGCGAACCCGAACGCACCACGATACCCTATTATGCCGTGGATGCAGTAGTGGAAGTGCCCTACGGCTCATATCCCGGCAACATGCCCTACGAGTACTACTCCGACGAGGAACACCTGAGACTTTGGCTTTCAAAAGAGCGCGATCCCGAGGAATTTAAGGCGTTTTTGAAGGAGTATGAAAGGCTGGGCATTTCCCGTGATACCATAAACGAGTTTGCAGATAAACACGGCATAGATGTATTTGCATAATGGATGGTGATTGCATGGTTGTTTTGGGTATAG
>JALWFW010000218.1 GCA_027013865.1 Polyangiaceae bacterium | reverse complement strand
GTTCCCACCCGTCAGGGCCAGTGCAGCGGGCCTGAGTTCAGAGTCCCTCTTGGCCACGGGTACGAGTTTCAGGGTGAAACCGAACTGCTGCTGAGCCTCGAGAGCCGCCTTTACTGCTTGCCACCACTTTTCACCGTCCAGCGCAAAGACGAGTACTAGCTCCACAGGGAGTACCGTTCCCTTGAGTACGAAAGTGGTGTCAGGAACTGCGGTCGCCCGGGGTGATTGGGTCAGCCGGTGTCGGAGGAATTCCCGGCGGACGCAGGCCATCAGGGCACTACATCCGTTGTGCCTCCGTGAGCAGGAGTTGACCATCTCCATTCGCATGCGCCACGAGCGGTCTGTGCGGCATTTTAGTTCCAGTTCTCGTGACAGCCGCTTGCGTGCCCGAACCTCGGAAATGTATACAACCCTGGTGTGGGCCTGTTTCATGATCCGTTCGTATGCCTGTCCTGCGGTCAACCCCCCTTTCATGAGGGTCTGCATCCTTTCGAGTTCTCGTCCAAGGATGTCCGCCATCAGGCCAGGCATGGCCACGATACCGTTGATGAGCACCAGAGTACGTCCCCTGCTTCCTAGATCTCTCATCTCCCTGGCATTCTTCACGAGCTGGGGAAGCATTTCCTTCATTGGGGGACCGCCAACGGGCATTCTCGAATAGGCATCGAGTTTTTTCCAGAAATCGGGCGAGTCCACCGGAATTTCGGCCAGCCCCCGTGGGGTTCCTGGAAGAAGTTTCACGTAGAGGGCCACCTTGTCTTGAAGCCGGTCCAGTAATATGGACAGCTGTTCCCTGGTGCGCCGAGCCTCTTCGGAGACCACGTCGGTGTAAAAAACGATTTTTACTGGAGCGTCAGGGGGGCCGAGACGGTGGGCCCTGTCCAGGGGAACCGTGTAACGAGCCGAGGGATCGGGAATAAGGGGAGGGGAGTCACACGAGGCGTAGAGTGCTGCACTTCTTTGACAGACAGTGTCAGTGTCGGATGCCGTATTTTTGGAAGGTTTGTCCGGTACATCGGATGGAGCGGCCGGTTTTGGCCTTTCAGCAGATGAGTTGACCTTTTCTCCAGACCTGCCGCATGATGTCGAAGTCAGTACAAGCAGAGATATAACTATATGAAATAACAGCAGAATTCGCTTCATGGCTATTTGGTTTGGAAGGTGTATACTCCGTCCCAGTCTTCTGGTGGGGGTGACTGTATGAACGTCTCACACCTTTCGCAGAAGACCGCTGCCGGAGCATCTGAGTCTGCGTCGAGTTCCCTGAAGAGTTCCAGGGCGCGTGAAAACTGCCTGTTCCAGTAAAGGTCCAGGGCTTCTTCCCATCTCGACACCTTTTCACGAAGGTCCTGTGTGGCCTCGCCAGAGCGGCAGATGACCTCGTATATGGTGATGGGCTCGTGTTTGCCCTTGACCCTGATACGATCCAGTCTGCGGAACAGAAATCCGTTCTTTGCCTGAAGGTACGTACTCTCGGCCGCGATGATCGATGTCGAGTATGCCTTGTTTATACCTTCCAGACGGGAGGCCGCGTTCACTGTGTCACCCATGACCGTATAGTTGAATTTATAGGGCGAACCCATGTTGCCAACCACCACTTGTCCGGTGTTTATTCCCGTGCGCACGAAAATCTCGTGTCCGAACCTTTTCTTCCACTCCATGTTGAGGTCTTTGAGGCGCCGGGATATCTCTAGGGCAGTATCCAGGGCCCTTTCGGCATGGTCGTCCAGCATGACCGGAGCCCCCCAAAAGGCCATGACTGCATCGCCGATGTACTTGTCTACGGTACCCTTACGGTCGAAGATAATGCGCGTGGCCTCGGACAGATACTCCGTGATGAGTTTCACCAGGTCTTCAGGGTCCATGCTTTCGGATATGGTGGTGAATCCGGCGATGTCCGAGAAAAAGACGGTGAGTTCACGTTTTTCGGCATAGTCCAGGGATAAGATGCGCGGGTTTCTATCCAGCTCGTCCACCAGTTCGCGGGACGTGTAGCGACCGAATGCCTCCTGATACAGACTGCGCCTGAGCCGTTCCCAGTATACGCCGATGAGCACTGCGCCGGTCCATGCGAGGAGGGGATACAGCAGGAAGGGAACGGTGTACACCACGAGCCCGTGTTTTTGCAGCAGGACAGAGGCAGACACCACCACCGAGAGAACCAGCCACATGATTAGCTGGGTGGCGATGGTGGCCAGGAGGGACGAGGGAATACGGATCCACAGGTACAGGGTGCTCAGTACCACGAATGCCAGGAGGAGCACCAAAAAGACGAGATACCACGGTGATTCGCTCTTGGTTAGGGACGAGCCCAGGAACAGTGAGTCGAGCATCGCAGCCTGGATGGCACCGCCGCGGTGTGACGAGTCCACCGGGGATGGCAGGATGTCCTTCAGACCCCGGGCAGATACGTTTACCAGAAGGACTCTGCCGGTGAGATCACCTGTTTTGGAACGAATGTACCTGGTCACGGCTTCGACGGGATGTTCGAGTGCGTCCTCTCCAAGCCGTGTAGTTATTTCCGTGCGCGCCTTTTCGAGCCAGGTCTGCGAGACAGAGCCTCCGGATACGGCATCCAGGGCAGACGGGTCGGATGGATGCAGGGCTAGATAAAGCTGGGCAACCCGGAGCTTTTTGGTGGTTTCGGCGGCTTTTCGAGCCCTTTTAAGGGCACGACTCGCCGTGAGTAGAGCCCGTGCGGTGATGTGCCTGATTATGGATGCATCTCCGTGGAACCACAGAAGGATGCGTCCTGATGACGTAAGGTGATGGATATGTCCGCCGATTTTCAGGCTGTGAGGTGACAGGGCACGGATTTCGGCATTTTTTCGGGACGCTAGGAAACCCGCCAGGGCCAGGGAGGGTAGGTAGCGGCCGTCGGGAAGGCGTGACAGCAGGGTGTACTCGCGGAATATGCCGTCAGAACTCATGGTCTGGGAGATGTCTCCCATACGGGCCTTGAGTCCGATGACGGCTATGGGCGGGGCAATGGAGCGTATTCGGGGAACCTGAAGAGGCGGGCCGTCTGCTTTCACTGGTGCGCGTTTGAGAGCAATGTCGGCTGGTGTAATCTCCCCGGCCGACAGCCTGACGGGATCGCCAGTATCCTTCAAAAGCCGTGACAGGAAGGGGTCGTCTTCCTCCTCGGGC
>JALWFW010000217.1 GCA_027013865.1 Polyangiaceae bacterium | reverse complement strand
GGTCTGGGGTTTTGGAGTGGTGATGGCGATTTTTTCACCGATGAGCCTGTTGAGCAGTGTGGACTTGCCGACGTTGGGACGGCCCAGAAGTGCCACGAATCCGCTCCTGAAGGTCGTGTCCGTAAAAAATTCCGTCATCATCTCCTCCTGCTGTTGTCCGGCACATGAAACGGAATCCAGTGTCCGGAGTCAGCTTCCCGGGGCAAAGCCGGATGTACTCGGGCGCAAAGTAGTGTGCCCTGAATTTAATGCAACCCCTTCGGTAGTACAAGCCATCGGTATTACCGCAATTTCAGTCTGTAATTGGCAAAAATGCCAACAGCGGTCAGAGGGATGAAAAATCATATTTCCGCGGGAAACTCGGCCCAGCACAACCACACTTACTCTGCCCATCACGGAGGATGCTGGACTCAGATCTGTAACCCATTATATTGGCAACTGCTGGTAGAGTTGAGGAGATAACTGATGTATGCCCCGTACAGATGCAAGATTGTGCCTAAGTACAAACAATCCTTTTCGGTTACCTGTATTATTGGTGAAAACCTGCTCTACCTGTCCATGTGGTTCTTAGCCGGAGGCCTTGTCTGGCCAGTACGCTGGAACGGCTGGCCCATTGTCACGATTGCCTGGGCCGTGCTGGTTCTCGTTGTGCAGGTTCTACTCAAAAAGCACAACTGCTCGGGCTGCTACTACTACGGCAAGACCTGTCATCTCGGGTGGGGGAAGCTGTCATCATGGATGTTCGAGCAGGACTCCGGCGACCCGAAGACCGGCATGCGCCTTTCGTGGTTCTATATCATTTCTCCACCAATCTTCCTGCTCGCTGGCCTCCTAGTAGGAATTCTTCTTGATGTCGGAGTATGGCACTGGATCTTTCTTGGGGTGTATGTCGTTCTCAATGTGCTTTCTTTCCCGATCAGGAAGAAAGGATGCGGGCTGTGCGCAATGCGTGCCGTGTGTCCCGGCAGTGCCGTGAGGCTGTCGCGAGACTGAGATAATAGTCCGGGCAGCATCACCGGCGCGGCGGCCGAACCAAAACCGGGCAGCATCGCCAAAACGGCTGTCAAAACCGAAATCAGGGCCAACCACAACCGGGAACGCGGCCAAACCTAAGCCCCGGAAGGCCACCACCGGGAACGAGGCCAAACCGAAGTCCGGCAGGCCACTACCGAGGCGTGGTCAAACCAAAGCCCAGCAAGCCACAACCGGGAACGAGGCCAAACCGAAGTCCGGCAGGCATCACCGGGGCGTGGTGCATACCCCGCGACTTACTCCGTATTACGCGTAACATCTTGATATTACAACACTTTTCCGTAAAATAGCAATTTTCTCCTTCAAAAAAGGGCCCACCCCCGCCGTCCGACCGGCCAACACCGGACACGCGGACAAGCCTGTCACGTCCCCACAGGCGGCCCTTTCGAAAAAAACGTCAGTGACCTGCAATGCGCAGGGCCTGGCGCTCACTCCGGGGTGCGGGTGAGGTATGTGATGGGCGGATCTGCTTCCACCAACCCTGCACCGGTGCGCGCGCGACACTCCGGCACAGGTGATCCTCTGTCTCCTACGGTCCAGTCATGACCACACTCATGCAAGAAGCATGCCATAGACCGCGGTCGGTTGATTTATGCACGCAACTCATTGTAATCAAAGAGCTTTTTATGACTACACTTTGCCGGATCTGTCCTGAGAAACGGGGGTTTTCCCGCAAGTTGGACACCCCCCTGTACCCCCCTGGACACTTCACGGGCGGTCAGACCGCAGTACCCGAACATGAAAACTCAACAGCCCTCAAAAATCCTGATTCTGCCTGCAATCAGACGGACTGTCATATTCGAATGCAGGATCGGCCCGCATTTTGCCTGCATCTCACAAACACCCCCGGAGCACAGAGACTGAAAAGGAAAATGCTGGAAATTCAGAACCTGCCACTGCCACGAAAGACATATGACATGCATCCAGGCATGGTTTCAACTCACCGGATGACCGCCATACACCACCTGACGGATAGCTTCATAAGCAGCGATACCCACTGAATTGGCTAGATTCAGGCTACGGACGCCTTCAACCATTGGGATACGTACGGCGTGTTCCTGATATCTCTCTGTGATTTCCGGCGGAAGACCAGAGGTCTCGCTACCAAAAACCAGTGCATCACCAGGCTGGAACCGAACCATAAAAAGGCTACGCTGAGTCTTCTTGGTGAAGAGATGAAAACGTACACCGGGATGCATGGCTAGAAAATCATCAAATGAGTCAAGGTATATTTTCTTCACCTTATCCCAGTAATCCAATCCGGCCCGACGACGTTTCGGGTGATCCTCCGAAAAGGTGACAGGCCCCACTATATAAAGAGGCGAACCGATGCAGGCACAGATGCGCCCTATGGCCCCGACGTTAGGCGGAATCTTGGGCTCCACCAAAACAATCTTCAGAGGATCCGTCTGATGGGGAAGAGTACTTTCTGTCATGAGTGGAATCCTTGGTATCCAGAAACCAAAAAGTTCTGAAATGCGCGGATGCAGCGCAGATTCATATGGGACGCCAGAAGTGTAACAGGCTACTTTTTCATGGAAGGCGGCATTGGGGAGGGTTTTGGCATGGAGGGAGCAGGCATTGCCGCAGGCTTCATCGCTTCCGCAGGCTTCATGGCTGCTGCCATCGGCGTTACTGCACCTGCAGGAGCAGCGGAATTCTTATCCTTCGAATAGGCCTTCTTGAGGCAGGCCTTGAAGCCGGCGCAGTCCCTGGTGGTTTTCATGCATTTTATCGATGCCTTGGTGGCGTCCTTGTCAAAACGCGCCTTGCACAGCGAGATGTGCATATCCTTGTTGCCGGCCAGGGTGGGCATGCACTTTGCAATGCGGTCGTACAGGTCATCACAGGTGCTCTCTTCTTTGGAACATGCACCCATCATGAGCGCGCTGCCAACCGTAAAAACCAGAAGTAGCCTCTTCATCGTCGTATGCTCCGAAAAAAACATGCCACAAAACAGGCATGATGGTGGAAATCCCTCAAGGGTACAGTGCCCCGGTTACGGAATCAGACGTTAATATCCCACCCTTTGAGTGTCAAGGCATTATATGTCGTCTCAGAATCCTCCGTAGATGAACGGACGCGGGGAGACATCGGAAAGGTACTGAATAGTCGCTGCGCCAAGGAGCATGACTGCCGTCCACACGGGCCATGGCAGTGCAGCCAAAAAACGGGCCGGCGCTTCTTGGATCCTGCGGGGAACGAATTGAAGGAAAAAACCTGCAGCCAGAGCAGAGGCAAGCTTCCAGTCCATGTTGTCGAAGGTGGCTGGACCGGTAAAAATTCGCTCCAGTACCTGTATAGCAGAATGGACCGACTCAGCCCTGAAAAACACGAATGCCAGGGCTACGTATAAAAATGTGGCAGCAACGGCAAAAATTTTGAGACCCAGTGAAAGATCCCTACGTCTGTGCAGTCCGTGAACACCAATAAGCCTCTCGAACACGAGGCCGACACCATGCATCAGACCCCATACGACGAACGTCCAACCGCTGCCGTGCCAGATTCCTGCCACCAGAAAGGTTACCAACAGGTTTAGATTAATGCGCCACGCAGCAACTCGGGAACCACCAAGGGGAATATAGACATAATCCCGCAACCACGACGAAAGGGTGATGTGCCAACGCCTCCAGAAATCCGACAGGTCCACCGCAGCAAACGGGCGGCTAAAGTTTTCGGGAAGTCTGTAGCCCAGGAGCATGGCAGTACCCAGAGCCATATCCGTGTAACCTGAAAAATCCGCGTAAAGCTGGATGGTGTATCCCACTGCACCAAAAAACGCCTCAGGACCTGACATGAGGGCTGGATTCCCGAACACACGATCCACCAGACCTAGGGCCAGGAGATCGGCAATAGCGAATTTCTTCACTGCACCGTAGAAAATCCGGACCAGACCCATGACGAAAGTTGCATCGTCGGGGTCTTGCCCCTGCCCGGGAGCGAACATTTCCCGGACTCTGACTATGGGTCCGGCGACGAATTTTGGAAAAAAGGCATAGAAGAGTGAAAGTTCCCTGAGGTTCAAGGGTTTGGCATCACCACGGGAAGCATCGACGATGTAGGAGATGGCCTGGAACACGATGTAGGACACCCCCACTGCGCCGGAAACCGTGACACCCCAGCCCAAAGAGGCCAGAAGGCGGCTGACCTGGTCATGATACCTGAACACCGCCAGCACGGCAGTGAGCAGCGTGATGGCCGTAACAATCACCCGTGATTTGGCACCCCTGTCTGAACCCGCAAGATGTGTTGACGCATAACTTATTGAAATCACTAATAAAACGGCCAGCACACTCCCTGTTTTCCACGTAAGCACGAACCCCGCGGACACAAGAAGCAGTGCCCATTGACGCCAGGAACCCGCGGTCAGCCTGTGGATGAGCACCGCAAGGGCCACCAGAAGCGGGAACCAGGGGTGCGTGAGATTCATGACACCTTACAGACGCCCGACGAAGTGTGTGCCTGTCTTGCCTTCCAGAGCACTGGCCAAGGCCTCGGGGGAAGTGATGAGTGCCCGCTTGCCGCCTGATTCCAGGAACTGAAGAACGGCCTCGATTTTCGGGCCCATGGACCCGGCCGGGAAGTGCCCCTCATCCAGATAGTGACGCGTCATCTCGATGGTGAGTGCGCCCAAAGGCTGCTGCTGCGGGGTATTGAAGTTGATGTAGACCTGTTCCACGGCCGTCAGTATGATGAAAATCTCAGCTTCCACCTCGCGGGCCAGGAGCGCGGCAGTGAGATCCTTGTCTATGACGGCCTCGACGCCCTGATACCTGCCGTCCTCAGCCTTGATGACGGGAATTCCGCCACCACCCGCTGCTATGACGATGTGCCCCGTGCGCGCCGAATCGCGTATGGTATGCCGTTGAATGACCTTGATGGGCTTGGGGGAGGGAACGCGCCTTCTCCAGCCACGACCGGCATCTTCATACAGCTTCCAGCCGAGCTCCTTTTCACGGCGTTCGGCTTCTTCCCTGTCATAAAACGGACCTATGGGCTTGGTAGGATTATGAAAGGCAGGGTCGTTGGGATCGACGATGACCTGAGTGACTATGGTCTCGACGTATCTGCGAATGCGTCTGCTGCGCATCTCGTTGAGCATGGCTTCCTGCAGTATGTAGCCCAGGCTGCCCTCGGTCATTGCCACCAGTACATCCAGGGGCTGAGGCGGAATCTCCCCGGAAGCGACCTCGTTTTGAATCAGCAGATTTCCTACCTGCGGACCGTTTCCGTGGGTGATTACGATGTTGTAGTCACGCTCCACCAAATCCATGAGGATTTTGGATATCAGCGCCGCATTGTGTTTGTGTTCCTCATGGGTGGGCTCCTTGCCGGAGCGCAGAAAGGCGTGTCCGCCAAGGGCAATGACGGCTATAGGGTTGGTACTGGGTGACTTTTCCATATTTTGTCCTCCGATTATCTGACTGACGGGCCGGCTACACTGCCGGAAGTGGTGTGGGTAGCATCGTTGGTGGCTGGAGCGCCCTGAGCGCTGTGCAGATACTCATATGTACCCGATATGGTCACGTCCCTCAAAAGACGCATAACTGCGCGGTGCACCCTGAGAAGTGACTGCTCCGTGCTGCCGGTCTCGTTGGCAGTGGACGAAAAAGTATCAGAATAACGCCACAGAACCTGCTGAGACAGGGCATCCACCAGGACAGTCTCCAAATTCCAGCGCAGGGATCCGGAAAAAGACCGGCCCGAACAGGTCAGAGCAGCGGCCATGACCAGTCTGGGACGCACGGGTTCCATGGAACGTTTCTCGAGAATTTCCTTCACTCTGTCAGGAAGCGACGCAAGTCGTCCGAGGAACGTCATCGTCCAGGACACGTCCGTCATGGATGTCATGCGACCGTCCTCTGAGGCGCGGGCGCTCATTTTGATGAGGTGTTCCGGGAATTCGCCGTAATCGGGCAGGTCTTTCATGAAGGGACGCAGGGCAATAGCACGGGATGTGAGATCTGCCATCTGACGGGAAAGCACGGGAAGCACCATGCGCTCCGGATGTGAGAGATCTCCGCATCTCACCACGGGATCTACCACCAGTACCGGACCCTGCAGGTGCGAGCCACGTTTCACCCGGACAGTAACTTCAGGAGAATGGACACATGCAGACATGAGCAGCAGCACCGGAAGGAGAGCCCCGACCAGCATCGAGATACCGTGTCTCTCCAGTTCCGACAGCAGACTTGTCCGTCTGAATATGCCCATACTGTCTGTCCTCAGTCTTTCTCTATGAATTTATGGCGCATGGTCCAGTCGCGCAGGAATCTGCCGAATACCTTGAATATACGGGTCAAATCCATCTCACCGTACACATCGTCCGGACCGGCATACTTGGGATCACCGCTCTTGAGCTTGGCGTCAAGGATGTCCCTGAAAGAAAGCCTCTCGTGATACCCGCCAGGACGCGTATCGTTGAGTTCCACGCTGTCCTCCACGTAACCGGACGACCCCTGAACAAGACGGAAGGAAACGTCCACTGGAACGGGCTCCTTGACGTAATGGCCTTCGATCACCAGACCAACGCGCTTGAGCTCCAGAACCAGAGAGAAGTGAATGTGCCTCCAGCCCTCTACGAGGATGTCTTCCTTGGCGAGCTCAGGGAATAAGATCTCAAAGCCAGAGGACGGTACGGAGGAATCTAGTTCCACGAAGAAAGCGTCCCCCTCACCATCTGTATAAAACTGACGCTGCACGAGCTGGGCCAGAGAATAATTCTTGAGAAGCGACTTCGCAGGCTCGAGAAGATCTGCGAGTTTAGCCTCCATTATGGGAGTGCCGTTGACTGTTGATGCCATGTCCCTCCTCCTTCCTTACTGTGCCGGTCCCTCGGGTGGAGCTGGCGGCTGGGGCTGGGCTGCAGGCTGAGGCTCCGGCGACTGTGCCGAGCCTTTGCGCTCTGCCATGTCCTTGACGTAACGGGTGATGATGGCCAAAACACCCTCCACGTCCAGAGTGGGATAGGTGTCGGAGAAACGGGCGTACTTGGGATCGCCACTACGCAGCCGTACCTGCATTATGTCAAAAATCGTGGTCGCATCCACCGTGCCATCCCTGCCGCGGATCACGAATGAATCTTCTCCGGATTCTCCGGCTGTGTCCTTCGCAAGCTGGACTTCTACTGTCCACGGTACCTTTTCTCCAGCATTGAAGCGGCCCATGAACACCAATCGGGCGTTGCCTGGGGAGAATTCCACCGTGGTGCTGATACTGAGCCATCCGTCTATACCGTATTTCTCCGGTTCCAGTGCAGGAATAGGCAGATCCACGGGCTGCCCGGGAACGCCTGGGAACTTGAATATGGCGCGGGACTCGCCTGCAACTGCCAGGCGTACCGAGAAAGGTCCGCCAACCTGTTCCATTATGGGAGCCGCCACCTCGGCAAGCTGGGCAAGTGACGTTTTTGGCTCCCTGTTATCAACGAATCCTCCGCCTCCACCTGGCGAGAGATAGCGTCTGCTCATTAGGGCCTCCTTGGGGGCATGCTGCCCCGGGATTCGGGTTTTTTAACACAATTCGACGTTGGTCTCAACGGTGGGATGAAAGAGAAATCATCTTACGGACTGTATACATCTCATCTTCTGATCACCCTCTTCCAAAACGACGACTCAGGGGAATCTTACCCCCATCCACACAAAGGAGTCCCTAAAGTACGGTTTCCGGCAAAAAATGGCAGCCGAACTCCCCCGCGCCCCCTACACCATGTCACTTTGATACATCCTGTCGAAGACATATGCTCAAAGGCAGACAATATTATTCGTATTAGGATAAATACATAGAATTATTTATCTTTTCCGGAAGGTACTCGTGCGATATAAACGTGATTCCTCTGGCGGACAGGGCCTCGAGTTCCAGCTTTAGTCCGGAATCGAGCATTCCCTTGATCTCCTTCTGCCAGTGTTTCTTCTTGAACCAGGGATATGAAAGCATCTCCTTGGCGCGTTTTACGTCCTTGTCGTTTAGGGCTATGGTCACCTCGTGAGGGAGTTCGAACCGTTCGCGGTCGTCGAAGGCGAGACCCAGGAAGCGGGCATGAGGGATGGCCATACGCACCGATTCGTAGGCCAGATTGATGGAACCCTGTTTGACCACAGAGTAGATATAAAGCCCCCAAGGATCATTGTCCACCAGGACATACACCGGAAGTTCCAGCTCGTCGTGCAGCCTGCGGATGAGACGCCGGACTCCGCGCGATGGCTGGCCCTGGGACTGAATCATTATGCAGTTGTATTTCTTCCAGAACTTGTCCTCGTTGAGGCGGCGCCAGACGGCGTCTTTCTCCACCAAAAGTACGAAGTCGGCTTCACTGCGCTTGAATTTGATGACATCGGGCTCGACGATGGAGGGGATGCCCCATCCGCCCGATCCCTGGCGTCTGCAGTCTATGGTGTCCCCGGCGTCCACCAGTGTGATGTTGCCCACCATGGTGCCGCGGTTGGACGCGAAAAGGTGGAGTTCCTCGCGCAGCGCCTTGAGGGTGACCTCCAGATCCTCGATTATCGGATCACTTTCGCTCTGATCGTCGAAGGTGTTCTCGCCCTTGCCGATGGTGTGTTTGGTCATGTAGAAGAGATCACGGATGGACGTGGTCTTGTCGGCCTCCAGCAGTTCCATGATGGCTGAAGCGACGAGGAAGCTCTGCATGAACTTCTTTGCCATGCCCTGATGGAAGAAGAAACGCTCCTGATAGCGGTCTCCCATACGGATAAGTCCCTGTTCCACGTCGAACTCCACATTGCGCAAGGAACGCATGGGTATTCGCATCACCGGGTTGTCCCCCCGTTTGACAGCCTCCAGGGTTTCATTGGCTAAGTCCTTGATTTTATTGAGTATTTCGTGATTTTTGCGCTTCATGTCATTCCTCCGTCACATCAGAGCCACCAAACAGACCAAAGCCGGACATCGCCGTACCAGGGCTGTCCTCGTCTTGTGGAGATTCCGCGCCGGATTCATTCGAGTCGTGGCCAACAGGGCCGGTCTTACCGGGATTTCCGACGTCTTCCTTGCCGATTTCCGGCGACTCTCCAACGCTCTCCTCTGAAGGTTCTTCTTCATCCATGAGGCCTGAATAACGGAGGGCTTCCTTCTCCAGCATCTCCAAAATGGCTTTTTCATCCTTGCCGGTGATCCTGGCCAGGGAATGAGCCAGCTCTGCGGCATATTTGGAGAAGACGGCGTGCTTCTCGGAAGCCGCCTTGAGTTCGCTCTTGCGTTTCAGGTGTGAACCTAAAACCCTGCCCACTTCCTGAAGCGCGTGCTTTATCTCGTTAATGATGTCCGGGTAATGGGCGATGGCTTCCTTGCTCTCTGACGTGAAGGGCACCCACACCGATGCGATGTGGACCATGATGACCACGGGTCCCTGCGGCAGACCGCCCCTGGGCTGCTGAAGACCGTAACGGCGCCAGTTGGTGTCTATGACGCCCTTGGTGACGGCGCAGGCTGCCTGCTGATACTGAAGAGGCACGCGGTTTGCCAGCCTGATGACCGTGGCGGGGCTGGAGGCTGACTCCTTGTGCATCATGGTGTCGTAGGCGTGACGCAGTGAGTCCAACTGTTCCGGTGTGAGTTTGCCCACTCGCGTGCGCCGGGGGATGTGTGCCTGACGCATTATCTCCGCCACCTTCTTGCGCGTCATGCCCGGAGCTGCCAGCAAGGCCGAATCCACCGTCTTCTTGGGCTCGAGATCCACGCCGGCCACATTGTAACCGTCGCCGTGCTCGATGACTCCCCTTAGTTGCCCGCCGTAGGCGAGGCCGGCCTCAACCACGAAGGGGTTGCCCTTGTATACCTTTGGTGGCCTGGTGGTGGCGACGTACAGTTCAGCTCCGGGAATCTGGGCCTCCAGCGCCCTTTTTATGAGGGATTCACCAATGGGGACCACAGATGAGGTGGGGGGAGCCATTATTCTTACATTGGAGAAGGCATTGAATATGGCCTATAACTCCTCGTGG
>JALWFW010000216.1 GCA_027013865.1 Polyangiaceae bacterium | reverse complement strand
CGGTGGGGGACTGGCCTGGGAACAGCTCGGGGGGGATGTGGGGGAGCATTTTTTTGGCATCTATGTATATGGCGTGCATTCCGGGGGGGCGTACTATGGGAATCCCGGCTGCGGTGAGGTGGTCGCCGAGGTATTTCGCCGAGGCATGGCGGTAGTTGAGGTAATCCTCGTCCAGGACTTCTTCGAGTCCCTGGGCCATGGCCTCTAAATCCCTACCCGCGAGGCCACCGTAGGTTGGGAAGCCCTCTGTTAGGATGAGCAGGTTTTTCACCTCCTGGGCCAGGTCCGCGTCCTTCACGGCAATGAATCCACCGATGTTGACTATGGCGTCCTTCTTTGCGCTCACCAGACAGCCGTCGCCGTAGGAGAACATCTCACGGACGATGTCGCGAACACTCATGTCTTGGTATCCGTGCTCACGCATCTTTATGAAATATGCGTTCTCGGCGAATCTGGCGGCATCGAAGAACAAAGGCAGGCCGTACTCGTCGCACACCTTGCGCACGGCCTTTATGTTGGCTATGGACACTGGTTGGCCTCCGCCGGAGTTGTTTGTGATGGTGACCATTACGAAGGGAATGTTCTCGCGTCCCTTGTCCTCAATGAAGGCACGCAGGGAATCGACATCCATGTTGCCCTTGAAGTCGCCTTCCTGGCCCAGGTGCATTCCCTCTTCGCACAAGATGTCCACTGCACGGGCACCGCGCGCCTCGATGTTGGCTCTGGTGGTGTCGAAATGGGTATTGTTGGGTACCCAGTGATGGGGCTGGACCAGCAAGGAGAACATTATGCGCTCTGAAGCACGTCCCTGGTGTGTGGGAATGACATGCTCGTATCCGAAAATCTCCTGCACCGTCTTTTCGAAACGCCTGAAAGAGCGGCTTCCGGCATAGGACTCGTCTCCTTCCATGATAGAACCCCACTGCCTGTCGCTCATGGCAGCGGTTCCGCTGTCGGTGAGGAGATCGATGATGACATCGTCGCTTTTGAGCATGAACACGTTGTAGCCAGCCTCCTTTATCTTGGAGGTGCGTTCTTCGAATGTGGTCATGCGTATGGGTTCCACGACCTTGATTTTGAATGGCTCGATTATGGTCTCAAACTCGTACATGATCCCTCCTTGAGAATCTGCGACTGCCCATTGATACCAGCCTTGACTGCGTATTTCTAGCAGTATTGCCTGTACGCTGTTCACGCAACGGTGATTTTCGTCTTTTTGTTGATATGGCAAGAACAGGAATCAGTTGAAATACGTTTGTCTTGTGTGTGCTGTTTCATTGATATATAATCGGGCGCCCTATTCTTCAAAGGATGGGGTGTCAGGAGGAATGAATATGCTAGCCTGGAAAAATGATGCAAGAATAGAACACGTTCATGCCAGAGAGATTCTGGATTCACGCGGTAATCCCACAGTTGAGGTGGAGGTGGCCCTCGATTCCGGTGCCGTGGGGCGGGCGGCAGTGCCTTCAGGAGCTTCCACCGGCAAGCATGAGGCCCACGAGCTTCGTGACAAGGATCCCGACCGTTTCGGTGGTAAAGGCGTGCTCAAGGCTGTGGAGAACGTCAACCACTATCTGTTCGAAGTTGTTCAGGATATGTATGCCCTGGATCAGGCTGCCATAGACAAAGCTCTCATCGAGTCTGACGAGAGTCCCAACAAGGCCAATATGGGCGCCAATGCGATGCTGGGTGTGTCCATGGCAGCTGCCCGTGCAGCAGCCAACCACCTGGGAATTCCGCTCTACAGGTATCTTGGTGGAGCCTCGGCTCGCATCCTACCGGTGCCCATGTGCAACATCCTCAACGGTGGAGCCCATGCAGACGGCACGGTGGACATCCAGGAGTTCATGGTCATGCCAGTGGGAGCTCCTACGTTCCGTGAGGCAATACGCTGGGTTGCCGAGATCTTCCATACGCTCAAAGGTGTTCTCAAGACCAGGGGGTATTCCACGGGTATCGGTGACGAAGGCGGATTCGCTCCATCCCTCAAGTCCAACACCGAGGCCATAGATTTGATTCTGGAGGCCATCGGTAAGGCCGGATATTCAACGGGCCCCATGGCTGACAGGCCTGAAGTCGTCCTGGCCATAGATGCAGCTGCCAGTGAGATGTGGGAGCATGCGGCTGAAGAAGGCAAGCAGGGTTACAAGTTTTGGAAATCCTCGGGTGAAGTACTCGATTCCGACAGGATGATCTCCTTCTGGGAGGACGTTTTGAGGCAGTATCCCATGATCTTCTCCCTGGAGGATCCCATGGCCGAGGATGACTGGGAGGGCTGGAAGAACTTCACCACCACCCTGGGACGCAGGATTCAGATAGTCGGTGATGACAACTTCGTTACCAATCCTCAGCGTCTGGCAAAGGGCATAGAGATGGGGGTGGCCAACTCCATTCTCATCAAACTCAATCAGATAGGCACGGTTACAGAGACCATAGACACCATCAACCTGGCTGACAGGCACGGCTACACTGCCGTAGTATCCCACCGTTCCGGCGAGACGGAGGATCCATTCATAGCTGACTTCGTGGTAGCCATGGGTACTGGCATGATAAAGACCGGCTCCACGTCACGTTCTGACCGTATCGCCAAGTACAATCAACTCATCCGTATCGAAGAGGAGCTGGGTACATCTGCCATCTATCCCGGACACGCCGTGCTCGATCCGTTCCTCAAGTAACGAATTCATTTCCGGTAATCGCTTTTCCGTCTAATTGTGCTAGAATAGGGGCTCTTCAGGAGGCAAAGACCATGAAACGGAGCATGATTTTCATGACAGCACTGCTGATGTTGGTGGTAGGTGCTGCTGGCTGTGTCAAGACGACCACTTACTGTCCTGCAGATGATGATTCGGACACGAATAATTCCACGTCCACGAATAACGGTACGGACCTGAACAACGGCACTACCAACAATGCCAACAACACCAATAACGATATCAATAATGATACCAACAACGGTACAAACAACGGAACGGACACCGGGGGCGGCACGGATACCAACAATGGTACGGGGCTGAATAACGATACAAACAACGGGACAGACACGAACAACGCCACTGATCTGCCCAAGGGAACGTACTTCGGAACCATGTGGAACACCTACTACTATGTGCCCCTGGAGTCCGATTACAGCGGTAGTGTGGTGACAATATACGATTCCGACTGCAATCCCATTGCGGATGTACCCGATGATTTCACTCAGGACCTGTGCATAGAGGGAAGTGGCCGCTTAGATGACGGGAGGGTGGTCAATTACGACGGTTCATGTGGCTGCGGTCCAGTATGCAACTACAATGGCCGGAGATTGTGCTATCGCGTTTTGGATCCGAACCAGTATCCGTGGGGTGCCGGAGCTTCCAGCAATGCGTTGGTACCACTGCACTCCATTGCCGTGGACCGTAACTTCATATCCCTGGGCACGGTTCTCTATATGGAAGAATGGGACGGAGTCACTATACCCGCCGTGGACGGCATAGGTGGCGAGATTCACGACGGATGCTTCACGGCGGATGACGTTGGAGGGGCCATAAACGACGATCATTTCGACTTCTTTTCAGGCTCCCATGACATGTGGCGGGCACTTGAGCAGATATATCCCACGGGAAGCAGATTCACCGTCTACACGGACTCCCCCAGGTGTGCCGGATACTGAGGCCGCCGGCAGGTAATACCGGGCTCCTTGCGTATGGAACCGGCAGTATTTATGATTGATGGTCATGGGAGACGATGCCTTCAACAGCCCATTTGCGCAGGTGAAAAAAGAACTCATCAGGCAGGTGAGAGAAGACCGGAAGAAGAAGAGAAATCCAGAACCGGGCAGTGGAAACGGTGGGTCTAGGAAATCAGATTCCGCTCCTGTGGCAGTCCAGAAGTCCGGCAGTCTGTCCGGCGCTTTTGTTCCGGCGGAAAGTGCTTCAGATTCCCAAAGACGAGCCGGTGATATGACGTCCGACGATAAAAAACTTTTCAGACAGTACATGGCAGGGGTCAGACCCATAGATCGGTCCAACCATGTGCCACCACCAGTCAGGCGCAGCACGGTTTCCCAGAAGGACGTCAGTGCGGAGAGTGCGGCTGCCCTGTATGATTTCATTCATGGTGCCGGCAATTTCGACATAGAACACCTGGACGAGTATGTCACAGGGCTGGCTCCCGGTGTGGATCAGTATCTTCTGGGGCGCCTCAAGCGTGGGCAGTTTGCTGTGCAGGCCCACATAGATCTGCACGGCATGTATGCCGATGAGGCCCGTGAGGCCCTGGTGACCTTCTTTGAGCGTGCCCGCAAAAGCGGTAAGAGGTGCGTACTGGTGGTACACGGTCGAGGCCTTCATTCACCGGAAGGAACTCCCACTCTTAAGGAACTGCTCCTGAACATGCTCACCCACGGCCCACTGAGCAAGCATGTTCTTGCCTTTGCAACGGCCAGGCCTGTGGACGGCGGGCCTGGTGCCATGTACGTGCTTCTGAGACGCAACAGGAGTCCGTTCAGATGAACCGTATGTCTTGCATCAGCCCACTCTGCGGCATTCAGTCCATAAAGTCAGTGGGATCACTTCTGTCGTGCGAACGACCGGAGGGGCAGCCAGGTGTCTGAGTCCATCATACTGCAGACTGAACACCTCGGGATCCTCACTCCAGACGGCGCGGCTCTTTTGTCTGACGTGAGCCTTAAAGTGCCCAAAAGGCAGATGGTTCATCTGGTGGGGGAGTCCGGCAGCGGGAAGTCCCTGACATTGAAGGCTGTAATGGGGCTTGTTCCATCAGGATTCAGTGTTTCGGGAACCATGCGTCTGTCAGGAGAGCCATTCGCTGCCGGCCAGGTGCGCGGACGACGCATCACCATGGTGTTCCAGGATCCCGGAGCCAGCTTCGATCCCCTCTACACGGTTGGATTTCACATCAGGGAGGTACTTGTGAGTGTTAGGGGCCTTTCCAGTGATTCGGCCCGTGTGGAGACAGAGCGCCTTTTGGAAGTAGTGGGGCTCCGACCTTCGGATGCCAGTCTTTATCCCCATGAAATGAGCGGCGGAATGAAGCAGCGGGCAGCCGTGGCACTGGCACTGGCTCCGGAACCGGAACTCATTCTGCTCGACGAGCCAACCACTGCACTGGATCCCACGGTTGAGCGCAGGATCCTTTCTTTGATCGCAGATCTAGTTGAGCATGTAGGCGTGTCCGTGCTGCTCGTCACTCATGATCTCTCGGTGGTGTCAAGGATGGGAGGACTGGTGGCCGTGATGTACGGGGGCATGATCATGGAAACCGGAGAGGTAGAAGAGGTCCTGTCAGCACCAGAGCATCCATATACCATCGCGCTCATGGAGGCGGCACCTTTTGGGGGTACGGTAAGGCCTATACCTGGAGACGTACTGCCTCCCTCCCTTAGAACAGGCTGTCCCTTCCACAACCGTTGTCCTGAGGCCACGGATATATGCCATGGCACGGTACCGGAGGTACGCCGTCATGCCGGGGGGAGGGAAGTTCGGTGCCATCTTCGCTAATAATATTTATAACTAGTTGATATTATTGAATTATTGTCGATTCTTGGTTACAAGGAATGATATGGCTGCCTGGAACTGTTCCGTAGAACCGTGGGTATTTGCCCCTGGGCCGGAGTAAGGGGCATCGTCAGGCAGACGGTAACCCTGGGTCCTCATGGCGTCTACGATGCTGTTTGCATCAGCATGATCACCGCCGGGACCAGCATCACCCCATGGAGAAAAACCTAGTTGGGCAGCGCTTTTCTCAGGCGAGTCACTGGCATTGACGTCATTGGCCCAGTAGGCAGCAAAGTAGGACTGACGCAGGTGGAATCCCAACTGAAGACCAGCCGTGGTTCCCGCTGATTCCGACAGCAGCCAGGTGCGATCATTGTCCACATCGTAGTGCTGGCGTACCCAATCCAGGGCCTCGGCTCCGGCTTGACCGTTGCCGTTGTACTGGACACCGTCGAGTACCACATATAGGACGTCGCGGCTGAGCGGAACGTAATCTGCTATGTAGCCAGCCAGGTTTGAGGCCATGTTGGCACCTCCTTCGGTGCCTGAATACACCACCATGAGTTTGACTGGACTGGGCAGGGACACGGGAATCACCAGGCGGGCGTCGATTCCGTTCATGTCTACCTCCCTGATGCAATAGTTGTAGGTGCCCGGATCCGCAGTAGAGCACACCGGTCCTCCGGACCCGCCCGAGGTCTGCCCCATAGGTGGAGTTACCCCTTCACTGTCCACACAACTTCCCTCCAGGCAGGTCTGAGATGTCAGTGAGCAGTCCTGCTGTGACTGCCAGACGAGACACTGTCCTAAGAGCACGCATTTTTCGGATACAGTCCCAGAGCACCTGGTGGATCCTTCTTCCGGGCACGTGCCGGTGCATGAATTTGTGTCGTTGCCTGAGTTCGTGTCGTTGCCTGAGTTGACGTCGTTGAGGGAGGATGTGCCGTCATTGGTGCATATGGCATACCCCGGTGATTCACTGCATTTGGAGCCGTCTTCGGAGCAGTCTATTTTGGCCGTCCACACGAGGCATCCGTCTTGATATGAGCACCGCTCGATGAGATTACCGGAGCACCTGGTGCTTCCATCGGTGGAACACTCGTCAGTACATTGTACACCACCCGTAGCTGGGGTGCATCCAGTGCCAAGTGCCAGCAAAAACAACGTGAACACAGGTTTTTTGAACAGGGAGGGTGCGGTGACGTGAGTCATGGCCAGCTCCTGAGGGTGTCGTCGTACACGGGAAATGGATGAGGTATCATAGGAGAATAGGAGAGGAATACTGCTTTATGAACCAGGAGAACGAGTGCGCATCATTCGACGGTGATGCGTATGGTCACTTTCATGGATGCCTTGCCGCCTGCTTTGGTCAGCCCGGTTTTGACGGCTGCGATGACGGACTGCAGGGCTCTGCGAATCTTGGCCATCTCGGCACTTGAGTGAGTGCCTGTGATCCTGACCTTGCCGTCGCCGCTGATCTCAACGGTTATGGTTCCCTTTATACCCATGAATTCGATGAGCGGCATTATGGCCTTCATTTTGGCACTGGCGGTGTTTTTCACAGTACCGGCCTCAGATGGGGATACGCCGCTCGTGGATATGTCCAGTTTTATATTCGAAGAATACTGGGACGTACTTTTGTCTTCCAGGGGTTTGCTTGCGGCCGCCGGGGACGGGGATTGGAGTCTGGCAGGAGTCCCCTTGAGTCTAAGGGCGCGACGTACAGCCGGCCTCCTCGGGATGGATCCCAGTGTGTGGCCCAATCCAGAAGCCCTTCCAACTGCCAGATTGCTTACTCCACTGGGCATCGGGAGGGGTTGTTTAACTGTGACGAGTTTGCCGTTTTTACGCACTTTACGGCTGTCGACGGCCACGAATGATGTATGACGGCTCATGAGATGGTATTTTAGGGCTATGGCCGTGATGGCATCCTTGATCTCGTTGTTCTGAGGCGCCAGATCCTCCTTGTCCGTGAATATCTGGATCCATTTTCTGGCCCACAGAGTGGATATGGTATCATCGTCGAGTACTTTTGCTTCGGATAGACTGACGCTTTTCCTGAAACGTCCTTTGCCGTTGAAACCCGTTATCTGAACAGTGCCCCCTGGCTGTCCCTGGTAACGTCCCATGATGAGTATGGGTTGGCTCGCAAAGAGATCCGGCACTGGATTGGGAACGTCGTCCGTCACGCTCATACCGTCGAAACGAACAGATATTCCGGTGAGTACAGGCTGACGTATGTATTTTTCGAACTTGTCGGCTACCTTTTGGGCATCCTTGGGATTGAGGGCTACGAATGCCTTACCACCTCCTGCCCTAGCAACTTTTTCCACGAGATAGCGGTTGATGGATCTTCCGATACCAAAGGAGAACAGATTGGCAGCTCCCACATTCCTGGCGACCATACGGAATGCCTGGGATTCCACCCCTACGTATCCGTCGGTGACAAGGACCATGGTTCTGGATATGCCTTCGGTGTTTTTCGGTATACCGTAGGCAGTCTCGAGGGCCTGCATGAGTTCCGTACCCCCTCCTCCGTGCTGCCCGTTGATGAGCTGGATGGCCTTTGCCACGTTTTCTGGAGATGCAGGCAGTGATTTGGGGCTCATGACGAACGAGCCTCCCGAAAATAGGATGATGTCGAACATGTCCGCGGGTCTGAGGGACATGAGCAGGTTCACTATGAGTTTTTTTGCGGTATCCAGTGGGTAGCCGTGCATGGACCCTGAGATGTCCAGTATGAAGATGTACTCTCGGGGCGGTATGGTCTCGGGTTTGGGCCTTGCAGGGGGCTCCATGAGTACCATGAAGTAACCCCCATCCTTTCCCTTTTGTATGAACGTGCCGGTCTGAATCCTGTCACCTGCCAGTCTGTACCGCAGTACGAAGTCGCGGTTACCGCCTCCCTGTTCTTTCAGTTTCACGGTGGCGTCACCCGGCGAGGTGAACTTTACGTCTATACCGTGGCTGGGACTCGATACGTCCTTTATGCCCAGTGCGGAGGTCATGCTGACTTCGATACCGAATCCGTACAGCTCTTTGTGACCTGACTTCTGATATGGGTTGGATATCCACTTGTCGGTGGGTTTCGCCCCTCCACCGTAACGTGGGCCCACCACCACGGGATACACGAACTCGTACACACCGTCCTCGGGCTCCAGGAGCTCGACATATTCGAGCTCCACGGTGATTTTGTCACCGGGCATTATGTTGGCGACGTTCATGGTAAAGACGTTAGGACGCTCCTGTTCTAGAAGTGATGCCTGCTGGCCGCTTTGTTTGGCATGCTCGTAGACCTGACGTGCACTGGCACGCTTCATGATTTTGGCTTCGATTACGCGTTCTCCGATGACCATGCGCATGGAGCGTATAGCTGCCCTGGTGGATGCCGGAAATACGTAGATCGCCTCGATGGGCTCGTGACCCCTGTTTTCATATTTTTGAGTGACGGTGACTCTAGCCACCGGACCCTCGATGCGTACTTTGGCGCCGGTGTACTTCAGTGGGAGCTCTTCGGTGGATGAGTTCTCTCCCTTGGGTATGTAAAAATAAGGTGCCAGGGTTTTGTCGTCTTTTTCCAGCGGAATGGGAATAGCGTTTCCGAAGTGGTATGGTATACGCCGGTTTCCTGTGGTGTTGTCGATTTTTTGGGCTAGTTTAGCCAGATTCCCGGATATATTCTTCTGGGTAGCGCTTCCCTTGGGAGTGTCTGGAGAGTGTTTCGGCTTTTGTGTGCCGTTTTTTGCGGTTGTACCCTTCGTGGGAGAGGTCATGTGATTCCTGTCCCGGTTGGACGTGGTGGGTTCGTTTCCGGTATGCTCTTTGCCGGAAGTCGGGCCCGAACCCTGGTTTTGGGGTGGTGGACTGCATGCGTATGAGAGCACGAGCAAGCCCAGGACTGCTGAGATCCATGACCAGGATATCTGTTTCATGATGCCTCTCCTTTTCAGAATGAATGATAGATGGACTCTAGCAGCCGTAGGCAGGCTGAACAAGTGGATTTACGTTGGTAGCGGAAGATGCGATAAGTGATACAAAACTTGTTTTGTGTATAACATATTGATTTTATTTATTTTTTGATTGTTTCGATTAGCGGATTTTCTGTAGCAGGTTCTGGCACTCCTGTGCAGCACAGCTCTCAGGAGCTATGGATATGCAAATGTTGAGCTCTTTCGCAGCTTTCTCTAGACTTCCAGTACGCATGAGTGCCAGGGCAAGATACTGATGCCCTTCCTGATATGCCTCGCATATACTTCCGGGTTTCATGGCCCTACGCAGCTGCCGTGCTGCCTCTTCGTAACTACCCATATCGAAGAGGACACGTCCCAGTCTGTAACGGGCAAGGCAGAATTTCGGTTCCAAAACGAGTGACTGGCGCAGTGCCGTGACCGCTTTCCCATACTGTTTGAGATGATACTGGGCCCATCCTAGATTCGCCTGGGCCACGTAGGGTTCCCTGTAGACCAGATCAGACAGCGCCTGACGTGCAGCCTGCACTGCTGCGTCGTATTCTCCCAGATATATGTATATGCTCGACATGTTGTTGTAGCATCTGGAACGCAGTTTTTTATTCCCGGAGGCAAGCCGGAAGTGACGTAGAGCCGTGCCTAGAAGACTTTTGACCGCTTCAGAGTTTTCTTTGGCTGCATCACCAGTCAGACACTGCACCCGTCTCGCCAGATCGTCCCGCTGTGTTGCCTTTTTGAGGTATATGAGACCCAGCTCGAAGTGAGCATCGGACATGGAGGGATCAGACTGCACGGCCTTGGAAAGTTCGGTCAGGGCTGCGTCCAGAAACCTGTCGGCTTTGCGTCTTTCTTCCTCTATCTCATTACGTATGGATGATATCTCCTTGATATCATTGCGTTTAACCGCTTTGTCCAGATTGCGTAGAAGCACTGATATACGTTGTGATGCGCGAATATGTCGTGAAAAGTAGTCATGCCCCAGATAAAACTCTTTGCGTGCGTAATTGCGGGATTTGGGGGTGGTGCTGTTTTGTGTGCACCCTCCCACGAGACCCAGTATGGCTGTAAATACCAGCATCGATCTGGTCATGGCGCGCATCTCCTTAGCCATGAAGAGTCCATGGGATGATGCCATCGGTCAAAAAGAGGATGATTTCTGTGATATTGTGTGGTTGTTACGCCTCAGTTAACAGAGTATAATATCCATCTGGGGAGGGTGAACATGCGTTTCATGAACACATTGACCATTATGATATCTCTTATGCTGGTTATGGCTGCCTGCTCTCCGGAGGCCGATTCCGGGGGCAGTAATGGCAACAACGATACCAACAATGCCACTGATCTCAACAATGGCACCAATGACGGCACAGGGACATACGTTCCTGACTGTGTCGACGATGATGGAGATCACATATGCAACGACGACGAGGGGAAGGACGTGAACCGTGACACCGACGGCGACGGTACTCCCGACTATCTGGACGATGACTCCGACAATGATGGTATCCCGGATTCCGCCGAGGCTCAGTACGATCCGGCCACGGATGAGCTCATCGACACCGATGGTGACGGTACACCGGATCCCTTTGATACGGATTCCGACGGCGACGGGATCTCCGACAGGATAGAGTCCAGCGATGACGTTGATGGCGACGGTATCCCCAATTACAGGGACACGGATGCCGACGGTGACGGGATCGCAGATGCCTCCGAAGTGGGAGATGCATCTGAACCCGTGGATTATGACAATGACGGTATGTTCGATTTCCTCGACAACGATTCGGACAACGACGGCATTGGCGACCGTTACGAGGGTATGGACGATCCGGACAACGACACCATCCCGAGTTACCATGACGACGACTCGGATGGTGACACGATCCCAGACAGTGTAGAGGCCGGAACAGGCGGGGATCCTACGGCTGCTCCTGCTGATACAGACTGGGACGGCACTCCGGACTTCCTTGACAACGACTCCGACAACAACGGCATACCTGATGGCATAGACGGGGACGCAGACATCGACGGCGACGGTTATCCCAACAGCCAGGACATCGACGATGACGGTGACTATCTTCCCGATGAGATGGAAATAGGCGACGATCCGTCCAATCCGCGGGATACCGACGGTGACGGCGTTCCCGATTACCGCGACGATGACTCCGACAACGACGGTATTGCGGATGCCCAGGAAGGAATAGACGATCCGGACGGCGACGGCATTCCCAATTATCTCGATACGGATTCGGATGGTGACGGCATTCCTGACAGCATAGAAGGTGGTAACCAGACACTGAACGATCCTCCCAGAGATACTGATGGTGATGGTATTGCCGATTACATGGACGTGGATTCCGACAATGACGGTCTGAGAGACGGCCTGGAGGATGCCAACCACAACGGAGTGGTGGATCCCGGAGAGAGTAGTCCATTTACCGACGATACAGACGGTGATGGGGTCAGTGACCTCATTGAGCATGCTGCCGGCACGGATCCCACGGATCCGAACGACAATCCCCAGGATAACGGCGACTTCGTGTTCCTGGAGCCCTATCAGCAATCTCCTACCCCCACGGAGGACGTGCTGGACTTCTCCACCAGTTTCAAGGCCCTTGACCTGTTCTTCGTGGAGGACATCTCTGGATCCATGAGTACGGAGATCAACAGTGTGAGGAACAACCTCGGCAACATGTTAGGTGATGTCGTATGTGACCCCGGCGAGGACCCAAACGTTACGGGTTGCGTTCCTTCTGTAGAGAGTGGAGTAGAGGTATTTGGTGGCAGGTATGGATCGCAGAACTGTGACGGAACATACTGCCTCATAAAGGCGATAGACAACAACAACATGCCCTCTGATCCCGGACCTGACTCCAGCTGCACGTACAACAAACTGCCCACCAATGTCGGTGGAGGCTCTGAGTTCGGTGTTGGGGCAGTGTGGGATACCCTTCAGGGCAACTGCTCGAGTAATAGTTCAAGAATCGGCAAGGGATGCTACAGACCAGATGCCCTCAAGATTGCCCTTCTGGTAACGGATGAAACGCTGGATCAGGGAAATTATTACAGCACTACGTACTTCAATCCCATATACAATGGCGGAGTGAAGGTCATCCTCATGTACACGGGAGCCGATTCCACGCTGCAAAATCAGGGAGTGAACATGACGACCTCCTCTGGAGACCATCTGGTGCCCCTCCTCAACTCCAGTGCCACATCCGGCATACCAGAGTGCAGTGGTCTGGGTTCAAACGTGTTTTATCAGAACCGAGCCATCCTGGACGGTGACGGTTCCACGGCTGGCCAGGCCATGACCTGCGCAGTGAAGGCCGTGAGTTCCTACATGCCTCAGGATGTGGAATCCTGGATATTCAACGATCCAGGAAATGTGGACTACTTTGGCAATTCCGTGGATGCACCTTCGACTTTCATCGACTTCATCGAGGTGTTCATGCCCGGTACGGCCCAGTGCCCCAGTGGCTACAGCACGATTGACAGTGATGGCGACGGTCATGCCGACACCTTCGACGACATCCTGCCCGGCAGTGCTGTTTGCTGGAAGATTCACGTCAAGCAGAACAACACCGTTCAGCCGGCCCCGGATCCACAGATGTTCAGGGCCACCGTGGAGGTTCACGGAGCAGGCGGCGCTTTGCTCGATACACGCGACGTCTACTTCCTGGTGCCACCTGCCAACAATGACAACCAGTGACGTGTAAGGAGTTTTTGCATCATGAGACGATGGATTTTATCCCTGGTGCTTATGCTGGCAGCATGCTCGTATGGTGCCGAAGCTGGCAGCCTGGACGGAACGCCTGGCAACAATACAAATAATTCCAACAATGGGATCCTCCTCCCAGAGGACTGTCCTGATGCTGACGGAGATACCATATGTGACGTGTCCGAAGGCAGCGGAGATGCTGATGGTGACGGTATTCCCAATACGGAGGACACTGATTCCGATGGTGATGGCATCCCGGATGCAGGCGAGGCCGGAGACAGCCGACGTGCCACTCCGCCGGCTGATTCCGACGAGGATGGGACTCCCGACTTTCTGGACACTGACTCCGACAACAACGGTATTCCGGATGCAGACGAGCCAGAGGGAGATGCCGATGGCGATCTGAAACCCGACTTTGCCGATACTGACGATGATAACGACTACATTCCTGACAGCGTAGAAGTGGGGGACGACCCCTCCAGTCCGGTCGATACCGACGGAGACGGAATGCCGGATTACCATGACACCGATTCGGACAATGACGGTGTGGGGGACTTGTACGAGCAGGCCGACGATGCCGATGGCGATGGTGTGGCAAACTTCCGGGATACAGATTCCGATGATGACGGAATAGACGATTCTGTCGAATCAGGAACAGAGGGAGACATAGATGCCGCACCATGGGATACCGATGATGACGGGAACTACGACTTTCTGGATGTGGATTCAGACAACGACGGACTTGCCGATGCCTCCGAGGATGCCAACCACAATGGCGTGGTTGACGATGGCGAGACGGATCCCCTGAATCCTGATACAGACGGTGACGGCGTCAGTGATCTCATAGAAGCCGCCGCCGAGACGGATCCCCTGGATGCCGATGACAATCCGCAGGAGATGGGAGACTTCGTATTTTTGATTCCCTATATGAAAGATCCATCTCCGTCAGAGGATACATTGGACTTTTCTACGGCCTTCAATGCTCTCGACATGCTGTTCGTGGAGGACGTCAGTGAGTCCATGCGTTCGGAGATAAGCTCCATCAAGCACTACATGTCGTACGTCATGGGGCAGGTGATATGCGCTCCCGGAGAGGATCCTGTGGTAACCCACTGTATTCCTGACGTCGAGAGCGGAGTTCTCACGTTTTATGAGCAGAATCCCGCCTATACGCTGGTCAAGTCCATCGACGACAACAATCTCATCGACTCGTCGGGTCCCAATGAGACCAGCACGGAGTACTTGCTGCCTGGTACGGTCAACGTAGGTGGTTCGGAAAGACATCTTCAGGCGCTTTACGGAGCCGTTGACGGGGACTGTGCCTCCGACCCATCGCGCATAGGACAGACCTGTTTCAGGCCTGGTGCCCTTCACCTGGTTCTTCTGGTCACCGACGAGGACTTCCGGGAGGACGAGTGGTACCAGGATCCCAATCAGACGCAGTCCGTCTACGATGCGTTGCACGATGCCGGTGTCAAACTGATACTGGTTCATGGCAAGAACGATGCCGAGATCCCCAATCTCATTCAGGACGTGGAAGCCATGCAGTCAGGCGGTGAGACCATCAATCCGGCTCTGGATACGTCCAATTTGCGTATCCCATCCTGTCAGGGAATGTCATTCGTGGATGGGCGTGCCATCGTTCCTGGAGCCGACACCGCTGCAGGTATGGCTCTGACCTGTGCAGTGCAGGCGGTGGGAGCCTATATGCCTCAGGACGTGGAGGCGTGGGTGCTCAATGGTCAGAACAATGTCGATTCCAAGGGCAATTCCGTGGACGCCCCCGAGGCTTTCATCGATTACGTCGAGGTATTCATGGTGGATGGCGATGGTACGTGTCCTGCAGGTTACAATACCTTGGATCTCGATGGTGACGGCCATGATGACAAGTTCCAGCAGGTACTTCCCGGAAGTCCCGTGTGCTGGAAGATACATGTAAAACAGAATTCCACTGTTCCTGCATCGGACGAGCCTCAGATGTTCGAGGCCGTAATAGAGGTGCACGGAGCAGGAGGAGCTCTTTTGGATACCAGATCAGTGTATTTCCTGGTTCCGCCCGACGTAGGTGGTCCTGGAGCCGTCGACTGATTTCAGGCAGTGAGGTATGAAAATGAGAACATTTACGAGAACGTTTAGCCTGAAGTTGCTGCTGGCCATGGCCGCTGCCGTGGTGATGGCTTTCTCCGGATGCGAAGCCGAGTCCGGAGTTGCCGACGGAAGTAACAACGGCAGCAATAACACCAATAACACCAATAACGTAAACAGTGGAAACAATTCCGCGAACAACACCAACAACACGACTCCTACATGTACAGACGGCATAGATGAGGACGGTGACGGTTACGGCGAAGGCTGTCCCGCTGGTCCTGACTGCAATGACTCCAACAGATACATCCATCCTGGAGCCGACGAGATATGCAACGAGGTGGATGACAACTGTGACGGCAGCGTGGACGAGGGTGTCATAAATGCCTGCGGTAATTGTTCTCCTCTGTGCGACGGAATAGATATCGGTGGTGGAGGCGATCCACTCCCTCTGGGTACTGACGATGCCACGGGTAACGGCGTGGAGCTGGATCCCAATGGTGACATCACTCTGCCCAAGGAAGGCGGTTCTCAGTTCCACTACATGTGGATAGCCAATACACAGGATCTCGGTTCTGGTACCGTGTCCAAGATAGACACGGACGGTGTCAGGGAAGTGGCACGGTACTACACGGTCACGTGCTTCGCCAATCCCGATGCCTATTACAATAACGGTCAGTGTCTCGATGTGTATGGTAATGCCGTGCAACTCCAGGACAATGCCCCGTCACGTACGGCCGTGGACTACAATTTCGACGTGTGGGTGGCAAACAGGGCATTTGGAGGTCAGGCCTCGGTTACCAAGATCGCCAATTCAGTTTACGATTGTGTGGACCGCAACGGCGACGGCACCATCCAGACCTCTTCCGATGTCAATGGTGACGGTGCCATAGAGACCGACTGCGATGGTGACGGTCAGCCTGACAATGCCAGCACTGTGTGCAACAATGGTCTGCCACATCCTGAGTTCTATGGCCTTGATGATGAATGCGTGCTATTCACTACCAATTATGCGGTGACCAACCAGTTGGGTCGCAGTGTGTGTCTAGACAAGGGGTCTGACGATATTGGTCCTGCCAACGTTTGGGTGGGAACATTCAATGCAGATGCCAACAATCCTGTATCACCAAACAGAAATGTGTTTTATCAGATCAAGGGTGGCACCGGGGAGATCATGGGCACTGTGGTACTCCCTGACGGTATACCTACTTATGGCTGCGCAGTTGATGGAGATGGTATGCTCTGGACCTCGGCATGGGGGCATACAACCTTCATAGACACTGAAAACTACACGGTGGGGACCAATATTACCGAGAGTACCAATTCAGGACAGTTTTACGGTATTGCCATCGACGATCAGCAGAACGTGTGGTTTGGTGGGTGGCAGAGCAATGCCATATACAGATACAAGCCCCACAGACTCCAAAAGAGCGATCCCAACTACTATACAGAGCTGGCCAATGGGACCTGGACCAAGATCCAGTACACGGCAGCAACGGCGGGAATCGCAGCTGACACCCGCGGTTTCGTGTGGGTTGCCGACAACACCAATGGGCTCATTCTTCGCATAAACCAGAATCTGTCCGATGGCATATACGACGACTCTGTCATAACCGTGATGAATCCGGGTAACGGTTTTGGCGGCAACATGCGCGGTATCGGTATAGACATGAATGGTCACGTGTGGGGCGTGAGCTACAATGATTCCATGGCCACGCGCCTTGATTTGGATGCCAACGGAGATGCCCTGGGCAACATACATTCTACTCCTGTGGGTGCTAATCCCTATACTTATTCAGATTTTACAGGCTATGGTCTGCGTAACTTCACCAGACCCCGCGGAGTGTATACAGTCACCGTGACTGCATGTCCGGATTCCAGTGAACCGCCCATATGGCATAGGGTGGAGTGGGATTCTGATGAGCCTTTCGGTACGAGCATTCGTGTGTATGTCTCCACGGGCAACAGTGAGCAGGAGCTCCACTCCAACCTGAAGTTCGGACCATGGGAGGCCTCTCCTGCCGAACTGTCTGAGGTTCCTGGCCCAGTGGAGCCAAATCCAGCCTGGTACATGAGGATAGAATTCCTGCTGACTACAGAGAAGAAGGACTTCGCTCCTGTTCTCAAGGGATTCCATGTTTACTGGGAGTGTCCTGACAACGGTCCTGGCTGACGAGTATTTCTATATAGCCGGCTCGTCACTTCCCACATATCTCCAATTACATTTTTGAACTTTGAAACCATACAGTCGATAAGGCAGGGCAGAAGATAGCTAGGGTCACATCCGAGCTTTGTATCCCAAGGGCACCTTGTAAGTCCGGGTGAACTGATGTATCAAGGTAGTCATGGATTTTCTCCTGTTTCTGTCTGCCATTGGGGTCGGTTTTTATCTCCTTGCCACAGGTGCTGACTGGCTTGTAACCGGCGGAGTTGGCGTGGCTTCGCGATTTTCTCTGTCCCGTACCGTGATAGGACTCACCATCGTGTCCTACGGTACGTCATTCCCTGAATTCATGGTAAGTGTCATCTCCAGTACATCCGGGGCTTCGGGCATGGCACTGGGTAACGTAGTAGGCTCGAACATCGCCAACGTGGGCATGATTCTTGGTACAGCCATGCTTATAGCACCGGCAGTGCCGTCCGTGGAACTCATAAGACGTGATGTACCTGTCCTCCTGTTGGCCACACTTTCGATGATATTGGTGTTGTGGGATGGAGTCATCAATCGTGGAGAAGGGTTGGCACTGTCCGTGGCGGGCATCATGTACACCTTCTATCTCGTGAAGATGGCTCCCGGAAATCCTGCTGTAGTGCCTGAGGATGAACTGCCTGATGAGGTACCTGATTCCCCGTGGAAGGCCATACTGCTTACCCTGGGTGGCGCTGCTGCCTTGGCTGCTGGGGCCGAGCTAGTGGTGTATGGCGGCAGGGGACTGGGTCATATCATAGGACTGTCTGACAGGGTGATAGGTCTTACCGTGGTCGCCCTGGGAACTTCCCTGCCCGAACTATTTGCCTCGGTGGTGGCTGCCATGCGTGGGGAGTCTGGCATTGCCTTCGGCAACGTGGTTGGCTCCAATGTGTTCAACATCCTATTCGTGCTTGGTACTGCTTCTGCCATATCTCCCATAAAAGTGCCCGTTTCCCTGGATCTCATGATCGATCTTGCGGTGGTTTCGTTGTTTTCCGTGAGTCTTGTACCCATGATATGGAGGGGTCGCAGGGTAAGTCGCACGGAAGGAGTACTTCTTCTTACAGGCTACATACTTTACTGGGGTTGGATAGCCGTCTCTCAGGGAATCGTCAGTATATGATTTTTCTGATTCAAAATTCTTGACAACATCATCCAGAACATTATATATAGCATCCGCCTGCACGATGGCAGGTATGGCGATGTAGCTCAGTCGGTCAGAGCAAGCGGCTCATATCCGCTGTGTCCGGGGTTCAAGTCCCTGCATCGCCACCAAAGTTTCATACAGTGACGGTTAAAAGGGGAAGTGCCAAAAGGCTGACTCTTGTGTGAGTAATGCTCTGGCATGTCAAAGAGACAGTCATTATCAGCTTGTATTGCATCTTTATTGCAGTAAAATGCCTAGTTCAGCACTGGAGGCTGCCATGGCTACCACCAATGAGCTTATCACTGCATTCAAGGAATACGTGGAACGCTTCGACAAGGAGGTGGGGCCCAAGGAATTCGGAGAATACGGCACCTGGAATCAGCACGTTGTCAGAAAGATGAATTTCGACGAGTTCGTGGCCAAGTACAAGCTCTACAAAGAACTGAGTAAACTGTACGAGGAGATTCTCGAAGAAGGAGCCACGGTCAGTGACGAGATTTACCGATCACTTCAGGAAGCAGCAACGGATCTCATCACGAGGGCATAAAAGAGTACCATGAACCACCGGGGGCATCCCTCAAAGTCCCGGATATATCCGAATTTGTCAGCAGTGGGGTTTTGGTTTGCGGGTATACTGCTTGTGCAGGCGTGTACGAAAGAGCTCCTGAGGCCGAATACCAGGATATCCGCCCAGACTGCGCGCACTTATGTCCTTCACTATCCAGCCAGGTCCGTCACCATGGTGTATCCACCCTGTGCCTTTGCACATGCAGGCGTATCCCCCGAAGCCTATCTTTTATACAGGGCATCATGTACTCCTGCTGGTTACGGAGCATGGCAGGAGGATCTGACTTCTGGCAGGTTTGCCATCACGACTGATACCGCGATGGGTTGGGGAATCCTTACGGTATCGTGGACGGACGATAAGGTTCCGCTTCCCCAGCCGGTGAGAAGATTCATGTCTGTGCCCGTCTGTCCCACGCAATCTGGTGAACTGCTGAGCAAATGGCGTGCCCGAAAGACGAATATGGCGCTAGAACTCGTAAAACGCCTGTTTTTGCCAGCCTCGTTCCCGAAATCGTGGGGGCCTTACCCAGCTTTGAGGGTTCTGTATAGTCTGCGCAGAAAACTGGATTCACTGGTGGTTCTATATATCGTGCCCAAGGGGACGGGGTCTGAACTTCCCGTGGTCACCAATTCACGTGATGGCCATGAATGGTGTGCGTCTCCGTGGATTCCCCTTGCTTCCGTACATGAACATGACGGTGGCGATATCGTGTTGCCCGTTCTCCCAGAGCATGAGCCGTCGGTGATATGTGCCCGCCGTTTCGATGGACTTCATCATTCCGAGGCATCTTCCGTGTGCCGCAGCGTTCTGGCTGCCATCGGTAGAGCTGGTCGTCCAGACGGAGGGACTGTTCGCGGTATACCTGAAGGAGCCGGGAGCACCACGACGTGCCGTATCGTACAGGGCCCTCCGGATCTGGTGGTGGTAAAGATGGATGGAGTGGCAGATACCACCTTTTGGTCCGGTGTGCTGAAAAATGTACTCAGGTCCTTTAGGATCTCGGTTAACGGTGTTCCGGAAGATCCTGTATGGCAGTTCACCCATGCAGCAGGACCATGGGGGACCGGCAGTCTTCCGGTAAGCGGAGGGGCGGTGCGCTGCATTATCATGGGCAGTACGGCACCATCCGTGCAATCTGACGGAAATGGAGTAAACTGAACTGGTTTTCATGAGGTTTCCGGCTCTGGGAGATGTGCCGGTATGAAAAAGGAGGCAGTATGTCCTTCAGAAATATCAGATTCCTGATTCTGGCAGTGGCAGCGGTGTTCATGTACGCATGTGAGGCTGAGAGCGGCGCTGGAGGTTCTCAGAACAACAGCAATAATACCAACAACGCCAACAACAGTGAAAACAACGTTCAGTGTCCGATAGACAAGATGTGCGGCAATGACTGCTGTTCCGATGACGAGGAATGTGTCGGCACTCAGTGTATGCCGAAATGCGACACGGAACGGTGCGGAATGGAGTGTTGCTCTAACGATGAGGAATGCGTCTACAATGAGTGTCTGCCCGTATGCGAAAACGTCAGGTGCGGTGAGAACCTCCATGACTGCTGTGCTGAAGGGGAGATATGTCTGGACGGCATACAGTGCGTGAAGGACTGTGGCGACCGTTCGCTTCTGTGCGGTGAGAACCTGGACACGTGCTGCGAGGAGGGGCAGGTGTGCCTGGAGGATCAGTGCGTGACTCCCGGTGACCAGTGTTCCAACATATTCGACTGTCCTGAAGGGTGGTACTGTGAGGACACCATCTCGCGCTGCCTGCCCATGCCTTCAGGGGACGTGTGTGAGGGTCAGCCCCATTTCGCCGAAATCAGGCCGGTCCTGGAATGGTACTGGTCCGGAGTGACCTACAACGGGCAGGATTACAACGATATCCTGGCAGCTCCTTCAGTGGGGGATGTAAACGGTGATGGCATACCCGACATAGTGGTGGCACTGTATGCAACCCCTTCAGGAAATCCCAACATAATAGCCGTTCTGAGCGGAGCAGGGGATGGACATGGCGGCCCCCAGCTCCTTTTCACCATTCCTTCGGCATCGGCCCCCAATCTTCCCGAGATATTCTGGGGCATCACTCCGGCTCTCGGCAACTTTGACGACGATCCCGGTCTCGAGATTGTATATACGGCGCGGGACGGCAATGTGGTCATCGTTGACAATGATGGCCAGAGCACGGTGTGTAAGTCCAATCCATTCCCGAGCTGTTCGGGAATCAGAAATCTCGGGACGTCAGTTACCAACTTCGGTGGTGGCCCACAGCTCGTGGATGTGAATCATGACGGTGTGCCGGATGTCGTGGTGGGACCTTATGTTCTGGATGGTCGGAATATTTCGGATCCCAACATGGACATCGCCTCCTTCAGTCGCGCCACCAGCGAGCCTGTGGTGGCCGACGTGGACGGTGACGGCCATTATGAATTCATAGATCCCGAATTCTCGGAGGATCTCGAAACAGGAGCCGAGGAGTGGACAGCCGACCGTTCAGACTGGGCCAGTGCCGGCAGAACGACTTTTCAAGCCATAGGTGACCTGTTCCCGGACCTGGCCGGCCCTGAAATCGTGTTCATTCATGACAATATTTATGTGTATTCGGCTCTGACCGGCGAGACACTGGTTGGCCCGGGCGGGTCCCTCGTGGATGGTGAGATATCGATACCCGGTGGTGGTCATGGGGGACCGCCCACCATAGCTGATTTTGACGGTGACGGTCTTCCTGAGGTCAGCACTGCGGGGCTCAGGGCATACGTGGTATATGATCCGGACTGCGTGTCTGCTCCGGTACGCACCGGTGGCCGCTGCGATACCGGGCGTGAGGACTTCATTCTGTGGGAGGCTCCCACCCAGGATCTCAGTTCCAGTGAGACCGGTTCCAGCGTCTTTGACTTCCAGGGGGACGGTGCCGCGGAGGTTCTCTACAACGATGAGTGCTTTTTGCACATATACGACGGCAGTCAGGGGAGTGAGGTGGTGACGCCACTCATTCCCAACTCATCAAGGACCTATGCCGAGTATCCCCTGGTAGCCGACGTGGATGGTGACGGCAACGCCGAGATAGTAGTGATAGGCAACAACGATCAGGCAGTGAACCGGGACCACTGCCCTGAGTCATGGCGCAGGGCCCAGATTGACATAGACGAATTCTGTGCACTTTTCGACTGCCAGGACATAGGTGAGTGCACCACCACGGATACCGGTGATTCTACATGCACTGATGAGCGGGCCCTGTGTGACTCCAGTGGGAGATGTCAGATTCCACAGGGCACACAGGGTGTGAGAGTATATGGTGACTATTACGACATGTGGGTGCGCACCCGTCCCATCTGGAATCAGTTCTCCTACCACGTGACCAACGTGGAATACGACTACAGCCTCGGCGGCTGGGTGGTTCCCCAGATGGAGACCCAGAACTGGACGGTGTACAACAACTTCAGGCAGAACGTGCAGGGCGGCGTGATGTTCCCCGTGCCTGATCTGTCCGTCACCCTCGAGAGTGCGGCCCTGTGTCCCGACACCGTGAACCTGGTGGCCACCGTACGCAATGAGGGTAGTGCAGGGGTGCCTCCGGGGGTTAGGGTGCATTTCTTCATCGTGCCCGAGGGACAGTCGGCCCAGGACATTGGAATGACGCAGACCCAGACCATGATCCTGCCCGGCGGATGGGAGCGCGTCTCCTTCCAGTATGAGGGCGATCTGGTTCCCGGAACGAAGTACTACTTCAGGGCCAGCGTCAACGAGGATCTGTCCATCGAGGAGTGCGACTATTCCGACAGTGAAGACACTGCCGGTCCCGTGGAGTGTTCGACTGTGGGCAAATGATGAACCCTTGCCATGACCGCTTTTCTGATCCTGAGTGTATCCTGGTCTGTAACCTACTGTAATTACTGAACTTTCCTGCATGAAAGAGACTGAGATCCAGTAAGACGGGGGCTGGATCGCCAGTCCATACGTATGTCCGGAAAAATGAAATTTGACCTTGCATCGTGGAAAAGTATGTGTATAAATGCCCTCCACGTGGGCCGGTAGCTCAGCCGGTAGAGCAACGGACTTTTAATCCGTGGGTCGTGGGTTCGATTCCCGCCCGGCTCACCAATTCACTCAAAACCAGTTGGAGATGGGGTTGCACAGGTTACCTACTTTGCGTAGTGTTCGCCATGTCAGTGGCGCTCCCGGCTTTTCCGGGGAGGCGTGGGCGTGCTGATTCCGGAGGTACGGACGATGTTTCATGTGATGCTTCTGGCAGTTCTGGCTGCTCCTGACAGTGAGGTGATCTCGCGGCAGTGTACGGTCACCGGTGGTCCGCAGTGGATGGTGCAGTGTGTGGAGGATGAGATCCTCAGGACGCCATCGTCCTTCGATATGTACGCAGATCGCCGTTATGAATGGAACAGCCGCGAGTCCTCATTCAGTGTACTGGAGGCCTGGACCAGGACCCCTGACGGCCGTGTGGTGAAGACCCCACAGCGTGCGATAAACGTCGTTACTCCGCGGGATTTGAGACGCGAGCCCATGGGAACCGCCTGGCGGGTCACGGTGGTGAGTCACGTGGGCCTGGTTCCCGGCAGCAGGGGGTCGGTCACCCACACGAGATGGCGCATGAAGTACAGGTCCACCCCTTCCGGTGGCGGGGTCATGATTCCCCTGACTGATCCGCGTCCCGTGCGCCATCTCAGGATAAGGTTCAGCAGAGTGAAGGCCTGGCCCGTAGACCTTCCCGCCGGGTGCAGACTCGCCGGAGACGTCCTCGAATGCAGGAACCTGCCTCCTGCGGGAACCCGCGGTATGGCCGGACGCCATCATGGACTCGAAGTGCCGGTCACGTTCACAGGCCCCAGACTGTATCTGGTGGATGAGCGGGCATTTGGCCGGCAGCGCACCATACTGGCGCGGGTGCCTGACATGAAGGGTCTGCCCGTTCCCGGTGAAGGACTGAGTCCGGAGGACACGTACATCAGGGTTCTGTCGTGGCTGGACGGTTCCTTCAGGCATCTTCCGGGCCCACTGTGGCCCCGTCGCAGTGATGCCACGGGCCTTGAGTACAGAGCCATCGACCCACTCACCCAGGCTCTTGCCGCAAAGGCGGTCCTCGACAGACGGGGCATACCCTCCAGGGTGGTGCTGTATTCGCGTACCCCCTCCCTTGCGGTCAGGGCTATTCTGGCATACCCGCATGTGGCCCTGATATCCCAGCTTTCGGGGCGCCAGGTGGTGTACGACCTCGAGTCCGGGACCATTGCCCCGTATCCGGGTATTCTGGCTGGTCTTCCTGTGGTGAGTGCCACGACTGGGCCCAAAAAGGCGCCTAACTCCCAGACATACAGCCGGTCTGTGAGTATCTCATACACCTTTGGTAAAGACGGTTCCGTTGAGGCCAGTGCCGAGTGGCTCGTCTCCGGACGGCCCCTCGACGGTAAGGTCTCCCTCGTGCCTGGAAGGTGCATCACTACTTCTTCGGATTCGGTATCCCTGAAAGGTCAGTGCACATGGAAGGGACAGTGGACTAGTGGTAGTCTCTTCAGACTGGCAGTACCTCCAGCAGAGGGATTCATTCCCAATATCCCTACGTCATGGCTTTTGCGCACGGTTACCGGACTTCCGGTAGTCATGCCAGCGGGCTCCCTGATATACAGGGTTAGGATAAGGGGCAGGGGAGTCAAATTGGGGCCGATGTCATGGGGAGGGCAGCTCTTCAGTCCGGTGAGGACTTCTCTGGCAGGGGCTTCGTATATCACCAGGAAGGGATGTACGGTGCTAAAAGTGAACGTGCTTCCGTCTGGCAGGGGCTACGCTGCCGATCTGACCTTCGGCTGCCATCCGCAGACAAGGCTTGTGAAGCCTTTAGATTACAAAAAAATTGCCCCACTTCATGAGCTGCTGTTCTCATCCCCATTGCTCATGGTGCTAGGAGACGGTTTTGGGAAATAATCTGTAGCACGGTTTGATACTTCCAGAAGTTCATTGGAGACGTATATGTACAGAGTATGATCGATTCAGGAATTTAATCACGGTAGTAGAATTCAGAACAGATGACTGAAGGGGGTGTCCAGTAAGTGTCCAACTTGGGTGGGATGACCTGGTTTTCAAAACGACCGCATGGCGCATTATCTCAGAAAATTCTTTGAATACAAGTGGTTACTGAATTTATTCAACAGACTAATCTGCTGGCACGCTTTTTGTATAAAGGCAGTATGACTGGACCGTAGGAGACACAGGATCACCTGTGCCACAGTGTCGCGCGCGCTTTGGCGCAGGCTGGTGGAGGAAGATCCGCCACTCACATACCTCACCTGCATCCCGGGCAGGGCGACTGGGCTTACACAAAGCGGCAATCTACTGCTTTTGTAGGCAACAGACGCTTTTTTCGGGAGTCGCCCGTGGGGACGTGAAAGGCTCGTCCGCGGTCCCAGTCCTCGGCCGGTCGGACGGCGGGGGTGGGCCCTTTTTTTGATGGAACGAATGGGGGTTTATAAAAAAGTGTTGTAATATCAAGTAGTTATACGCAGGCAGTCATAAGATGGACAATCAGGAGCCGAGTAGGACAGGGATACACAAGTGTAGTGCGCGAAAGGTGTGGAGAAGGACGACGAGGAGGCAGCGGGGCAGACGGTCGTGAGCAAGACCTGAGCTTGTGGGGCATGTGAAGACGAGGGGCCGTGATATCCTGGAATCAGGCGCTAAACGCGGGATATCAGACGAAGCTCCAGGACACGGAAATGCTGAAACCAGTGTCCTTCGAAGGCCAGCCGTCAGTTTACGGGACCAACCGTCCACATGCCAAGAATGCAGCACACTATTTGGGCACCTTGGAGCCTCGTCAGTGACACACGAAGGCTCGCGGGGGATTCTTTAGTAGTCCAGGATGAGCAGTCAGACGTTCGTATCTGCCGTCCCTGCGTACCAGTACGGACACCTTTTCGGGTTTGTCAACAAGTGCCCTTGTGAGTGACGATCTGGAAAGTATCCATGTTTTGCCCACCCTTATGAGCTCGTCACCAGGCATGATACCGGCTTTTTTGGCAGGACCGTCATAAACGTCCATGACCACGGCTCCAGATCTTCCGATTCCCCATTTCATTCCCAGGGCTCCGAAGCGGCCGTCAAGTTTCTCCACTGTGCAGGAGAGCATGTCCATGGTGATTTTCAGGGCACCCTTCCGTTCTGCTGTCATGTCTTTGATGACAGAAGCCGCCGTGGGTGAAAACAAAGGACTCACCATGTCAGCCAGCTTTTCGGTGGTGCATGTCTGCGGAGTTTTGCGTATGAGGTCCAACACGGCACTGCGTGAGCCCGTCCGTTCCAGGTAGAAAGCAGCTGCAGTGCCGGCTGCAGCCAGGAGACGGGCCACCTGGTGTTTGGTGTGGTAGGAACCTAGCTCCACCAGTGTCTGTGGATAGGCCTTGACCCATGCGCGTATGGGTCGCAGCACCTCCCAGTAGATGAGATCAGTGAATTCGGCCTGGCTCATGAAACCGGCCTTGACCATGGCGAGCCTAGCAGCGTATGCCGAGCTGCCCAGGACCCACCATCTGCATTCGGGTTTCATGGTGTCTGGATTCAGGCTGTTCATAGCCGGTATGGCAGTGGTCACGATTCGGCGTATGGTGCGCATCTCCTTTACGAAAGGCATGGTCTCGGGTCTGGTTATGAGCATCCAGGAGCCCCGGCCCTCCATGTGCAGTTTGCTGCCTGCCGAAGCCATAACCACGATGTGTCCGTCCCAGCCCAGAAGTTCGGCGGCAGCATCGAGAGCCCCTGCGACCCTGCCCGCAAAGGAGCCCGCTCCTGGAGGAGGACCGAAATCGTCTAAATCCACTCCCACTGCATGCTCATAGAATTGAGGCTGCGTATCGGTTATGACGAAACGGTCACCCATGAGGGTCTTTACATCACTGACAGTGTAGTGATCCCCGCTTTTGTGCCACGGCCCCACGCCTCTGAGACTGTCCTGCGACGAGAAGGCAATGGACCAGACCTCCCTGGGGGCAGGCTGGGGTGTCAGAAGCACACCTCCGCCATCGACCACGTATGATGAACCCAATTTTTTGATAACCGGCTCCCTGGCGAGCACTTGCCATTTCATGGAAACTTTCTTGCAATTTTTTGAAGTGACCTCCCACAGTCCCTTATGAAGTTCCTGGACCGGGCATTTCGAGCCATCACACATGGCCTTCACATAGAGGATGGACTCGGAGGCCTCCTGGGCGATATCCTGCCGTGCGTGCAGCTGGATAACACCGTCCGCAGGGCATGACATGGAGAGGGTGACCGTAAGTGCACGGTTATCCAGGGCGGTCATGTCCACCAAGTATCCGTTCATCAGTTCGGTTCTCGTGCTCACTGGGGCTCTTCGGGTGATGGTTACCGAAGAGGTGGTACTGGTGGCCTGATGTCCCGTGCCGGACGAAGAGCACCGTGCAGCCATGAATAACAGAACCGACATCATCGAAATGCGTTTCATCGTCAGCCTCCTTGAACGGGAGAATAACCTCATTGGAGGGTTTGAGGTAGGTACGTAGTGAAAATTTCTCCTTGCACGGCCGTAGGTCATGCACCTATATAAGGGCATGCTGTATCATCTGCGTGCCTTCAAGGACAGAGCTTTGGGCCCTGTGGCAGATCATCTTTCAGGAGTGAATCCCAATACGGTTACTTTGATATCAGTGATTCCTGGCATCCTGGCCGGAGTCCTGTGGTGGTTTGGCACCGTCTGGGCCCTGTGGTCTGCTTCCGCAATGGTGGTGTTCAACGGGATTTTGGATACCCTTGACGGAGTGATGGCCCGGCGCAGTGGACGCACGAGTGCCCTAGGAGATTACCTGGACTGCGTGGCGGATCGCTATACGGACATGGCCATCATCGTCGGAATGGGACTGTCGCCCTTCGCATCCCTGTCTTTGGGGCTGGGGGCCGCTCTTTCGGTACTGCTGGTCTCCTTTTTCGGTACCCAGGCCGAGGCAAGTGGTGGTGTGAGAGTAGAATCAGGCCTCCTAGGTCGTCCAGAACGCCATTTTCTCTTGATTATCGTCCCAATCCTGCAAATATTCGCCCCTCGTATTGGCCTGCTGACTCCTACTGAGTGGGTTTTGTGGATTTTCGTGGTCTTGGGCAACATGACTGCCCTATGGCGGGTATGGAAGGGAGTTCGGGCCATTGCCGACAAGGAGACTTCGAATGAGTGATGACCTTTCGGGCGTAATAGTGCTTGGTTCTGAAGAAGGAATCAGCCGAAGCACGATGAAGGTGGGAGGCCTGACGCTTTGGGAACGTCATGCCCTTGCCATGTATCATGTTCTTGGGATACGCACCATCCATCTGTATGCCACGGACGACTTCGAACCGTCTGGCAGTACACTACCTTCCGATATCGAGTTTCATACCGGGACTTCATTGCCAGAAACCAATGCCATAGTGGTTCAGGGCAGCCACGTGTTTCACAAGGAATACCTCAAGCGGTTCACCATGACTGACGCAATCGAGGTGGCCCTTGGAGTGGCCCGTTCTGGTAAATGGCGTTCGGACCGTTCATCTGGTCCAGCCGTGGACGAGCTCATGTTTGTGGGAGTCATGTATGTCCCTGCAGGCAAGATGCGGGTTTTGTCCGATAGACTGTCCGAGGATCCAGATAGGGGACTCGTGAAGCTCGCCATACAGACGGTGCGTGAGGGCAAGGGGTTGGTGGTCATGGACGAGGCTCTCTTTTTCGTGGAAGTGACTGACGAGAACAGCCGCCGCAGGGCCGAGCGCCTTCTTTTCGCCTCCCTGCGCAAGCCTCAAGATGGCCTTATCGCCAGGAGTATAAACCGCCACCTGTCTTTGCCCGTGTCTAGAATCCTCTCCTACACGTCCCTTACTCCAAATCAGCTCTCGGTGCTCAACATGGGGTTTGCCTTCCTGGCATTCGTCTTTTTGGTGTGGGGGAATGCCCTGTTCGGTTTGTCGTGGTACTGGTCGGCATTCCTGGGCGGACTCATGATCCAGCTCAACTCCATCTACGACGGATGTGACGGCGAGATTGCCAGGGTGAAGTTCCAGTACACCCATTTCGGCGACTGGCTTGACACCATAATCGATGACATATGTAATTCCCTTTTCTTCCTGGGCAGTGCTCTTTGGGCTTGGCAGGCCAAAAATTCCAATCTTTATCTATACTTAGGCCTGGCCACCCTTGCTCTTCAATGGACTGCCAACGTGATGATGTACCACTACCTCATCCACGTAGCAGGCACCGGAAACAACCAGGATTACAAGGTGACCGTGAGTGAGGGCCTGGCCCGGCTGGTGGATACGGTCAAGTACGTGACCAAGCGCGATTTCCACCTGTTCTTCTTTTTCGTGCTTTCAGCCCTGGGCATGCTTCACGTAGGGGTCTTTCTCATGTTCGTGGCAGCCCTTGGAGCCGCATCCCTCACGGTGGTGCAGCATTTTCACATGAGGAAGGAGGCGTCAGATGACACTGGTGCGTAGATTCTTCTCCCATCCGGTACGCAGGTTCGGTCTCATCGACACGGTGTTCGCCCTGCTTTACCTGGCAGTATTCCTGTTCATCATCCCTCCTCACACCCTTCCTGCCGAGCTGTTCGCCTGGGGTATTCCTGCGGTGCTACTGGTGGCGGGTATCGTCATGCTCACTGGAGCTCCCTTTGCCCGGCGTCTGGCTCTTTGGGTGGCTGCCGGATTTCTGGCGTTCACGGTGTTTTTGGTGGCTGCCCTGCTGTGGACCGCTGGTTATTTGCAGGGAGTATACGGCCAGCTTGGAAAGGGTTTTTCCCTCATAACACTGCTGGCTGCCGCCCTGGTGGTGGAATTTTTTGGGCTGTGGCCCTACTTTCAACTTAAAGCGCTCGGAAAGCGGGACGATTCACGCCCGGACACGGAGATGGCCTCAGAGGGCACTTCCATAGAACAGTCTGAAACAGAGGAGGTATGAGCCATGCCCACCAGACCAAGCAAGGAACTGGAGGTCAAACCCAATCCCCATCCCGGCAAACGCTACAGTGTTCACATAGAGACAGACGAGTTCACGGCCTTGTGCCCCATGACCGGGCAGCCGGATTTTGCGACCATAAGCATCGACTACGTGCCCGACGGCCACATCGTGGAACTCAAATCTCTGAAACTGTATCTTTGGTCCTACCGTGAGGAGGGAATCTTCCACGAGGACGTTACCAACCGTATTGCCGACGACCTCATCGCCGCACTGAGTCCCCATCACATAAAGGTCGTCGGTGACTTCAACATCCGCGGCGGCATCCGTACGGTGGTCACTGTGGAGCGTACCAAGGGTGAGGACTTCTGACCCATTTTCAGACAGCCATGACACTGCTGGATGCGGTCTTGAAATCCGGACGTGGAGGGACGGTTCCGAAAGTGAGTTAGGTGTTCCTTATATTTTCTGTCATTCAGTGATTCAATCATTCCTTGAAATTCACGGGAATGAATATAACAATCGTCTAGTTCAAAGGGAGGCATGAATGAATCCTCTCCAGCGTTCTTCTCTTACTGCCCTGAAGGTGTGCATGGGCGTTAAGCCCGGTGAAAAGGTCCTCGTCATAACCGACGCAGGATGCAGGGAAATTGGAACTGCCCTTTACGAGGCAGCCCTTGACCTCAATACCGAGGCGGCCCTCATCGAAATTCCGGTGGCGACCTCCCACGGTGCCGAGCCACCAGGCCCTGTGGCTCAGGCCATGCAGGCAGCCGACGTGGTTTTGGTCCCCACCACCAAGTCCATGACCCACACCCAGGCACGCAGGGCAGCATGTGCGGCAGGAGCGCGGGTGGCCACCCTGCCGGGAATCACGGTGGACTGCATGGTCAGGTGCATGGATGCAGACTACGAGCTCATCGCCAGACGCACCGAACGCCTGACGCAACTTCTCACGGAGGGAAGGGTGGCCCACCTGACCACTCCCGCTGGCACTGATCTGACGCTCCCCATCGAGGGTATCCGTGCCATAGCGTCCACGGGGCTTCTGCGCAATCCCGGCGACGGCGGCAACCTCCCCTCTGGAGAGGCATACCTCATGCCCGTGGAGGGTCAGTCCGAGGGCGTCATGGTGGTGGACGGTTCCATGGCAGGCATCGGCAAGATTCAGAGCCAGCCCCTCAGAATCACCATCCGGGAGGGCAGGGCAGTGAGCATAGAGGGCGGCCCTGAGTCCGAGCTCCTAAAGACGCTCTTGGAGCCCCACGGCGCCGACGCCTTCAACGTGGCAGAGCTTGGTGTGGGCACCAACTACCGCGCCGGCATCTCCGGAGCCATCTTAGAGGACGAGAAGGCAGCCGGCACCGTGCACGTGGCCCTGGGAAACAACGTGTCCATGGGCGGCAGCGTGAACGTCCCGGTACATCTCGACGGCGTCATGCTCAGACCCACCCTCTACATCGACGACATCCTGGTCCTGGAAGACGGCGAGTACCGCATCGACCTGGGCGAATGACTGTCTGGTGATCATGCCTGATACACAGAAGAAAAGGGATGCAGCTAAGTCCATAGTGCGAACCCTCACAAAGGCCGGACACGATGCAGTGTTTGCCGGCGGGTGTGTGCGTGATGCCCTGCTGGGACAGGAGCCTTCGGACTTCGATCTCGCCACTAGTGCCTCTCCCGACGAGGTGGTGGCCCTGTTCCCGAAGACCGTGGAAGTGGGCAGGCAGTTCGGCGTGGTCACGGTGGTGGTGGACGGGCTGCCCTTCGAGGTGGCAACGTACCGCTCCGACGGCCCGTACAGTGACGGCAGGCATCCCGACACCGTGAACTTCCCGGTGGCGCGCGAGGAAGACGTGAAACGCCGGGACTTCACGGTAAACGGCCTCATGCAGGACCCCTTCACA
>JALWFW010000215.1 GCA_027013865.1 Polyangiaceae bacterium | reverse complement strand
ATCTTCCACACCCCCCGCCAGATGCGCGCGCGACACACCCAGCGGGCGGATCCCTGTGTCTCCTACGGTCCAGTCATAAACCCACCATATGCAGGATGCATGCCAAAGCATTCAAGAGCGCCGACGATGCTTGTAACATACTGATATCAAAACACTTTTGCGCACCGGATTGCAGACGCTCCCTCATACGAACTCGCACCTTTCATCTAAGTTGGACACCCCGCGGACAGCCTATGCACACGTCACGAGTGTCCGAAACAAGGCATGCCCAAATTCCAAGATCCAATGTCCTGGATACGATTACGGATTCACTTTACTAGAGAATACCAATGGAGTACCCTCCCGACTCCTGAAGAGGTGTGGGTATGAATTACGATCACAAGGCTATCGAGGCTAAATGGCAGAAGAGATGGGCCGAATCGGGCATCTTCAAGACCAGCATGGCCCAGGGTGAGAAAAAGTTCTACGTTCTCGAGATGTTCCCATATCCATCGGGGCGGCTCCATATGGGTCATGTTCGCAACTACTCCATTGGAGATGTGGTGGCACGTACCCGTCGCCGTCAGGGATTCAGGGTTCTTTATCCCATGGGCTGGGATGCCTTTGGTCTGCCTGCCGAGAATGCTGCTCTCAAGGCACACGTGCATCCTGCAAAGTGGACCTACGACAATATAGCTTATATGCGTAACCAGTTGAAATCATTGGGTTATTCTTATGATTGGGATCGCGAGACAGCAACGTGTGATCCCGAGTACTACCGATGGGAGCAGAAGATTTTTACTGAGATGTACACCAAAGGACTCGTCTATCAGAAAGAGTCTTTCGTCAACTGGTGTCCATCGTGTCACACTGTCCTCGCCAACGAACAGGTGGAGGAAGGCAGCTGCTGGCGCTGCGGCACCACCGTAGAGAAAAAGAAACTGCGCCAGTGGTACTTCAGGATAACCGATTACGCCGAGGAACTCCTCGCCGGTCTCGATCGCGAGCCCGTATCAACCGGATGGCCCGAGAAAGTGCGCACCATGCAGCGCAACTGGATCGGCAAGAGTCACGGTCTGTTTGCCCCCTTCAGGCTGGAGACGCCTTTGGAGGGCATCGACACCATCGAGATTTTCACCACCCGTCCCGATACCATCTTTGGTGTGACCTTCATGGCCATAGCTCCCGAGCATCCCCTCACCGAGGCCATCATCAGGGCCAAGGATGGCAAGGAGCGCGAGGAGCTCGAGACATTCGTGCGCGAGGCACTGAGCGAGGACAAGATTCGCCGCACTAGCGACGAGTACGAGAAGAAGGGTATCTTCACTGGTTACTATGCCATCAATCCAGCGAATGGCGAACGGGTGCCAATCTTCGTAGGTAATTATGTGCTAATGGATTACGGCACGGGCGCGGTGATGGCCGTTCCTGCCCATGATCAACGCGACTTCGACTTTGCAAAGCGCTATGGCCTTGAAATCAAAGTGGTCATTAAGGGTCCCGATACACCCTTGGATGGCAGTGCTCTAACCGAGGCCTACGTGGATCGCGGAACCATCGTTAATTCCGGACAATTCGACGGTATGGATTCCATTGAGGCCAAGGAGTCCATCAGCCACTGGCTGGAGGAGGAAGTGGGAGCCCGTTACGCTGCCAACTACAGACTGCGTGACTGGGGCATCTCCCGTCAGCGTTACTGGGGCGCGCCCATTCCCATGATCCACTGCGAGAAGTGCGGCGTCGTGCCGGTTTCTGAGGAGCAGCTGCCCGTGACATTGCCCGACGACGTAGACTGGTCCTACCAGGGCGGCGGAAGTCCCCTCGAAAACCATCCCACATGGAAGCATACCACCTGTCCGAAGTGCGGCAGCCCAGCCCTACGCGACACGGACACCATGGACACTTTCGTGGAGTCGTCATGGTACTTCCTGCGCTACACCTCACCCCGCAAGGACGACGGCCCCTTCGATAGGGATGAAGCCAATTACTGGCTCCCCGTGGACCAGTACATCGGCGGTGTGGAGCACGCCGTCATGCATCTCCTTTATGCACGGTTCTTCACAAAGGTTCTTCGCGATCTTGGTTATCTCGACTTCGACGAGCCTTTCGCTCGCCTGCTCACCCAAGGCATGGTGACAATGCCCACCTACAGGTGTCCTGAACACGGATGGCTATTCCCGGCATCCGAGGTGAAGGATGGCAAGTGCGTACATTGTGGGGCAGAGGTCATCGTGGGACGTACCGAGAAGATGTCCAAGTCCAAGAAGAACGTGGTGGATCCCAACGACTACATCGAAAAGTACGGAGCCGACACCGTGCGGCTGTTCATGCTGTCCGACTCCCCGCCTGAGCGCGATTTGGAGTGGAGCGATTCTGCAGTAGAAGGTGCCTACAGGTTCCTGCAGCGTGTCTGGAAGGTGGTTACCAACAATGCCAGCAAGCTGCGCGAGACCAAAAAGATTAGTGATTCTCATAAGTTGCGTAAGCTTGCCCACAAGGTGCTCAAGAAGGTCACTGAGGACGTGGAGCGGTTCAGGTTCAACACGGCCATAGCCGAGATCCGAGTGCTGTGGAACGAGCTCGGCTCTTTCACCCCGAAGACTGACGCCGATTGGGGTGCATTTCGCGAGGCAGTAGACATCGGACTTTCAGTGCTGGAACCCTTCGCTCCACACATGACCAGTGAACTGAGCGAGATGTTGGGGATGAAAGAGCCCTTCGACGTGATGCCCTGGCCTGCCTACGATCCCGAGCTCGTGAAGGAGGAGACCTTCACCTTGGTGATTCAGGTGAACGGCAAGTTGCGTGACCGCATCGAAGCTCCTGTGGGTATATCAAGCGAGGAAGCCGAAAAACTCGCTCTTTCCAGCGATAAGGTGGCACAGTTCATCCAGGACAGGACCGTACGTAAGGTCATCTATGTGCCTGGACGGCTCGTGAATGTGGTTGCGAAATAGCTAGCACGCTCCAGCTAGTGACATTTACAGTGAGTGGTTCGGCCGTTTATCCCTGTTCCATGATGAATGACCCAGTATGGAGTGGCCACTGTATCGCTGGCCTGTAAAAGGACTGCTTCACCTGCGAATTTCTGTTCTTTACGTCATATCCCCAAATTCCATAGTGCGCGTTCGTGTAATTTTTTGCTGCGCGTTCACGTAAACGGAAAATCCCTACCCATCTAAGAT
>JALWFW010000214.1 GCA_027013865.1 Polyangiaceae bacterium | reverse complement strand
TTTCGAAAGAAACGTCAGGGATGGTGCCTCGGGATGGTGGCAGGATATCGAGGGGTAAACATCAAATAGGATATCCGGGCAATCATCTCATTGCTTCGCCTTTCGGAAACCACATCAGATGTGGCACCTTGAAGGAACGGCCTCGGGCAATGCAGGGGCTCACATCATAGGCCGCACCCTTGGAAAAGCTCGTCCGTAGTGGTGCCTCAAGGTAATGCCAGGCACTTACGAAAGTAACCCCATACGGCACGTCCAGGACTCAGGCATGGCCTGCGTACTGCAGTACAGACATCTATCCTACGGATAAACGGCAAAGTCGGAATTCTTCCGTAAAGGTAAGGCTTGTGCTTCGAAGGGCCTGGAAGTGGCAGAACCGGACTGTCAGCATTTGACAGCACAGGTGTACCCCCAGGTGGGGCAATTTTCGCTCTGTTTGGTCCACCAGACATCATTTACCCTAAACTGGCAATCTGTTACAACTCCCCGAAGCGTGCATCAGATGGTTTATCTCCGTCCTGCACCGTCCGGGAGAGAAGGTCATGACATCCGGCAGATACATAGTACTCGAAGACGTGAGCCACTCATATGATGGCAAAAAAACCGTTCTGAATTCGGTATCCCTGGAAATCGGCCCGGGCATCACAGCACTCCTGGGCCTCAACGGAGCAGGAAAGTCCACCATGCTGGCTCTCATGGCCGGACGAATGGCTCCCACTGATGGAAAAGTGCGCATAATGGGCATGGATCCGGTGGAATACCCACTGCAGGTACGAAAAATCACGGGTGTAGTACCTGAGACAGTCCCCCTCGTCCCCCAACTGACGCCTGAAGAGCACTTTGCCCTCATGTCTGATATCCACGGGCACGTGGACACCTCGGAACTCGTGGAAAAACTGGAACTCTCATCTCATTTTCACGTACCTGCCGGCCACCTCTCAAAGGGATTCCGGCAGCGTCTCGCCATAGCGCTGGCCCTTTATCACAGTCCTGATGTGCTTCTCCTGGACGAGCCCACTAGCGGTCTCGATCCTGCCCAGCAGGATGCCTTCATCGAAATGCTCCACTCCATCGCATCGGATACTGCAGTACTCTTCTCCACCCACATTATTCCCGAGGCCTCACGCGTTGCCTCAAGGGTACTGGTGGTGGCCGGCGGACTCATCGTTCACGACGGTTCGCCTGACGGAGTGGATCTCAGGGATGCCGTGCTTATGGGACACTCGGACCGCACGGACATGACACTCAAATCCACTGAATCCAAGACCCCGGACGGCGACTCACCGCAGGAGGACACAGGAGGCGAAAGCCATGGCAGCGATTAAACTTCTGTGGGCGCTGGTGCGCATGGAACTGAGGGGCTACTTCACCTCCCCACTGGTATACGGTGCAGCTGCCATCTACATGCTTCTGTCCCAAGGACTAGCCTTCAAAGTACTTTTGGATGCCCATCTCCTCACCATGGCCCCGTACTATCAGACCGGCTCATACCTCATGGTACTCTTGGCCCTAGCCGTATCCTCGGGCAGGCTGGTGAAAGGCGAACCTTCCCTGGAATTTCTGTCCTACCGTCCGGTATCCGTTCAGATCGTAGTCTGGTCACGCATGCTCGCAGGTCTGGTGTTCGTATCCCTCATGGCTCTCTTGGGGCTGACCCTGCCCGTGGCCGTCTCCCTGGCAGGCTGGGGCAACCCTGACGTCGGAGCTGCCATCACCGGAGCTCTGGGACTCGTGCTTTTGGGGCTAGTGTCCTGGTCCGTGGGGCTCTTCACCTCCAGTCTCACAGGATCACAGACCATGGCCTTCGTGCTGGGACTCGTCATCATGTTCCTGCTCTGGCTCCCCTACCAGCTCGTGGAATCAGGTCTAGGAGTCATCGGAGGCCTAGTCTATCAAATGTCGTTCCCTAACCACGTCAGGGAACTGGCGCGGGGAATGGTGACCTTCAGGGCCCTATTCTACTTCCTTGGCTTGGCCTGTATTGTATGCCGGGCCACTCAGGTCGCCCTATCCGCCAGAACGGTGAGGAATCCCTATGCTGCAGCAGTGCCCTTCACTGCCCTACTGTTCTTCCTGCTCATACTAAGTTACCTGGGCACCTGGACTCCACGCTGGGATCTCACCTCACGCAGGGTCTATACCCTGTCCGGAGTAACCGTCAGTCAACTGGCTGCCCTCGACCGGGACATAAAGGCCATATTCGTCCGGCCACGGCGGCTTCCTCCCGAGCTCACCGTACTGGCTGACGAGGTATCCTACTTCTTGCAGATGTATGATGATCGCAGTCCCCGCTTCTCGTATGAAGTGGCCTATACCGACACCGAAGAAGGGCGCCGAGTCGCACACACATACAAACTCAACAAGATAAAAGTCCTGATACACTCCGGTGACGAATCCAAGGAACTGGTAATTCAGTTCGGCATCATTCTCGTCAGCGGAGAGAAAGCCCAAACGATTGCCAGCATAAACGGACTCGAAAAACTAGAGTATCAGATTACGAGTGCCCTCAGAGCGCTCATCAGAGGCAAGAAACGTATCCTTTTTACCTCAGGACATGGAGAATTTCCCGATCCGAAACGCAAATCACTGAGGGGTGGCTTCGGTAAACTCCAAGACACCATCTCCTCCTATGAATTCGGAAGATACGATCTGTCCATGGACGACATATCCTCCGATGCTTCCTTGCTCGTGGTGGCTGGCCCCATAAAACCGTTCTCCACGGAACAAGCGAATCGCATCAAAGCCTTCATCGAAAAAGGGAGGCCGGTCCTGTTCCTCGTAGATGGGCTGGCCGAACGCCATGAAACGAATCCCAAGGCCGATCCAAGGGCTCCGTTCCAGTGGATCCCCAACGATACCGGGTTAGACGGACTTCTGGCATGGCTCGGAGTGAAGGTGAATCACAACATGGTCCTGTCCTCCAGGGCCTATGCAGGCATGGAACGCGGGCGTATGGGGGCACCATTCCCATTGATGCCCATCGTCCGAGTGAAGGGATTTTCGGTTCCAGTGGCGCCGTTCACCGTGGCTACCATAGAACCCACGAGAACGCCGCGATACCGTTTTCATGCCGAGATGTTCATCGAACGTGGTTGGCGCCATGAAAACGCCTATACTCTCGACCCCTCCTGGCCCAAAACGCAGATTCAAAAGCACATCATTGTAGG
>JALWFW010000213.1 GCA_027013865.1 Polyangiaceae bacterium | reverse complement strand
CCCCGTATGCTTTGTCCCCCGCGCCCCCCCAACCGGTCAGAGCACAGTGTCTGAAAATCGACAACTCGGCCGCCCTGCAGGAATGATGCTGAAATCTGGACCAACTGCGGGGGGTGCGCTATGTTCCAGGGCATGGCCTCGTTACAGGAAGACAGAAATTTCGACGTCATCGTGGTGGGAGCCGGCATAACAGGTGCAGGAATCGCACGGGACGCTGCACTAAGGGGGCTTCGCGTGGCAGTGGTGGAGTGGCATGACATCGCATCCGGAACGAGTTCGCGCTCTACCAAACTGGTACACGGCGGGCTGAGATACCTGGAAATGTACGACTTTCACCTGGTGTACGAGGCAGCCCATGAAAGAGCGCTACTCATGCGTCTGGCCCCTCATCTGGTGGTTCCCACGGACTTTGTGCTTCCGGTGTACCGTGATCGCACGAGACACAAGTATCCCTTGTGGTATCTGAACATGGGTCTGTGGGTGTATGACGCTCTGGGTGGTTTCATGGCCAGTAAGCTCCACCGTCGGGTGGATGACATGGCTGGAGATGAGGCTGTACTGAAAGACAGCGGCTATTCCGGCGGCCTGGTTTACGAGGATTGCCGTACCGACGATGCTCGCCTGACCCTCGAGAATGTCATCCACGCCCACATGCTGGGAGCCCAAATTTACACCGGCTGGCAGGTTACTGAGGTCACGCGCGGCAAAAACGGCACTGTCACGGGAATAGTAGCCCGCAACGCAGACGGCAGCACCATGGAGCTGGCTGCACCCGTGGTCATAAATGCTACTGGCATATGGACGGACAGACTCCCAGGAATGTCCAGGAAGCTGGTCACCCCCAGCAGAGGCAGTCACATATCGTTCCGTCGCGAACGAATACCCGTGAAAAACGCCCACCTACTCATGGCCTCGGATGGACGTCCCGTATTCATAATTCCATGGCATGAGCGTGTCTATGTAGGCACCACGGACGTGGCCCACGAAGGCGAACTACACGATCCGGTTCCTGAGCGATCCGAAATCGACTACCTGCTCGAAGAACTGAAGTGGTATCTGAAGGACCCACCGGACCGGCGTGACATCGTGGGTGTGTGGTCAGGCATAAGACCGCTGATCACGGTGAGCCAGGCAAAGGGGAAGGATCCCTCCAAGATAAGCCGCACGGAACGCATATTCGATCATAGCGGCGGTTTTCTGTCCATCACCGGGGGCAAACTCACCACATTCAGGGTGATGGCCAAAAAAGTACTCGACAAAGCCGAAAAACATCTACGAAAGGCGGGAATCGAACCGGGACCGTGCATAACCGACAAAGTGCCGTTCCCGGGAGCCCCGGATGACAGTCCGGCAGCTCTTTCGGACGGCATGTTCTCCGAGAAACAGGCCAAAATCATGCGTTCTCTTTATGGCAGCCGTCTTGGAAATCTCCTCAGGGACATTGGAGAGGACGGGACTGAACCCATGGTGCCGGGGCTGGATTATCCCATGGCGTGTGTAGACATTGCCGTCCGCCATGAATTCGCCCGTCACGTAGACGACGTGGTGACTCGCCGCACTCCAGTTGCCCTCAAAGATCTGCCGGGCACATTGAAACGGCTCGATGCCATTGCCGCACGCATGGCGCGGCTCCTGGACTGGGACAGTGAGACCGAAAGCAGAGAACTGGATATGGCCCGAAACCGTCTGTCCAGACTGTGGGATGCTGTGAAACACACGGACTGACCTGTTAGGAGATGAGGCATGGAAGGCTCCATCATTGGCGGCAGATATGAGATTATGCACAAGATAGCCACTGGTGGCATGGCTGAGATTTATCTTGCGAGACTAAGCGGTGAAGGGGGATTCTCCAAACAGGTGGTGCTTAAAAGGCTTCACCCCGAATTGGCTTCAGATAAACTGGCACGCAAATTCTTCCTCAGAGAAGCTAGGATCTCCGGTCTGCTCACACATCCCAACATAGTGCAGGTCTACGATGTGGTACACGAAGATGGCAATTTGTATATCGTCATGGAGTACATCATCGGTCAGGATCTCAGGGGCGTGGTTCGCAAGTCCATAGCCGCGGGTTCTCTTTTACCCCTTCCCCACGTCTTCACCATAATTCACCAGGCAGCACAGGCTCTTCACCACGCCCACATACTCAAGGATGATCAGGAGGAACCGCTGGGAGTGGTACACCGTGACGTTACACCCACCAACCTGCTGGTCACGATGGACGGGCTGGTCAAACTCGTGGATTTCGGTGTGGCATGGGTCCGAGGCGAAGAGGAGATATCCTCCGACCGGCGCATTCTTCCAGGTAAGATCAACTACATGGCTCCTGAACTCATAAAAGGAGGGAAAGCAACGGCACAGGCCGATGTCTTTTCTCTGGGAGTCATACTGTACGAGCTTGCCGTAGGCCGTCGCCTGTTCAGGGGCAAGGGAGAAGAAGTCAAGAAGAAGATTCTCAACGGCCGAATTCCACCTCCCACATCCATAAAGAAAAACATGGATCCTGAGCTAGAGCTCCTGATTCTCAAGGGAATCGAAAAGGATCCTTACCACCGCTACGAAAGTGCGGAGGAGATGGCACTGGAACTAGAGCGCTATGCCACGAAACGCGGTTTCACCATGTCTCCCGTGGCTCTTTCGAGGTACCTGCGTGGGCTATTCTTCCCTGAACTATTCACGGAGGAAGCCAGTGAGATGTCAGAAGAAGAACTGGACCTCGACGGACGAGCCGGACTCCTCGACGAGTGGCGGGACGAGAGCGGTGACATCCAGGTTCATGGTGTAGAATTGCCTGGATTCGAAGGCATGGACGACGAGGAACTCCTGGAAATCCTTGGTGATCCCGAAAAGGCCCGGGAATTCTTCTCATCCCAGCGAAAACGGCCTGTCTCAGGAGAGAAAACGACCGATACCGCAGACAGCCGTGAAGAACGAAGTGCTGCAGATGAATCGGATGCTGGCGAAGTAGTACTCCTGACACGCAGGAAAGGCGCCAAAGAATCCGAACTACTCGAACTGGACAAACAGCTCGGAGACGATGTCTCTCCTGCACAGGAACCTGACGGAGAAGAGGACGATTCTCGCCCGGAGACCGATCCTCCTAGTGCAGAAGATTCAGCCCAGAACAATGACGACGAAACTCCGAGCGATCTGGAATCCGAAAGCGCTTCCGAGCCATATTCCAACGAGGAACTCCCCGCGTCCTCACCATCTTCCGTGACCATGGCTGCATATGCCATCGGAGGTTTTACTTTGGGAGCCCTGATCACGTACATCATCACCCATCTATCGTAATCCCATAATTTACCAATAATTTCAATAAGTTACGCAGCACGACTCATGTAACGACTCAATCGAAGGGCACCTTCTAGACGTACACTCTGGCAAAAGTACCCCCCTGTCTAACTCGTTTTCTGCTTAAGGTCACTTACCCGAAGGATGTACTTTTTTTGCTTTTGACGCAGATGGATTGGAGACAGCGGCCGGAACCTTCATGGTGGGAACGGCCTTGGCCTTGACCTTGGCTCCTGCCGGGGATGCCGTGGCTTCCGAATCATCCTGGGGCAGGGACCCGCTGCCGATCTTCTTGCCACCATCTTTTGTGTCTTTCTTGGGTTTCTTCAGGAAATCCTGAAATTTTTTCTCCCAGTCACCATAGATATAGGACTTGAGGACCACCACGTAGGGCCCGTCATCGAGAACAGCATAGCGGTCAGAACGCACCAGACTGCCCTCTTTTGCTGTGGAGTCCTTCTTCTTCGGAACCTTATTACCCACTTTAATAACGTGTTTCTCTCCCTTCTCCGTCTCCACGGTGAGGGTGATGTACGGCCTGTCGAAACCAAAGTCTCCGCTCCCCACCTTGCCTGCGATGTCAGAGAAGTTGATGTTGTTGAGTGAAGTAACGAACATGTCTATGCGCGACCGGTCGAACTCCGGCTGAGTGGGAGTTCCCTCCGCTGTTTTCAGGCCTTCCAAGGCCGTGGGGGATACCAAGGACCACTCGTCATGCTCCTTGCCTTTGGAATCCTTCGTCGTCTTCTTCTCGAAGACCAACTTTTGGCCATTATATTCAAGTGTTATGCGTTTTCTAGCCTTGGGGACGGGCATTTTCAGACGGCTGTCCTTATAATAGAACGAAGCATCCGTGAACAGTTTGGCAGAAAGGGAGGTGGCAACCTCGTATACGCGATCACCCCCAGCCTTACGGACGAAGGTGGAGCGAATCATACCCTTGCCTACCAACAAGTCCACAAGCACCTTGCCATCTTTGTCCATCATCCTCAGACGTAGATGGGGCTTGTCATCCGTAACGCCATAGGACGGATACATGGCTTTGTTGTGGCCCACAACCTTGGCACGACGGAATGTCTGAATCAGTGACAGAATCTCGTCGACCTTGGATACGTCGGCTGGATAGTCGTATGCCTCGGGGAGTACCCATCCCTTGTCCTTCTTGGCAAGCACCACCTTCTGTTTGTCCTGGGGTGAGTAAATCTCTATCTTCCAGACATTCTCTCCGGTCATGCCTTTGTACACTGGCTCGTAGACGGACCTGAACTCGGTGTTGCGTTCAGGCATGACAAGATATACAGCGCCCTGAATCACCAGAAGCCCGGCCAGAGCCATGTTGAGAACACTGAGTCTGTTCATTTCGCCCTCCTGTCAGCAAAGCTCCTGGACCTGGATCTGCGTATGGCAGCAATGAGACCATATAGGAGAGCCAGAAGGCCCAGTTCACTCATCCAGAATACCGTCTGAATGCGTCCCTTGGTGTCGTCGGGAATGTCTCTGAGAGGTCTGGGCATGGGACCCTTGGAACGGGTCTGCAGCATATCATCCTGTGCCTGTACCCAGTCGAGAAGGTTGCGGAAGAACACCAGATTAGCCATTCCCTGATTATCCAGGAGATCGAGTCCCAGCTTGGACACGAAGTCCGAATCGGCCACGATAGCGATGCGCGTGTTATCGGGGGACTCGTCACGTCTTGCCTCCCCGGCCGGCTGTGTGGCAGTACTGTCTTTGGTTGCCGTGCCATCCTTGGTTGCAACAGGAGACGGTTCACCCTTGAACGCACTTTCGAACTTGCCCCTCAGAAGTACAGCCAGGGCATAGCTCTGAGCACCGGACGGAGGCGTAGGAGATTCACCACGATGAGGTGTGACGTCGAGCTGTCCAGCTATTTCCTTGGTCCATGCCTTTGGTGAAGTCTTCACCAACTGAGTCGCCTGGATTCCCTTCATCTGCTTGACTTTCAGATATCCGGGCCACAGGAATACCAGCTGCTGGAGCCCCCGGACCACGGGATCGTCCGCGAAGGACGTGGCCCTCACGAAGTACGGATAAGGCACCTGCTCTATGAAGATCATTCCACTGGCAGTGCTCACGGGAAGCGGATAGGGCAGGAACTGGCTGTCGAGCACCAGGGAATCACCGTAAACCACACCCCACTTGTCCAGGAGTTTGTCGATGTTGGCGTTGACTTCCTTGAGCATCATGCGTGGGGCCGGGCCATTTAATGCCTGATAGTCGAGCTTCTCCGGATCCAGCAGGAGGACTAGACGCCCGCCCATCATCACGTACTGGTCTATGGCATACAGTTCCTTGTCCGAGAGCTTCTCGGGACGGGCCACTATGAGCAACTCCACATCCACCGGAGCCCTGCCCTTGGACAGATCCACGTGTTTCACGTTGTATTCCTCGCCGAGCATCTGACTCAGCATCTGGAACTCGTCGGGGGGAGGTGCCATCATGGGATTGAACTTGGGCACACTGCGCGGAGTCACCAAGCCGATGGTCTTCACGAATCCCGGAAGCACTCTTTTGAAGGCCGATTCCAGACGTTCCTTTATGTCGGCCTTGGATACACCGCTCTTGAGATCATCTGTACCCATGAACAGCGGGAATGATGTGCTGCGTGAGCCATAGGATACACTAACCCAGAACACTTTCATGGGATCCTGACTTTCGGTCCTGGAATAGGTGATTTTGCCCTTTGCCGCACCCGAAGCGTGCTTCTCGATGATTTCCTTCAGCACTTTTTCGGCATCATTCACCTTGGCGGCGACTTCCTTGGGAATCATGGACATCTTGCTGCCGGGCAGCACACTGAGCTGCACCTTGACAGGGGAATTTATCGTCAAAAGGGCGCCGTCGATGGTGGCAAATGACGTGGACACCTTCCTGATGGCCGTAGTGAGAAGATCTTCCAGGTTTTTGAGCTTCACCACCATCTGGCCGCCTTCCTCGGATACGTCCACGAGATCCATGAGGGAGTACTTGATGTTCTGATCCCCCATACGCACTACGATGTCAAAGTAGGCACTGCGCACCTCCTCGCTGTACCTGGTCTCCAGTCTGAGGGGCGTGGGTTTGACACCAAACTCCTGATACAGACGGTCCTGTTCCTTCTCGTTGCCGTAGGGATCATAGAATTTGACCACCACCTTGCCGTCCGACGCCATCTCGTACTCTTCGAGGAGATCGTGGATAGCAGGAATGAGCGGTTTGAGCAGGCGGTGTGTCTGCATGGAAAACAGACCCAGAATCTCCACCCTGTCGGGTAGCTCCCTCAGTATCTTCTGTGTGACTGGTGACAGTGAATGCTCCTTGTTCTCCGTAAGATCCACCCGTGCGCTGCCCCACCTGGATAGCAGGGCATTGGCCACAAGGAGGTTCAGCACCACCAGCGCTACTGCCAGCCATGTATTGAAGAGATCGAATCCTTTGGTCCTCATAGCCATTTCCTATGCCTCAGTACTGCCACGTTGAGCACCATGAATGTCAAGGTAACACTCAGGTAATAGACCAGATCCCGGACGTCCAGAACTCCGCGGGCGATGTTCCGGAATCTTGAACCAAGGCCCATTCTGAGCATGAAATCGTACAACCTGGCGTCCGAGATTCGCGCCGTGATGATTGGTTCGCCAATGAAATAGAGTATCCCGGCCACGAAAAGGGTCAGGAATGCAGCCTCTATCTGGGTGCGGGTGAGAGAAGACAGGAACAGTCCCATGGAAATGTAGGCCATACCGAGAAGGATGGCGGCTATGTACCCGCCCCACACGGGCCCCCAGTCCAGATTGCCCAGGTGGGAGGCGATGAGCGGCAGAGGGAATGTCAGCAGCAGAGCAGCCAGCACTATGGTAAGTCCGGCACCCAGCTTGCCCATGATCATGGCCGTGGGCCTCACCGGCAAGGAGAACAGTGTCTCCTGGGTACCCGTGGCCCTCTCCTCTGCCCACATCTTCATGGTAATGAGAGGAGTAAACACCAAAAATATGAGGGGCATGTTGTCAAACAGCGGCCTTACATCAGCCTCTCCCCTGAGCCAGAACATCCTGAAGAAGACGTACTGTGTAAGAAGCACAAAGCCACCCAAAATCACATAGGCCTGAGGAGAGTTGAAAAACGTACGCGCCTCTTTTCTCCATACGGCCCAAGCTCCAGACCACAGGCCCGGGACTCCGTGACTGCGGGCAGGTTCGGGTGCGCCTCGTCCTGTTTCAGATGCAGCTCCCATTTTGCTCACTCCTTATCATCCTGTGCATTGTCCTGCGATTCGGTGTCAGCGGATTCCGGCTCCTCTGAAGCGGATTCCTGACCCTGTACCTCACTGCCGGACTGCACGTCGTCCGGTTCTTCGCTCTCCTGCGTGTCTTTGGCGTGTCCGTCAGACTGCTGCGTGACGGACTGTTTGGTGAGGGATATGAACAAGTCTTCGAAGGTCATACGACCCGTTTCAAGTCTGAGAAGTTTCCATCCCTGGTCCTTGACGATTTCGAAAACACGTGCTGAGACCTCTTCACGATCGTGGTCCCCGACCGAAATCCGAACCAGGACACCATGATCAGTGACCGAATCACCCATCACCGTGATGAGCGGATCGCTCTGAAGGTCCGTTATCACTGGCTCCCGAGGTCCTTCGACGTGGGCCACAAGTGTATCGTGTCCCAGGAGTTTGGCTACTTCTCCGTCACTGACTATGCGGCCCGCGTTGATTATGATCACCCGGTCGGCCGTGGCCTCTACTTCCTGAAGGATATGGGAGGACAAAAACACGGTGTGAGACTTTCCGTACTCCTTTATAAGATTGCGGATCTCGATGATTTGCAGGGGATCCAGACCAGTATATGGCTCGTCTAGGATGAGCACGTCAGGCTCGTGCATTATGGCCTGAGCCAGTCCCACACGCTGACGGTAACCCTTCGACAGTTCGCCGATGAGCTGTCCCAGCCTGTCGGATATACCCGTCTGCTCTGCCACGCGCATGATGGCATCTTTGCGCTCACGTGCGCTCATGCCACGGGCCTCTCCCATGAAGTCCAGGTACTCCCATACGAGCATATCCTTATACAGCGGAGCCGATTCGGGAAGGTAGCCTATGCGTGCCTGAACTTCCTGGGGCTCTTCCACCACGTCGAACCCGGCGATGGTCACCCTGCCGGAATGTGGATATGCGTTGCAGGTGAGCAGTTTCAGTGTGGTGGTCTTGCCAGCGCCGTTGGGGCCCAAAAAGCCTACCACCTGTCCTTCACCGATCTCGAAACTGATGTCATCCAGTGCCTTGAAGTCGCCATAATACTTGGTGACGTGTTCTACCTTGATCACTTCACCACCTCTCCTGTGGTCACAAACCGTCATCTCCGAATGTTTATTCCCGGTTTCTGCACAAAATACAGTCCGGGACGACAAACCCGATTACCCGGAGAACAGATCCGTTAATTACGTTCTTCCCATAACAACGCACGGCAACAAAACAAGTGAACAGCTGTTCACTTATCCAACTTCCCAACTCAAATACAAAATTGTTCAATAATTACAATATGTTACGCGCTGACCTTCTGAGATGACGTTTCCCGTACGATGGCAGCCACCTTTCCGGAACGTACCAGAGCGGTGACATCAGTTATCAAGGGTTCCAGGCTGCGGTCCTCATCCACGAATGGGATGCCACTGTCCTTCAGAAGACTGAATATACGTAACGTGCCACGTCCCAAATGAGATGTGAACGGCGGTCTGAAATGGATGGCCTGGTACGCAGTGAGAAGCTCTATGGCTGCAAGCTTTTCCACGTTGGACACTATGACGGCAGCCTTGCGGCCTCCGATGAGGGCCATGCTCACGTGATCCTCAGTATTCTCACACGTGGGAATGGAATCCGCACTGGCCGGATGCACGAGCGACTTGTTCTCTGACACCAGGGATGCCGCAGTATACTGAGGAATCATAAACCCGGAATTGAGTCCCGAGGAGTCCACCAGAAGTGATGGAAGCCCTTCGTTGTGGCGTCCATCCACCACCTTGGACACCCGACGCTCTGAAATGGATCCCAACTCCGATGCAGCCAGGGCCAGGTGATCGAGGGCGAAAGCCACCGGTTCCCCGTGGAAATTGCCGCCAGACTTCACTGCCCGCCGGGCTTCGGACGGTTTGAGGGTTTTGCGGTACTCCTCCGGGTCGTCAGGCCCATCCGGCGGGAACACAAGGGGGTTGTCAGTGGCAGAATTGGCCTCCGTCTCCAGGATACGGCGTGCGTACTGCATGGCGTCTCGCACGGCTCCGTGAACCTGGGGAGCGCACCTGAAACTGTAGTCATCCTGGACGCGCGGCATCTTGGGCACTGCCCTGGCAAGATGCTCTGCGGCCTCCATGAGCAGCAGCCGGGGCTCACCGTCGTCAGCCATTGGGATGAGATCCAGTATCTTCTCCGAGAGCATACCCAAAGATACCCTGTGCATGGCTCCAGGGCGATTGGCAAGGGCATCGGCGTCCTTCAGCATCTCTTCTAGGCTGCCGGCTATCACGGCCACATCCTCTGCCAGATCCTCCTGAACGTGCCCCACGGCTTCCAGTGTTCTGGCAGCCTTGCGTATCCAGGCGGTGTTGACCTCGGATTTGATTATATAACTACCTGAAATCATTGATAAAATTACAGATGCGCTCTCTGCCTGACCAGGATGGGGTCGTGCTGCATGAATCCTGCTGTCAAAGGCATCGGGCACGCCATCGATGGCCTCAATGCTCATGGC
>JALWFW010000212.1:4624-10063 GCA_027013865.1 Polyangiaceae bacterium | reverse complement strand
GTCCTTTATTTTTGCCTGGAGTTTACCTGCCAGGACCATCACCACGGCAAAGGTGGCGAGACCGATGGAAAAAATCCATGCCGTCTGAGTCGCTGAGAAGTTGTAGGGGGGCTTTACCAGCTTGGGTACGAAAAGTCCCCATGCGTAAATGGCCCCGAGTGCCAACTGAATGAGTATTGCTGCAACCACAATGAGCCATCTGTTCATGACTTTGGGGTTTTCTGACATAGCGTAACCTCCTTGGATTTATGGCGCGCAGTGTATGAAATAGAAAGGTCTGGTCAAGGGTCTGTGTGAGAAAATCACGATTTTTGAAGCGGGGACCATGGCCCGTTTACTGATGACTGTTGCCAGGAGATATCCGAGTATTGAATGGATGGAGTATGAGTGGAAAGAGGAGAGGGTTACTGCTGGCGCAGGGCCGGGCTGTCACTGGGCGCGGCACTCGCCGTAGCAGGCTTCATAGGGATTGGTGCACATGACCTGGTGGCATGCCTGGCCGTCGGAGCAGTCGTCGTCCGTGTTGCAGTGTCCTTGGGGTAACTGCTCGTAATATTCGGCATAGTCGACCTCAAAACCCCACTTGGTCACGGAATAATCAGTGTGGATTTCTATGGTTACGGTGTCGCCGGTGAATTCCGGAGACCAGACGTCCTCGTAGTAGCCGTCCACCTGTATGGTCTCGGAGGTATCAGAACCGCGTATGACGATGTAGTCATAACCCTCTTCCATGTCGATTTTGGAGAAGTGAAGGCGAATTTTGGACGCACCATCGCGGTGAATGGTCCATGTGTGTACGTAATCGTTGTCATAGGGATGATCGGACTCGATGCCGTCGGCCATGATACGTGTCCATGACCACACAGGGTTAGAGGGCTGGGGATCAGGAGATGTACACTCCCAAGCGCATACACCCTCGTTGCAGTGTGCTACACCGGGAGTGCACATGACGTGGTTCCAGGTGTTGCCCAGAAGTTCGCAGTCGGAGTCGATGACGCACTGACCGTCTGCGTGGCAGGTATCGTCTGAAGCGCAGTAGGCGTCTTCGACACACTCGGAGCCCTCTGGCATGCGGTGCTCACAAGGCTCGCCGACGTCAGCAGGTACGGGATCCGAGGGGTTCGGATCAGGAGCGACTATGGAATAGGATATGTGGGTCACCTCAAAACCATAGTCTGTCACAGAGCCATCGGACCACATCACGATATAGGCGGACGGGGACCCTACCAGGACGCTCTCTCCGTCTTTGTGACCAGTGATGGAGCGGATGAGATGGGCATCTCCGTCATACACGAGAACGTAGTCGTATCCTTCTTCCACTTGAAGTCTGTCAAAGTGGATGGTGAGGGTTACCGCCCCCTGTGGAGCCGTGACCTGAAAGACTTCCCTGGAATCGTTTGCATAGGGATGCTGAGACTGTATGCTCACTGCCATCTCCCTGGAAACCAGGGAATGGGCGTGCATGTCGATGTCACCGTTGGCTGTACCACCATCAGGGGCGCAGCCAAGTAGTGGAAGAATGAGTACACCAATTATTGTAAGAACCTTCTGCTTCATTCCTTAACCTCCTTGGTTGGGGCCTCATTTATGCGGGAGAGCCTCGTAAGTCAAGGTTTTTTTTGTGTTTGTACGAATAAGTTTTTATTGCATAACATATTGAAATTATTGCATTTTTTAATATGACTCGCCGAACGCATCTGTTGGCTGCATGAAATTTTCGTTTCTGTGTTGCATTGTGCCTTGTAATCGGAAATATTCTCTGTTCCTATTGCGGTTGTGGGATATCGGGAGGTGACGAGATGCCTAGGCTGCTGCAGGCAGTTATGCTGTTCACTGTGATCTTCTTCAGCATGTACGGAGGATGTTCCAGACCATCGGACGGATGCGTAAAGGATACAGACTGTAAAGGGGATAGAATATGCTCGGCAGGTAAGTGTGTTCAGCCGGGTACCCAGGGTAACTCGTCTGCCAGTAAGCCCGGTGGATCGGCCCAACGACACGGCCAGGGGCCTCTTCCTCAGACGCAGGGATCAGGTCAGCCGTCAGTTCCTTCCTTGCCACAGGGTTCCCCAACCGCTCCTTTACAGACAGGAAATGATCCTCTGGCAAAGGTACTACAGCAGCAGCTCAACATGATGATTCAGTCCATGGGCACTGTTTCCTCCATGATTGGCTCCCAGACACTGAATGTACGCATAACCCGCATAGGCCCCAATGGAGAGATTTATGCAAAGGTATGTGTGGGCAAGAAATGCGAGGACATGGATCTTTCGAAACCCGATGGATTACAGAAACTGTTCTCTCACCTGTCCTCAGGGGTCAATGATCCTCTCTTTCAGTCTTATATGATGATGATGAATCAGATGATAGGGCAGATACGTTCAGGACAGACGGGACAGGGTGGGCCTTCCCTTCCTGCAGTGCCCGGATTTCAGATCCCATCGGCCCCTCCAGCCCAACGCGTGCATCGTGCTCCTGTCCCAAGAGTTCCTTCCATGGGACCGGTGGTACAGGCTCCTTCCATGGCTACCTCCAAGATCTATGATTCCTGGGACGCCATACAGAACGCCAGAAATGGAGCCAAAGGGGGCCATGCTACGATAGCAGGGCTCAAAGTGCGCAATGTGTCCTATCCAATGGTTGAGTTTCGGGATGCAGGTGGGCATGTCTATCAATTGGTGGTTCCAGATTCATCGAGGACACTCATTACACGACTTGCCAAAACCCTCAAACCTGTGACCGTCACCTTTACTGTTTCACTCGTCACGGACAAAGTAGTAAGGGGAACCATTGAGAGTGTCTCGTTCTGAAGATTCCGGTCACGTACAGGGAGGTACTCTGGAGGCATTTTTCACACTGCTTCCTGCTGCTGCAGCAGGTTTTAGTGCACTGCTAGCTCAGATCCTGCTTTTCAGGCACTCCACTGGAACTGTCACATACACCGAACTTACCACAGGGCTGTTTTATGGTGCCTGGCTCACTGGCATCGCTCTGGGAGCCACTTTGAAACCCCTTCACAGAGCGGTTTTCTCTTTTTCTCTCACGGGTGTGGGACTTTTGTGGGGACTTTGGATTCTGTCAGAGGCCCGTCACCTGTTCGGGTTGTCTCCATGGGAGTATTTTCCTGTAGGACTGTCGGCTCTGTTGTTTCTCATCTCACTGGTGCCTGTGTCGGCTGGTATCGGGGCCATGTTGCCATCGGTGGGATCTGGAGTGAGGATTCTTGCAGCCGAGGCCATGGGAGCGCTTGTCGGAGCGCTATTTCATTCCTTTGCCGGAGGAGGCTATATTTCCGCTACGTCCCTGGCTGCAGTGGCACTTGTGATTCTTGGAGCCGGTCATATACTGGTAGATTCCAACCGGAAAGGAACGTTGCTTTTGTGGCCCGTCTTGCTGGCACTGCTGCCCCTTACGGTTGACTCCTCTAGAATCCCTACTCCAGCAGGGGTTTTCAGAATAGTACAGCAAGGTACGAGATATCTCCTTTACAGCAACGGTTCTTTGGAGGCGTCCATCCCTCCTGACAGGGAAGTTCACCATCTCATGCTCGACATGCTGGCCAGCAGGGGGCGTGTCTTTCTAATAGGCGATCTGTCAGATGGGATCGCTCTGGTACGCGACGGTTACAAGGCCACGGTACTGGTGGAAGACAGCGCTCCATACGAAAAGATTCTTGGAATGTCGAATGCTCCAGCACCCGAGATACTGGCTGGCAACCCTCTGAGACTGGTATCTGCCGACGCGGGGGCAGTCATACTTCCTTCCCCTGACGTGACCTCTTTGGAGGCTCACAGGTATGTGAATCTTCAGGCCATGCAGATTCTTGCCAGAAGGGCTCCAAACGCACTTTTCGTCATGAACGTGCCTCTTCCCGGAGAGCATCCTCCAGTTGAATTCCTGAGGATTCTCGGTCATGCACGAGCCACAATGAAGCAGGCATTCGGTCATGTGCGGGGACTCAGCCTGGATGGCTACTGGCTGGTGGCGGGTAGTCGACAGGAGGTAGAGCGTTTCATCTCAGAGGTAGAGCACGACAGCACAGTTGGAGCCTACCTTCAGGATGCTGAGCCACTATGGAAGGCATCATCCCCATATCTCGAGCCCAGTACGCTTCGCAAGCCAGTTTTGGTCTCAGATGCCTTGCAGGCTCGCCTCACCGGATTCCTCAAAACTCTATTTTTCAGGGCTCCACAGCGTGGCTGGCTGGCCGTTCTATTATTTTTCCTGGCTGGAGCGCTGCTTTTTGTGGCTGGACGCCATGCAGTCCCGGGGTTTAGGGCCCAGGAGTCCTGGTTCATATGGCTCAGCGGTTTTTCTTCCATGGCTTTGACCATTGGCCTACTCATGGCTCTGCAGTCAGGAAGCGGCCGTATCATAAGGGATCTCGCTTTTCTGTCTTCATCGTTCATGATTGGATATGCTGCTGGCACGGTGTTGAAGACTTCCGTTACAGTCGCGGCTGTTCTGTGGTCCTTTTTCTGTATAGCGCTCCACTTTTTATTTCCCTTCATGACCTCTTTGTGGAGCGCTCTGCCTGCAGAGACCATCACAGGTATGCTCACCGGACTCGCTGCTTCTGCGGTTTTCAGGAATGTTAGCCGCGATTCCATGAGACTGGTTCTCATATGGGATCATCTTGGTGCAGCCCTTGGAGGACTCGTTGGGGGAGCGTTCTTCATAGTGATATTCGGCCCCGAATCCCTTGTGTCTGCATTGGCCGTGTCGTTTTTGGTGGTTCCTGTACTCATGCGTATGCCATCTTCGGTGTACGTACCTGCCAGGGCACGCTCCATTCCATGGCCCAGATTTCTTCTTTCACTTGGAATACTCACGTCTCTTACATGGTACGGGGCCTATCTCGTATCGGATCAGCCATCTCCGTCAGAGCACCCCTCTGGTTTCATGGAGCGCTCCAAACCATTTCCCTACAGAACAGAAGATCACGGACATCTGCTGGTGATCGATACATGGAAGGTTCCTCGGCTCTCTGGAATCAGCGGTTATGGAGGACCGCTCGGACTCACACTCACCTTTCGTGAAGACGGTACACTCGTGGACATAAAATGGGGGCCCAACAGGGAGACTCCTTCCTGGATAAGGAGGGTTACCCCATGGCTTTCGAAATTCCGGAACCTGTCCCCAGACAGGGATGCCATGACCATTGATACGGTATCTGGAGCGACCATGACCACCAGTGCCGTACGCTCCATCATATCCGGCGCTCAGCATATGGTAAGTTCCATGCTACTTCACAGAAGTCAGCACAAGGTTACGAGACACGGCAACAGACTTTCTTTGCGTTCAGTGCTCATGTTCCTTTTGGCTCTCATGCTAGCTGTGATGTCTCTGCGGTTTTCGCCCCGCATCAGAGCGCTACAGATGCTCGTCTCCTTTGCTCTCATGGGGTGGGTCTTCGGTGGGGTGATTTCCATCTTGGAT
>JALWFW010000212.1:0-4614 GCA_027013865.1 Polyangiaceae bacterium | reverse complement strand
GTGGAGGTGGGAGTAGGGTGCGGGGTACGTGGGGCATCTGGGGGTGATGGGTGCGCGTATGCTGTGCGCTGGGGGGGTGGGTGTTCTGTGGGGTGTTTTCCATCTGGGGTGTTGCCATGTGGTCCACAGGGGTTTTCTCAGGGGGGATTCACAGGGGCGTGCTCATTGCATTGTCTGTGGTTCTGACCATTGCAGCAGGGCCTATTTGGTGCGGCCATATCTGCCCCCTTGGAGCCTTTCAGGAACTGCTTTGGTATGTCAGGCAGTGGTATAATGGACACAGACATGACTGGACCTGGGCCGCCAGCACGGATAGAGTTAAAGATCCCCTCAGTCTCAAGGGATTTCAGTTTTTCAGATACGGTCTGTCCATGGTGTCTCTCATTCTTTTTTACCTCACTGGTAGCCAGTCTTTCGTGTCGTGGGATCCTCTGATTTATGCCTTCAGTCCCCATTCGTGGAGCCTGTTTCTGGTGCTCATACTGCTTGTGGTGGCAGTAGCCTCCTGGGGTACTTACCGTCCTCACTGCCGTTATACATGCCCTGTTGGAGCACTCATCTCCTTTGGTAATGTCTGGGCTCCTTTGGCCAAGTACCTTCCTTTAAGGCGCATATCTAGGTGTGATTTTGGTGTCGTGTCCACCCGTGAGATCTCATGCATAAGATGCGGGCGATGTGCCCCCCTGAACCTCAGATCAAATATGAGACAGCCCCGAACACAGGCGCATACCTCGGATTCTCAGAAAAAGAAATGACCTACGAGCATGCCTAAGGACAGCCCCGCAAAGAGACCCGCAGCTGCCACGGCAAGGGCTTCTTTTTTGTGTCTGACGATGAAGCTTCCGACACTGTGGATCCTGTTTATGGAATCATCGCTCCTGTGATCCTGCTTGAGGTCTTGTGGAGTCGAAATGTAATCCGTATTACCGTCCAGGGTATCCGGTTCATCAGCCTTGGGGAGATATCGAGGTGTGATATAACAGGGAGCTATATGGGAACTGTCCGAATTCTGGGTTGCGCTCTGCTTTGCTGCCCATCCGCTTCGGGCAATTTTTTCCCAGGTTTCGAATGGTTTGAGGGCAGGGTATATGATTTCTAGTGTCAGGACGATCTCTTCCATGGACTGTGGTCGATCTTCAGGATTTTTCTCCAGACAGCCCAGGATGAGTTGGTCAAGGCGCTTTGGCCTGTCTTTGTATGGATACAGTTTTGGAACAGCCGAGATGTGCATTTCCATGACTTCAATGGGATCGTTGGACCAGAAGGGTAGTCTGCCGGTGAGCATCTCAAAGGCCAGTACTCCAAAACTATATATATCGGCCCGGTGATCGATGGGCTCACCTTTGCACTGTTCTGGGGACATGTAGTAAGGGGTTCCAAGGGTGATGCCCTTGTGTGTCTGTGGAGGCTGGTGCCCGGGGATAGGCTCGAGTAGTTTTGCAAGACCGAAGTCTAGTATTTTTATTCGGGGCGGCCAGTTACCATCACTGGAAGGAAGCAAAAATATGTTTTCTGCCTTGAGATCCCTATGAACCACGCCCTGCTTATGTACCTTGCTCATGGAAATGGCAATCATTCTAAGTAGTTGTGCAGCAGGAAAGGGTGATAGTTTGCCATTGCGGTCGATGAACTCCAAAAGTCGTTCACCTTTCATATATTCCATGACGACATAGTGCCTGCCGTTATAGGTGCCATAATCGAAGATGTCTACTATGCCCGGATCGCTTATGGCATTTACTATGCGGGCTTCTTGAAGGAAGCGCTGAACATTCTCCTTGTTGCGTGCAACAGGTGGATGAAGAAATTTTATGGCGACTTTCTTACCTATTATGGTGTGTACTGCGTAGTACACGGCCCCCATGCCTCCGGTGTCTATCAACCGTTTGATTTTATAATTCCCCACATGGGTCCCTGGGGGAATTTCCTGGACGTCATATTTGGGGGTATATCGGCGAGAACTCATTTGCCTCCGCTCGCAGATAGGTTTTTAAGACAGCTGGACATGTCGGAGCATTCCATCTCCATACAGCCGGCAAATGTGCTGAATTTTTCAGGATTCTTCTCACGCATTTCCTTGCAGTCATCCAAGAGCCAGTTCCTGAAGTCATCGACCTTTAGACTGGAATCCTTACTCAGACATTCTCTCAGTTTAAGAACGAGTTTTTCACATGGAGGGAAATCGCTGACGGATCTTTTGGCAGGCTGGGCTTTTTCTGAAGAAACCTGCTGTTTGTCCGAGGAGGATGATGACTTCTTACATCCGGCAATTCCTGTGAGCATACCAGCTGTAACTACGATGACAGTCAGTAATGAGAATATGTCTTTGGTCATGCCGGCCTCCCATAGATGACCTCTGCGGGCTGAAGCATGATTTCTCCGGATACACTCTGCCATTCGATACGGTCTTCAGAAAATACGCGCAGTATCTGAAGCGGTTCACCAAGGGAAACTCGTTGTTCGTTGTGCCAGTCCTTGTTGATGAGCATGTAAAACGGATAAGAGCCATCAGCCATACGGCGCATGACAAGATGGGGCAGGTCATAGGAGGTCACGGGTTCCCATGTGCCATGGTGTGTAAGCTCCGGGAGACTGTGTTTGAGCCCGTTGAGACGGGTTATGAAGTGGACCAGGTTCATGTGGTGTTCTTCCTGATCTGCTGGTGTCGTTTCTACCACATGACACTGCTTGCGCCAGCCCCATTCATATCCCATGGTCGTCTGAAATCCGGCAGAGAATGCCAGACCAAAGGCATACCGCTGTTTTTGGACTTGCTGCAGGCCTCCGGTGTGCTGTGCCAGTCTCTGCGTATCGTGATTCTCAGGAAATCCGACCGTTGGGGCGATGGGCCCGAGTATATCCTGCTGCTCCAAAAGCCATGGTGCGTCGAAATTCCACCATTTGGATGAGTCATATAGAAAATCGAAACCAGCACCACTTAGAGCAGCGAGCTCTTCTTCCTTGCAGCCCAGACTCTCAGCCAAAAACAGTATCTCGTGTTCTGCCTCGTCTTCGGCAGATTTCTTGAGTTCCTGCCAAAAGTTTGCGGGAACCTTGTATGCTGCATCGCACCTGAAACCATCTGCGCCCATGCGTACATAGAACCTGACGACCTCCCTGAAGTATTCCAGTACTTCAGGGTTTGAGTGGTCCAGCTCGAAAAGATCACCCCATACGGTTTTCTTTCTGGCATCTGCTGGATCGATGGCGAATGGGTGCTGTGGACGTCCTCGCGAATCCCTTACGTACCAGTCCGGATGCTCATCCACCAGCGGACTATCGATGGATGTGTGGTTGATCACCAGATCGAACATCACCCTGAGACCCATGGCCTTCATTTGGTGTATGGCCCACTGTGTCTCCGTAAAGCCCGTAGGACCGTGCTCCGGAGGGAGCAGACGGCTGTCCACCCTGAAAAAGTCCTTCACTGCATAAAGAGAACCGGAAAGACCTGATTGGGTGAAAGGATTCAGGTAAATCCAGTCGAATCCCATGTCGGAAGCATGGCGTGCCCATGAGGGCCATTGTTCGGTATTTCCGGCAAGAAGAGGGAATATATTGTATATTAGTACATTTCTGTGCTCTTGGCTGCTGTTCATGGGGAGCATTATAACACCAACACTACTATTTGTGCATAAATGTTGCTCTATTGTTTGTGAATAAATATTGCTCTATCTTCTTGATTCAGGAGTACCCAGTTTAGGGCCTGTAAATCCGTCCGAGTCGTGGAGGTCGATTCTGAGTAAGTGACCTCTGAACGCTACGCACTCATACATGTCATTTTGAACCTCCGCTCCAGGCAGGAGGATGGAGCGCCGTACTCTGATGCCCGGAGCGATATGGGTTTCAGGATGTATCACCGACTCTGACACGTCTGTATCGTCTGGCACCTTGGCTCCTGCCAGTATGACCGTGCTGCCGTCCATAGGAGGTAGCCATGGGAAATGAGAGCGCAGGTTTTTGTCGAAAAGATTAATATTTCCAAGGAGATAGCGCTGAGGGGTGGAGTGTTCCCACCAGTAATCCGATGAGCCCATGATATGGGCTTTAAGTGGAGCGCCCTGTTCCAGAAGGGGAATCCAACCATTGCGTACAGAGCATGAAGGCCCATCAGGAAGAACGGAAATGAATTCCGGTGAAACCACTGATATTCCGGTGAACATATGGGGTGTTCCCTTATCTCCCAGAATGGAGACTATCTTGCCGGTGGTGGTGTCCGCTCCGATGGCTCCCCACCTGGCTGCATTGGGATCCGGACGTAGCACCATGGTTCCCGTGGCTCCGCTGGTCTGATGAAGCTCCATGACGGAAGCCAAATCTACATCGGTTATGACCTTGCCGTTCATGACCAGCAGATGGGAGTCTGCCATCCATTCCCTTACGTTGCGGAGCGCTCCACCTGTTCCCAGAATTTCATCCTCATGAAAGTAGGTGATCGTCACACCGAAACGGGATCCATCTCCCAGAATCTGACGTATCACCCCGGATTTGTAGTGCAGGTTTACGGCCACTTCAGTGATTCCAGCACTGGACATCATCCGGAGCGCGTATTCGGCAAGGGGCACTCCGTGCACTGGCAGCAGGGGTTTCGGATATACTTCCCCCAGAGGCCCCAAC
>JALWFW010000211.1 GCA_027013865.1 Polyangiaceae bacterium | reverse complement strand
TCTTTGATGGGTGGGGTCCTTCCACTTACGTGAATGCACACCAAAAACGGGTGGCGATGCGCCCTTCGGTGAACACGTCAGGGGGGCGCCTCAAGGTGAGGTTGGCTTTTGCAGTGGGCATCAGATCTATCGACTTTGGCAGGATAGCATGCAGATTACCCAGTTTTCGAAAAGCTCGTCAGTAGTACCACCTTGGAATAGTGGCAGGCTTTTCGAACTCGACGTTACACCATGCCCTTCGAAAGAAATGTCTGGGCTGGCACCTTGAAGGGGTGGCTTGGGCAATGTGGGGGCTCATGTCATAGCTCGCGCCCGTCGGAGTGACGTCAGGGGCCGCGCTTCGAAGTGAGCCCATCCTTTGCATAGGGCGTTAGAGCTGGGGGCGTTGGAGAAATCGCCTGTATACCCCCCGCTGGTTTGGCTGGTTTTGGAGTACGGATTGGCAGGTCAATGCCCTGGTAGACGGCTCGGAGGTATAAGTCATCGGGCGACCTTTTGGTGCTTCGATAGACCGGCTCGTTGTGGACCGGTAAACAATGCAATGACTTTTGATGCCGGCTGGTTTATGCAACCTGTTAGCAGGACGAGATTTTTGTATTTTTTCGTGGATGGATGAAACTGATACAATCGTTTGATAATAAGAATGGGTTATTGGGTTGCTTTATCCGGTTAGTCTGCAGATATAGTAAACACCTAAACTATACCGTAGGGCCTACAACCTATTTTTGAACTCCTCGAAAACAGATTAGAATAGTACTCCAAAAAATGCAATAAAATCAATTGGTTATAAATTATTGTATTGATTGAAAGTTTAAGCCGTGGTAGTTACGCCTATATCCTTACGGTAGTGTACTCCCGGCCAGGCGATTCGCCCGGCGATCTCGTATGCCCGCTCACGTGCCTGTTCCAGGGTCTTGCCCTTGGCTGTTACCCCAAGTACACGGCCGCCGCTAGTAATCCACCTGCCGGCTTTGCGATCCAGGTCGGCTCCGGCGATGAATACACGTACATCGTCTGTTATGCGTACGTCTTCCAGTCCCTCGATGACATCCCCACTACGTGGCCGAGTCGGGTAACCCTCAGCAGCCATTACCACAGTCAGTGTCGCTCCCGGCATGAACTCAACAGGTGCCTGAGGCAGGGCCCCGCGGGCTACGCCCAACAGATACGGTACGATATCAGAGAGCATCAGGGCCATGAGAGGCTGAGTTTCAGGATCGCCAAACCTAACGTTGAACTCCAACACCTTGGGACCTTCATTGGTGAGCATCACACCAGCATACAGCACGCCACGGTAATCCATGCCTTGTTTTTCGAATTCTGCCATTACCCGATCGAATATGGTTTCACGAATCACAGGCATGAGATCCATGGCATCCTCTACCGGAGCATAGGCTCCCATCCCTCCGGTGTTAGGACCATTTCCTCCGTCCAGCAGTCTCTTGTGATCTCGAGAAGGAACAAGCAGGTGATAACGTTTGCCATCTGTTATGGCAAAGAAGGAAACTTCCCGGCCCTGCAGACGTTCTTCAAGCACAAGAGTTCTGCCGGCTTCCCCGAAACGGCCGGACAAGAAATCCGAAGCGGCCTCGCGGGTTTCCTCCAGAGTCTCAGAAACCACGACGCCCTTTCCTCCAGCCAGTCCATCGCATTTGACGACAAGTGGTTCGCCGGATTCTGAAAGTGCCCTGTCCACGTCATCCATGGATCTGGCAACCCAAAAACGGGCAGTAGGGATTCCAGCTGAAGCCATGAATTCTTTTGCGAATACTTTACTGCCCTCCAGCTGGGCACCATTCGCGCCCGGGCCAAACACGGATACACCTTTCGAGCGGAGTACGTCGGCTACTCCGGATACCAGCGGAGCCTCAGGTCCAATTACAACCAGATCCACCATGTTTTCGTTAGCGAAGTCTGCTATTGCGTCTCCATCGAGAGGATCCAGGTCTATACCCTCAAAGTAGTTCTCCTTGGCTCCAGAAGCAGGAATCGTATAAACCTTTGAGACTCCGTCACTTTCAGATATCTTCCATGCCAGAGCATGCTCCCTTCCACCTGAACCTATGACTATTACACGCATCATTCACCTCCTTCCAGGAACTGGGCAACGGCCTGATCATATATGCTCATAGTCCTGAAAACCTTGGCTGCCCACGCTCGACGCACTTCAGGGGGTACTTCGCCCTGGCTGAGATGGTCCATGAGGACTTCATAGTCTGTTGGATCGCAGACCACTGTGACCTTTTCATGGTTTTTGGCAGCTGCGCGGATCATTGTGGGACCACCTATGTCGATCATCTCTATTTTTTCTTCGAATGTGGCGTCACTGCGGGCTGATATCTCTAGGAATGGATATAGATTCACCACCACCAGGTTTACGTGCGGAATGTTCAGTTCTCTGAGGATTTTTTCATGTTCCGGTACCTTCCTGGCGAGTATTCCCGCATGAATACGAGGATGCAGTGTTTTTACGCGACCATCCAGAATTTCCGGAAATCCTGTAAAGTCGCTCACTTCGATGACTCCAAGGCCTGCATCCTTAAGTACGCGCGCCGTGCCTCCACTAGATATTATCTCCCAGTCGTTCTGAACAAGAAACCGGGCCAATTCCAGTATGCCTGTTTTGTCGAATGTACTCAGTATGGCGTATTTTTTCATGTTCGTTCCCTCCGTGGACTCCATATACACTATGAAGATTAAGGTCAATCCCTCAGAAGATTTGGTCTCATAGCGTCTTGTATTATGTATTGAATTCTATATGTCATGGCGTCCAACATTATTTGTTAGAGGCGTCTAATCTGCATGGTATACGAACCGTGACAAAGAGGTAACCCGTCTTCTATTACCTCATCCCTTGTGCATTATAACTGTCCTGTATGTCTGCATTTTTCGATTTGTCCTTGCTACTCAACTTGTTTCGAAACTCCGATCTCGGCCGTAAAGTTCGGTCCAGCGTACCCTTGGACTGAAAGAGCCAGCCGGCATCAAAAGTCATTGCATTGTTTACCGGTCCACAACGAGCCGGTCTATCGAAGCACCAAAAGGTCGCCCGATGACTTATACCTCCGAGCCGTCTACCAGGGCATTGACCTGCCAATCCGTACTCCAAAACCAGCCAAACCAGCGGGGGTATACAGGCGATTTCTCCAACGCCCCCAGCTCTAACGCCCTATGCAAAG
>JALWFW010000210.1 GCA_027013865.1 Polyangiaceae bacterium | reverse complement strand
CCAACCGTGTTCCAAAACCTGCTGCAAGAATCATTCCCTTGAAGTTCAGATGTGAAGAACGGGTATCGGCTGTCACGTCAACTGTTCCTTTGTTTTTGTGTTCTGTCATGGTTTTTACATCTCCCACTTGAGATGTAGCATGAGCCATATCAGACCAGTGACCATGAGTCCCACGATTATGGCCATGATGATGCCCAGAGCGATGAGTTGCGTGCTTGAGCGGTTGTTGTCTCCAAGCACGTAATCACCTGATATATCAGAAGATTTCAGGATTTCGCGGATTTTTTCCTGGGATTTTCTTCGCTCTCTTATGGCTGTGTAGGTGCCCAGGAGTATCATGAGTACCAGTATGATGCCTGATAACTGCATGACGAGTATCATGGCAGCCTGTCCCCTGGTTCGGATGTACATCATGGCTTTCTGGCGTCTTGCCCTGGTGCTTGCTCTGATATCTGGTTCATAGTGGAAGGTGTCCAGCATTCCGAAAAAGTATGGTGCTACTTCCACGACATTATACCTGTATTTTCTCCAAAGAGCCCGGTGGGCCAGTATCCATTCGAGGTGTTTTCTGTAGAGTGGGCCAATGGAAGCATACTCTTTCGCTGCTTTGACAGCTTTTTCAAGGACTCCGATGTCTTCCGGTGATGCTCCGGGGTGAACGGTGAGACTGAAGATGGAATTGGCTACAGGCAGGTAGAATACGGATGCCTGAATTTTATAGAACCCGTTTCGCAGTATGCGCTCCGTCAGTATGAATGAGGTTTTTTCCCTGTGTACTGGGGCACGTAATGTGTAAAGCCAGCGTCCTTGCTGATATATGTCTATGTATAGGGGCCTTGTGGTGTAGGCGAACAGTGACACAGGAAGGTCACTGCTGACGATCCTGGAAGATGTCATGAAAGCCACGTCATCTCTAGTGGATCCCAGTTCTATGGTTTTGATCTTGAAGGCTTTCTTGGGATCTGTTCTGTAACCGAGCTCTATGTTTATGATATCTGACCTCGGGTAGTAAAGCATGTAATCGAGTCCCAGGGAATTGGTTTTCATGGGAACCGGAATGGTGTCTTCTGGGCCGTAGACATCCAGGCACTCAGGGGTTGGTGTGGTTGCGCACTGGCTGTTTTTGGGAATACCCAGTTTGCCCTTGGTTATCTTCATGCGTGCTTCTAGAGATGAAACAGGGGAGCCATCATCTGTCACTGCCACTAGATACAGTATGTCCTGGAAGGGGGAGCGCAGTCCACGGGCATTGACTGGATGGAGCGCTACGGCAATGCCGTCTGAATCCGGTCTCAGTGGGGTTACTTCGGCACTCTCTAAGTTGCCGGGATTCTCGCCAGCCTTGTCGTTGTATATTCTTCTGGGTGGGTCTGGTAGCTCCACCACCTCTAGAGGAGTCCGTAGGTGGTCTTCTCCGTACTCTTCGTTCGTTATTTGCCAGTACATGGTGTAGGAGCCCACCGGAAGGTCCGGAATTCGAAGATTCACGGAGAGCGCTTCATCACCCTTGCTGCTGTGGCCCTTATATACTGGGATACGTTTGCCGTCTGATATGACCCATGCCTCCACCGATATGGGTGATATGGGATCGCGGAATTTACGCCTGTACATGGTTACCCTGAATGCTGCGCTCTCTCCGGCTTTGTGCTGTCTCGTTCCGTAGATTCGGGTGTAGGAACTGATACGCATTCTACTGAAGATTATGGCCGTGCTCATGATGAAGGTCGCAGCCAGGGGCAGGCCCACGAAGATGATCAGATTCTTGTGGGTTTTGTGTCTCTTTAAGAAGACTTCAGGGGATTGGTCAGTCATGAACCAGACTCAGTATACAGGTGGCAAATGCATCACATGATGGTTTGGCAAGGCATTCATTGATTTTCGAGGCATCTTCGAATCTGCCCTCGTGCAGGTGACACAGCGGTGTTATGGAATCCTGGACCTGTGCAGCGAAACGACCCTGATAAAGCTCCCCCCGACGATCTGCCGGCGCCCGTTCAGCTATGGATGGAGTACACTTGAGAAGGGTATCTTCTAGTTTTTTGCAGTCGATACGTTGAGGCTGGCTGCAAGACAGCAGGCCTAGGATGAAAAGTACAGCCCCCAGACTACTTCTTACGTGCAAGTACCTTTTCGAGACAGCCATACATCTGGTTACAGGATTTCAGCCCGAGACACTTGTTGATTACCTTGGCACGAGAATCGCGACCGGAATGGGCTTTACACTCGGACACTATCTCTTCTACGCCAGCAGCATACTTCTCCTCGACGGTCTTGCGGATCTCCATGTACTCATCTTTTTTGAGATCCGGACCCGACGGATTCACCTTTTTGTAACGTTCCCACCTGCACTCCATGAGTCTGGAGTCCAGTTTGTTGCAGTCTACCTGAGGTCCGCAGGCCGCAAGGCCAAGTCCCACAGACATGGCAGTCATCAGGAGGATCTTCCTCATTACTTCACCCCGTCGGCTCAACATTAACTTATTTCATACGCCACTTCAAGGTTGAGAATCGATGTGCTCAGAGCTGTCGAGCTGTCCTGCAAAGGTGCGTGGTAAGCCTTTCTAGCTGGAGAGGCTTTCGCTTCAAGAACGGGTGCAGTCACTCGTAAGGCTGTCAGGCTGTCCTGCAAGGAGGGCCTGCGAATGGTGCTACACGGATCTGAAGTTTCAGGTGCCCTGGACTACACGGCGATACCTTAGAACACCATCAACGGTTTTTGCCGGAGTTTCGAAAAATACATCCCGTATCACCAAGGCCGTCGGGTGTCCTGCAATGGTGCGTGGTATGGCGTCTTGGCTGGATATACTTCCGGCCGTGCCGGTGATACTGATTCATTGCCCCAAGAGGCTCTCGCACGGATTCACGGCCTTTGCGGCACGGTCCACCACCCGCCACAGCGTTTGGTGTTACGCGGTAACTCATTGATATTACAGTACTTTACTGCAAAGCCTGAACTATCCCATCCAAAGAAAGGCCCACCCCCGCCGTCACACCGGCCGAAAGCTGAACCGCAGGATAAGCCCCTGCCTGTCCCGCCGCTCTTACGGTGGGATTTTCGGGGCAAGGTTCCTCCACCACCTGCCCGGCACGGTGCTAGCGCTCCGCCACAGCGTTTAGCGTTACGCGGTAACCCCTTGATATCACAGTGCTTTACCGCAAGGCCTGAAACTATCCCATCCAAAGAAG
>JALWFW010000209.1 GCA_027013865.1 Polyangiaceae bacterium | reverse complement strand
TCCCAGGACAGTCACTCACCGTGGAGCTCTACAAGGCCGGCGGAATCAGGGCCGTTGAAATCGGCTCCGTGATGTTCGGCAAAAAGGATCCGAACTCAGGACAGTTCATACCCGCCAAGTTCGAGCTGGTGCGCCTGGCACTGCCCCGCCGCGTCTACACACAGTCCCACATCGATTACGTCATAGAGGTGGTGAGCGCCGTGGGTGAGAACCGCTCTTCCCTACCCGGTTACCGCATCTCATACGAGCCCCCCATGCTCCGTCACTTCACTGCCAGATTCGAGCCAGTGAACGTAAAATAAACACCCTCCTTCTGGCAGGCCATGGGGCTCCATTAAACATCAGAGATATAACTAGTTGATTTTATTAATCTTTTAGCAAGCCCCACTTTACACCCACTTGATTCTGAGCACACTGCCGACAAACCGGGAATAGTGTATACCAGGGAACGGTTTACTGCACGAGGCCAGTGGGTTCCGGTGTTCTGGAGGGACGCGATATGACCAAAGAGACGTTGAACATTGTATGCCAATGCGTAACATTCGCCCAGGAGGTTAAAACATGAAGAGTATCAAAGTATTCATGCTGACACTGGCAGCTGCAGCCACGGCCTTTGCAGCTCCGGCCACAGCCGAGGAAGGCATGTTCGTCCTTCCGGAGCTCAAAGGAGCCCTACCCTGGAACCAGCTAAAGAAGGTGGGTCTAGAACTGGATGCAAAAGGCATACAACGTCTGGCTCCTGCCATTGCCAAGGTGGCCCACGGTGGCACGGGTTCATTCGTGTCCCCTCAGGGGCTGCTGGTGACGAATCATCACGTGGCCTATATGTGTCTGGCAGCACTGTCGGCCCAAAAAGAACACTGGGGCCTTTTGGACAAAGGCTACTACGCCAAGACCCAAAACGACGAGCTGCCCTGCCCTGGCTACGATCTGCAGGTGGTGGTGGAGACGAAAGACGTCACCGCTGACGTGGTCAAGGCTGGCGCCAAACAGCGCAAACTCAAGAAGAGATTGGAAGCCAAGCGCCTCGAAGCCGCAAAGATCGCCGCAAAGTGCATGAAGGACACGGGTGATTTTTGTACTGTCAAATCCTACGGCGGCGGCCTCAAGTGGTACCTGAACCGCTACAAGAACATCAGGGACGTGCGCCTGGTTTACGCTCCACCCAAGTCCATGGGATTCTTCGGCGGTGACACCGACAACTGGCGCTATCCCAGACATACACCTGACTTCTCGTTCCTGCGTGCCTACGTGGGCAAGGATGGCAAGCCCGCTCCTTACGCAAAGGACAATGTCCCGTTCAGGCCCGCTGCCTACCTCAAAGTATCCACCGAGGGCGTAAACAAGGGGCGCATCGTCATGGTGCTGGGATTCCCCGGCCGCACCATGCGTTTTTACACATCACCCGACGTGGAATTCTACGTGAAGCACCAGGCTCCTCTAAAGAAGGAGCTCTTCGGCAAACTCCTTAAGGTGGTGGAGAAGGCCATGGACATCGATGCCGTATCAAAGGCGCGTTATGCATCCATGCGCAACATGCTGGCCAATGCCGCAAAATACTACGCAGACTCCCTCAAAAAGGCCCAGGAGGCCAAACTCCTCGAACACAAACTCAAGGACGAGGCTGCCCTAAAGGCCAGGCTCCCCAAGGACAAACAGGCTGATTTCGATAGAAAACTCAATGAAATCAAGAAGATATATGAAAAGACCATCAAGGTATATCCAGGTTTCTATGACGTGGCCATCATGACATACGTCGTTCCGGGGATGCGCGCAGCCTATTACCTGGCCCGCTGGAATCGAGTGAAGAAAATTTCCTCCATCAAGAGGAAGGACGACCTTTTCAAGGACAAGAACCTCTATAGAGTCAAGGGCTATCTCGACAAACTTGAACTCAAGGCATGGCCCAGGGCTGACAAAGAAGTCATGTACTTCCTGCTCAGCCGTCTGTCCAAGGATGACCCCAAGTCTCCGGTTCTCAGGTACCTGGGCAAGATGGTCAAGCGCCAGATGCGCGCCATGCGTAAAAAAGCCAAGGCACGCATGATGTCCCTACAGGATTACTACAGATATACCCTGGCAGCTCCCTACACCAAGGATCCTTTGCGTCAGGCCATAGACATACTGTATGGCCGCACCTCCATCGTAGCGTGGTCCACATCCGAAGAGGAAGCTGCACGTGCCAGGCGCATCCGCAAGGCCTACTATGAACTCAAGGCCGGAAAACTGCGCAAGGTGGCCGATCCTCTCATTCAGTTCGCCGTATTCGTCGACAAGTACATCTATGACATGGAAGAAAAGCAACTGTGGGATCAGGCCTACCGCATCCCCTTCAACCTGCGTCCCGACTTCGTGAAGGAATTCCTGCATCCAGCATACTACGACGCCAACTTCACCCTCAGGCTCACCTATGGTCTGGTAAAGGACTACACCAGCAGCGAAAACGGCAAAACCTATCCCTACCTTACGGGTCTCAAGGGCATGCTGGCCAAGTACGACGCCCACCATGGTAAGGGAGAGTTCTCGCTTCCGGTATCCTTCCTGAACGTGGCCCGCAAACCCTACAGCGGACGCTGGGTCGACAAAAACATCGGTGACGTGCCCCTGGACTTCACGGCCACCCTGGACACCACCGGTGGTAACTCAGGCTCTCCAGTCATCGACGGTAAAGGGCGGCTCGTGGGACTCCTGTTCGACGGTACTCCCGAGTCCATTCTCTCAGACTGGTACTACAACACCCAGCAGCGCTCCATTTGCTTCGATATCCGTTTCACCTTCTACATGATGGAAGAATGGACCCATGCAGACCGGCTCCTTCACGAGCTTGGACTGAAGTAAGCCCTCCCGCTACCCGTATGTCATAACCCCACTATTGAACCTTCCTCTCCTCTACTGAAAAGACATTCGTAAGGTATGGCAGCAGGTTCCTCGTGCTTAAGCCTCATGACAGTACTTTTCTCACCCAGCCAGCATAATCGGCACTGGCCTCCACCGAAACGAAGATTATCTGTGGCACACTGTAGGGATGGATGTTCCGGATGGCATTCTCCACCTGATTCGGCTGAAGGGAAGTCTTGAGGATTACACGCCACTCCTGCCCTTCCTCCAGATTTCCCTCCCACCAGTAATAACTGGTCACAGGTCCTGAAACCTGAACGCACGCAGCCACCTGCTCACGGACCAGAGTTTTGGCTATCTCGTGAGCCACTGTTTCACTGTCCACCGTGGTTACGACCATATGAAGGCTGGTTGAAGACATACTCTCATACCTCCTGATTTGCTTGAATTCGTATTCTGCGGTTGTAAAGGTCGTCGAGAGACAGTGGGTCAAAAGGGCTCAGCCTACCAGGGAGCGAGAAGAGGGATGCTGAACCTGAACACGCCTGGGTGCCCTGCGGCGACGACGGCGCGGTGCATAACGGCCACGCCTGCGTACAGAGTGTCTGCGGTGAGTAATTATACATCCACCTGCGGGTATGATCATCGAGACCATGAATGCGCCAATGAATACTTTCTTGAGAACTGACATCGTGATTCCTCCTTCACGGAAATAGTATGATATCTTCCTATAGCATTAGGTCATCCGTGATACCAACCTTTATCGTCCATGCACCGGATGAGCAGTACTGCCCATGACGTAACTGCCAAAAGCTTTGGCATCCAGTCTACATGAGATGACGGGCCATATAGTCTGCAAAGCCCTGATCCGGCTCCATGCTGACACTTATCACCTTGGGCACACTGCCACTGTGCATCTCCAGGAGAGCCTTCTCCACTTCAGTCCTTTCACGGCTGGTGAAGAGAATAACCCTCCACTCGAGATCACTGAGAACCTTGTCCTCACCTTTCACATTCCAGCGGTAAAAAGTTGCCACAGGAGAACTTACCTCGGCAAAGGCAGCAAGTTTGCGCTGAATCATGGTTTCAGCTATCGCATAGGCCCTATCCTTGTCATCCACTGTCATCATCATCATGTACCCATGAAAAATCATTTCTACCTCCTTCTGCTGGTTATGACATAACATACTGAAATCATTCAAGAAATATGTGATGAAAATGAATACCCGATTCTTCTATCATGAGAAGTCCCATGGATGGACGGGAAGGAAATCTGCCTGACAGGTCGGTACGGGGCAATGCCAGGGAGCCGGGATTTATGACCCGCACACCATCCACCACGTCGTCAAAGGGTACGTGGGTATGACCATGAAGTATGAGATCCAAAGGGCCCTCCCAGTGAGACTGAACGAGACGCTTCACCCGGCGTGCCGTGTCATAGTAGGGGCCGCCAGCTCCGTGAGTCATGCCAATGGTGTAGGGACCGCTCCTCAAGATAATCACATGAGGCGTCATCAAAGAACGATCGTTGTTCCCGCGCACGGCAACCACTTCGAAGCCAAGGGTCTCCAGATCATTGAAAACCGCCGGATATACGACGTCTCCCAGATGTAGTACATGTCTGACATCCCTGAAATATATGGATATGGCATGCTTCCATTCAGGCAGAAGTTCCCTGGCATGGGTGTCCGAAAGCACACCACACGTACACGGGAACGTAAGTTCCACTCTTTTTATCTTGAAACCGAACCGGGTCATTACACGCAATCTCAGTAAAGCTAGAAAATACACCGAACAAGGTCAACCTGTCAGATAACAGACCTATTTTCACACGCTCCCCTGCAGTATCTCCCCTGTCATGAAACACCGACACAAGGGCTACCACAAACTCTGTGGCTACGAACATCCACCTCGTCTTACCAATATTTGGGAATGAAATGGCATGCCGGGTTTGGAGTTTTGCCTACAGTACATCTGTCAGCAGTTAAATCCCCGACTTGAACTTTATGTGATACAGCAGACTATCAACTATCCTTCAGGCTGTTGACGTGTCTGGTCAGGCGGGAAATCAGCCTGGAAGCGGTATTGCGATGAATAATACCCTTGCCGCTCACCTTGGCGATGTACGGAGCAGCCATATCCAGCCACTTCCTGGCTTCCTCGAAGTTTTTCTCTTCAATGGCCCGGCGCACTCGCTTTACGTAGGTGCGCATGGTGGACTTGAAGAACTTGTTGCGCATACGGCGTTTCTCATTCTGACGTAATCTTTTCTTTGCCTGCTTGTTATGGGGCATCTCTCACCTCGCCTCCACGATCGTTCCAGAGAGCGAATCATAGGGAGGAATTTCACCGTGTCAACCCCGGATTCGCCTGAAATCCATCGTGTCTGAACATGCGGATCACCCTGAGAACGACATGTAGGATCTCCAGGGCGATCCGCAGTAAAACCAAAATTGAATCACACTGACATGGACTCGATGAATTCCTCGTTGTTCTGGGTCTTGGACAGCTTGTCCAGGAGGAATTCCATTGCATCCACGACGTTGAGAGGATGCAGTAACTGACGCAGAATCCAGATTCTGTTGAGTACGTTGGGCGGCAGAAGCAGCTCTTCCCTGCGGGTTCCGGACTTGTTGATATCCATGGTTGGGAAGATACGCTTCTCCATGAGCTTGCGGTCGAGATGGATCTCGGCGTTACCCGTGCCCTTGAACTCTTCGAAGATGACCTCGTCCATGCGGGAACCTGTGTCGATGAGAGCCGTGGCGATGATGGTCAGGGAACCTCCCTCCTCGACGTTACGGGCAGCGCCGAAGAAACGCTTGGGTTTGTGCAGGGCGTTGGAATCCACACCACCGGACAGGATCTTGCCAGAAGGAGGTACAACTGCATTGTATGCACGAGCCAGACGCGTAATGGAGTCGAGCAGGATGACGACGTCACGCTTGTGCTCAACCAGACGCTTGGCCTTCTCGATGACCATCTCGGCGACCTGAACGTGGCGTGCCGGAGGCTCGTCAAAGGTGGAGTAAATCACCTCGCCTTTGACGGAACGCTGCATGTCCGTGACTTCCTCTGGACGCTCGTCGATGAGAAGCACCATGATGAATGTCTCAGGATGATTGATGGATATCGAGTTGGCAATATCCTTCAGGAGCATCGTCTTACCGGCACGGGGCGGAGAGACGATGAGGCAACGCTGGCCTTTGCCTATGGGGGTAAGAAGATCCACTATTCGGGTGGTCATCTTACGGGGCTCGGTCTCCAACTGGAGTTTTTCCATAGGATAAAGGGGAGTGAGGTTGTCGAAAAGGATCCTCTCCCTCTGCATCTCAGGGGGATCCATGTTTATTTTTTCCACACGCAGCAAAGCGAAGTAACGCTCACTGTTCTTGGGAGGACGAATCTCTCCCTCCACTGTGTCACCGGTACGGAGATTGAAGCGCTTTATCTGGGATGGAGATACGTAAATATCATCAGGGCTGGGAAGGTAGTTATAGTCAGGGGAACGCAAAAAGCCATAACCCTCAGGCAGGACTTCAAGAACGCCCTCTCCAGTAATTGCCTCGTTCTGTGAGGCCGCATTTTCAAGGATTCTAAAAATCAGATCCTGTTTGCGAAGGTTATGAGCATCATTGATGCCCCTTTCATCAGCCAGGGCCACCAGCTCTTTGATTGGCTTGCGCTTCAGTTCACTCAGATTCATCACCTTTTCTCCTCTTGTTATCTGATAATGTGAATTTTCCTGGAATATCCAGACTTACTTGCCTACTTAATCGCAGTTCACTCCTCTTTGAGGTGGGATAAGGGACCGAGTCCCAAACAGCAAAGTACCGTACCTTGGACAGTGCCGTACGGCATCCCAATATGACTGACACAAAATGTCTTGAGAGTTCCCTGAGAACCACAGGGTAGAGGCGTATGCCTTCCGGGCGCCTTTACTAACCCCATACCGAGTGCTTGTCAACCCCCTATATTTATCTCGATGTAAGAAAAGTGAATGAAACACATGGTTAACTTCCGGCCAGTGGATGCCGAACATTCTCACCATGAAAACGAAAACCGTCACAATCAGAAAGCTCAGAAGACATAAAAAGAAACGGATTCTATCCCTGTGGAATCCACTGAACGACACTTTTCACCGTCTGCACTTCGGCCAAAGTCATATCGTGGGCAGCAATTCCGGCTGTGACATCATGCTGAAAGAAGAAGGCATATCTGCCAGTCATGCGGTCCTGTCATGGGAGGGTAGTACGGTCACGATAAGGGATCTGAACAGCCACAACGGCATAAGGGTGAACGGAAGAAAAGTCGGTATGGCCAAGATACAACCAGGAGATGTCATCCTTTTCGGGAATGTGCCAGCCGTACTCGTAACCTCTGCAGGCTCACTCATGAAGGCAGGGCCATTCCATACCAGGAATACCAGCCTACGGCGTGAACTCGAACGACTGATGCGTGTCGCTCCCTCTCCTCTGCCCATACTGATCTTGGGGGATTCCGGGACCGGAAAGGAACTGGCGGCATCCTTGGTTCATGCCCGAAGCCGGGATCTAGAATCATTTGTCTCCATAAACTGTGGAGCCATACCCGAATCTCTGCTGCATTCGGAACTGTTCGGACATGTGAAAGGCTCCTTTTCAGGTGCAGTAAACGATCACAAAGGGGCCTTCGAGCGTGCTCACCGCGGCAGTCTGTTTTTGGACGAGATTGGAGAACTGCCGGCAGATCACCAGGCCGCTATGCTCAGGGCACTGGAATCAGGAGAAGTACTCCCCGTGGGAGGAGAAAGGGTCATCAAAGTGGATACCAGGATAATCGCAGGGACCAATCGTCCCCTTGAGAAAATGGTGGATGAAGGAGACTTCAGACTGGACCTTTACTACCGTCTTTCCGCGATAACCATCACTCTGCCAACACTACACGAACGCCTGGAGGATCTGCCAATGCTCATACGCGGTTTTGGTGCAGATCCGGCTCGGCTGGACGCGCGTCAGTGGCTGACACTACTTCAGTATCCGTGGCCGGGCAACGTACGTGAGCTGCGCAACGTGGTATCCAGAGCCTCATGGCTGGACTGGGACACTTCCCTGGCGATGCTTCCTGATTCTGACATCACATCTTCCAAAGGTATGCTGCCTGCTGACGGTGAACGCGACAGATTGGTGAAACTTCTCAGGGATAGCGGAGGCAATATGTCTATGGTCGCAAGAGTACTGGACGTACCGCGCACCACGCTTCGCAGACGCATAAATCAGTTGGGACTCGATGAACTCGTCGCCCCAGATAGCGAAGAAGCCCCTAAAAACTCTATAATATCAACAAGTTAGACAAGAAATGAAATGCGAAAACAATCAGAAGCAGGGATCTTCCTGAACCGTGGCATAGGGGAATTCCACCTTGAAGGAGTACTCATCGAGGCAGGAAACGGGATCTCCATTCTCATCATATACCCGCACGATGAACTTGAGGTCATCGGTTACACCACACTGACCCTGCCATCTTATGGCAAGCTGGCCATCCGTGGCATCGAAAGTGGCATTGGGATCAGGATTGGTGCAGGTGCTCTGCTCATTTCCACTGACAGGTAGAGCCATGACCCTGAAAGTGTAATTACGATTCGGAGGCTGCTGCAGATAGAAATATATGGAATAGCATTCATACCAGTCTGGATGGAACACGCATTCCAGATCGTCTACTTCCTGTGTCTGGTACAGATAGTAATCTACGTCCTGGGAAAAATCCCCGTGATAAAGGGACGCATTGATGAGATCCGAGCCGTCTCCTTCCTTGAGGACCGGACGCATGCGCATGGAAGAACAGTCGTCGTTCTGCTCGAAGGTATCTCCGGCAAGCCCCTCGTCCACGAGACCATCACAGTCATTGTCCGTACCGTCACACACTTCCTCCGGAGGAGGCGGACAGTCAGGCCACTGGCCGGCCGTACACGTCACAATAGAACCTCCACAGCACTGCTGGGTCTCACCATTGGTACACGAGCAACCCTCATTGGACTGGCCGTCACAGTCCTCGTCGAGTCCCTCGGCATCACACTGTTCCAGAGAAGGGACCACCTCTCCAAGGCACTGGCCAGACCAGTGACAGGTATCGCTACACAGTTCAGTCCCTGACTCGCATATCCCAGTGTCAGAACCGCATACCCTGGATGTCCCTTTCGCGCACTCCATGCCCGTCCCGTCGTCCGTAACGCCGTTGCAGTCGTTGTCGATGCCGTCACATACTTCCTCTGAAGGCTGGGGAGCAGTACAGTTGCGCCACTCGCCATTGACGCATATTTCTGTTCCCACGCCGCAATCAGTGGAACAGGAACGCTCGAGTCCCTCGTCTACTTCACCGTCACAGTCGTTGTCCTTGCCGTCGCATACCTCGGGCTCGGGCTCCACGCTCCCCTTGCATTCCCCTGTCCAGTGACAGGTGGTATCGCACACCTCGACACCTAGCTCGCACTCCCCGGTATCCGTGGCGCCACAGGATCTCACCTCACCTTGACGGCATTCCATGCCAGGACCGTTGTCTGCAATACCGTCACAGTCGTTGTCGATACCATCACATACTTCCTCCGAAGGATCAGGCCCCACACATACGGTTGTACCATCCTGACATATGGTCGTTCCCATGCCGCAGGCAGTCTGACACGCCCCGCTGGGAATGTTGTCGTCTATGATGCCATTGCAGTCGTTGTCCACGCCATCGCATACCTCGGGTTCGGCACTGCAGGAGGATCCTCCGGATCCGCACCCTGAAATGAGAAGTAATGCTGCAGCCATAAATATAGCAAGTAGTATAAGATTCCGTTTCATGAGAAAAACCTCCTGGGGGAGAGGGAAACATAGTTAATCGGGTAAGAAAATCAACTGAACACCAGTATAATCAGCTTGACTAAATACCTTGTTGGGATAAACGATCTGCAGCCCTGAGGCTAAGGAGGTATTTATCATGAAAAAATTTTCACTCATCCTTTCTATGCTAGCCATCGGAGTCATTGGTTCCTGGACTTTCGCTGCCTGCGGTGGCGGCGGTGGCGGCGGCAGCAACAACACCCAGGAAATCTGCAATGACAATACAGATAATGATGGTGACGGAGCCACCGACTGCTTCGACAGCGACTGCTCAGCAGATCCCGCCTGCAAGGCTCCTACTTCCGAGACCAACTGCACCGATGGCGTGGACAACGACCAGGACGGCAAGGCCGGCTGCCGGGATGCCGACTGCGTGAGCGGGCCCGCATGCAC
>JALWFW010000208.1 GCA_027013865.1 Polyangiaceae bacterium | reverse complement strand
CCCAGCCGGGGATCCTCGTGTCTCCTAGGGTTCAGTCATGGGAGGGGTTATGCAATATACGTGCCAGGGGCAGCGGTCGGAATTTAGTGTATGTAATACGCTGAAATTAAATGACTTTTTAGCACCATGCCACAGACAGTCTGTCTGGACGCCAGCCCATTTCGGCCAAGTTGGACACTTTTTGGACAGGGTTGGACGCCTTAGGCATACGGGCTTGGGGTTCTGGCAAACCTAGTTGGCCCATAATCCCAAAACTCGACAGCCCTAGACAGGGCTGCATCTTTACTTGTGTTGTCACCTGAAATTCAGTAGCAATGGGGGACCTAGGAGGACAACCATGGAGGCAACCGGAAAGAAAGTTCTGCCAGAAAATGCATATAGACCGCTGGCCGAGGGTGAGCAGTATGTCCCAGTGGTCCCGCCGGACAAGAAAATCATCGAGGTATCACCACGGGTCTTTGCCCTGGGTATCACCTTGAACGTCATTTTCACCTTCGCCATAGTGTATCTCGCACTTCTGACGGGAAATGCCATTGAGGCAGCCATACCCATAGCCATCCTGGCGGTTTTTCTGGGTAAGACGGCATTCAAAAGGCAAAACACCATCTCCGAGAACGTCATGATCCAGTCCATCGGAGCCGGTTCGGGCGTCGTTGTCGCAGGAGTGGTCTTCACATTGCCAGCCCTTTACATCAATAAACTGAATCCTCAGATGTGGCACATCGTGCTTTCGGCCACCATGGGCGGATTTTTGGGAATCCTGGTGCTCATCCCACTGCGTCGCTACTTCGTGAAGGAGCAGCACGGCTATCTGCCGTTCCCAGAGGCTACCGCCACCACGGAAATTATCGCCTCGGGAGAGACTGAGGGCGCATCGAGAAGCGGGGTCGTGCTTCTCATAGCTACGGCAGTTGGTGCCATATACGACTTTCTGGCCACTGCAGTGGGACTGTGGAACGGCTCTTTGTCTTCCACCGAGCTTTTCGGCTCTTACGGTAGGTCGATGCTCAAATACAGGTTCGAGCTCAAGATGGAGGCTCTAGCCGCCCTTTTCGGACTGGGTTATATCGTAGGGCTCAGATACGCTGCAGTCATAGCCGCAGGTTCGGTCCTGTCCTTCCTCGTCCTGGTGCCCCTGGTCTATTACTTCGGTCAGCATATAGATCACGTGGTTCCCATGGCTCCGCTTCCCGGAGGCAAAACTCCTTTAATCACCCAGATGAGCGTGTACGAGATTTTTAAGGCCTATGTACAGCCCATGGGTATCGGCGCCATTGCCACGGCCGGGTTCATGGGCATCATCAAGATGTCTAGAATCATCTTTGGCTCTTTTACCCTGGGTATCAAGGCCGTATTCAGCAAGGAACATGCCCAGGCCGAAGACCGCATGGATGAGGACCTGTCCCCCTCCTTGGTAATGCTCTCCCAGGGCGCCATCGTCATAATCATGTACTTCTTTTTCTGGCTCATCTCCGGTTCTCCGGTCACCGCACTGGTGGGAGCACTAGTTACCTATGTATTCACGTTCCTGTTCACCCCAGTGGGAGCCCAGGCCATTGCCATAGTTGGGACAAACCCGGTGTCAGGCATGACCCTCATCACTCTCATCATCTCCTCGCTGATTCTGTTGGCAGCAGGGCTCAGCGGGGATGAAGGGCAGTACCTGGCCCTGGTCATCGGCGCGGCAGTGTGTACGGCCCTGTCCACCTCCGGCGGCTTCATAACCGACCTCAAGATAGGCTACTGGATTGGCGTCACTCCAAAGACTCAGCAGAAGTTCAAGTTCATCGGTATTCTCACGGCAGCCCTTACCGTGGGCTTTGCCATGCAGCTTTTGGCCCAGTCCTACGGATTCATAAAGGATCCCATGCATCCCAACCCTCTGGCTGCACCGCAGGGCAACCTCATGGCCACCATAGTCAAGAGCATGATGACCAGCGCCGGACTACCGTATCTTCTCTATGGACTGGGAGGACTCATAGCCGTAATGCTGGAGATGGCCAAGGTTCCTGCCTTGGCGTTCGCCCTGGGGATGTATCTGCCCCTCGAGATCAACCTGGGCGTACTTGCCGGCGGTTTCGCAGCCTGGGTCATCGGACGTACGGGCGCAACGGAAGCCGAGCGCAGCGCCAGGAAGAACCAGGGTATTCTCATTGCTTCCGGCCTCATGGCAGGTGCCGCCCTCGTGGGGATTTTGATAGCCGTGCTCAAGCTTCAGGGCTTGGGGGCTCCTATACGCTTGATCTCTGTGGGTTTCGCCTATGTCCAGAAGGCCGGCAACTGGGTTGCACATCCTCATGAGTGGTACTCTGGATTCACAGGTCAGATACTGGGACTCGTAATGTTCCTGCTTTTGGGATATGGTGCATATATGCTGGCAAAATTCGGTGCCGGGACACCTTCTTCCGAAGCCCGGGATGATTGATCCTGCCGGCTGCGTAATATATTCTTCCCCCTGTCATGCCAGCATTCATCCTTTCACTGATACTGATAGCTCAGGTACACATCTCGCCATCCCAGGTGCGTTATACAGAGCCAGTATGGACAGGAGACGAGGCTCCTTCCTACCTGGTACGCAAGGTACGCGATGCCTTCATGGCAGAAAATTGGACCCCCGATTCCACCTGGAGCATGGATCTCACCATAGACAGACAGGACCGAAATTACACCGTGACAATGCAGATAAGGGAAGGGGATGACACGATTCTCGTGAAAGACGCTGCCGAGTGTGCAGGGTGCTCGGGATCGGATGTAGTGAACACGGTGAAAAAGCTGCGTACCTCTCTTTTGGATAGACTCTCTGCCATGCTCGCTAGACGTAGGGAGGAGACCCTAAAGCGCCAGGAAGAAGCCCGTCGTCTCAAGGAGGCTGAGCGTCAGCATCAACTTGCTGAGCAGGCCCGACGGAAAGCCGAGGAGCAGCGCCGTAGGGCTCAGGAGCTTCTCAAACCAAGGATCATCTACCGTTTCACCACTCCTTCGGGCATAACTCCCATGCCGCAATGGGAAGCCCCGGAGCCTCCCTACAGGATGTGGACCTGGATGGCCGGAGCAACGGGAGCCCTCATGCTGGTCACAGGAGTGGTACTAGTGGCCATGGACGGGTCGTATCCCTGTGACTCGTCCCATGCGAGATACACGTGCGAAGAGAGATATGACACCGGAGCCGCAGGCTGGGGGCTTGTTTTGGGAGGTCTAATTTTCGGCGGAGCCGCAGGCTGGGGTTATTACACACTGTATCACCAGGGGCATAAGAAACCGTGGTGATCTGCTTCCAATGGAATATCACAAGGTTATAAATCCTCGTAAATATATGTAATTAAAGGGAAATTTAAGATGATTCAGGGCGTGCCTCACTGAGCCTCCGTCTGGGTTGAGCAGCCGTTTTTCACATGAGGCCATGCCGAAATTCAGCGGCGGTTTTTCAGACTGTTGAGGTACTGTCTGTAAAGGCGCTGCTTTCTGAGATCGTCGAGACGTTTGACCTCGTCTTTCGGGGCCAGTTTGCGGGCGTACTTGTAGAAGGGAACCTCATGGTCGTACTTGTGGCGTACTACAACTATGGTGCCTGGTATGGGGCTTTTCTCGTCCACACGCACCTCCAGGAATCCGGGTGGTACAGGAGGTTCTGTCCACTCATAAAGCCACCTGGCATCGATAGGAGTCAGGTTGATGCAGCCGTGTGACTTTCTTGTCCCAAAGTCGGTGTGCCAGTAGGCAGCATGAAGTGACTGTCCCATATAAAAGAACATGGTCCAGGGGACATCACTGACATGGTAGTGTTCACCACCTCCCATGCCGCTCGTCATATCTCCATAGGCTCGCTTGAGCCAAATCCTGAATATACCGTACTTGGTGGGGTGGTTCTTTTTGCCGGAGGAGATGGGGGCCACGTAAACCGGTTCACGTCCCTCGTAAGCCACCAGGGTCTGCATGGATATGTTGACTTCTATCCACTTCTCGCATTTTCCAAGACCAGGAGGCAGAAATTTGGCAGGCCATGCAGAAAGCACACGCCGGGCCAGAATCCACCCTTCCTTGACGCGATAATAGAGGGTCTTGCCTACACGTTTGCGGTCGTAGATGGCGTGGATGGAATAGTGGCGTAGCGGTTTGACGTTTTTTTTGGGCGGTCCTCCAGGGTATTCGTACACGGTGGCTCCTTTGGTCTTGGCCCTGATTATGCCCACGGGAAGATTCAGATCCAACTTGCGAAGGTCGGCTCCGTGATACCTGGGGATCCTGTAACCATGAACATCCGAGTCCCAGACAAGGTATTTTTTCCCCGTCACCCACAGAAGTTTACCCTGGAATGTCTTATGTTTGAGGAGACGTATCATATCTCCGCGGTGATATGTACCTGCTGGTTTGTCCTCTTCCATGGCCGTGAGATTGGGATAAAAGGGGGCTCCAGTGCGCCTGATACGTCCGTATTTGCCTGGAACCAGGCGACCCCTCGGCACTATGGGCTGGCGGCGCATGAGAGGAGGACGCCGGTCCGGTTTGAGCACGTCGGAACACACGAAGTGCTCGGCACCCAGATTCACCCAGAATCCAGAACATCCGCCCCCTGGAGGAGCATACTTTGTAAGTGGAAGGCGTGAATACTGCTTTATCTTTCCGGTTCTGAGGGACTGTTTGTCAGGCTGACGGTGTACCCATGCCGTTTGCAGCACCTTCAGGGATCTGGCCCACGGAGGCAGTACATTCCTGAGATCGTCAAGGGAAGAGTCCGGCCCTGGCCATCTTTGCCGTGGAGCTTCGCAGTGCTCCTTGGGTTTTTGTAAAGGACCCAGAGCCGAGGGTACGGGCTCACCCTCGCCATTTATCCATCCCTCGTCCTGAGCACTGTCTGTGGCATCGGCAGTTGCGGTAGAATCAGTATCTCGTGTATCTGAGGTTTTGGCAGAACGGTTACAAGCCAGTACCAGAACCATCAAGAGCAATACGGAAAATTTTGCTCTATAACCCATTGAAATTACTGAATTATTTGTTCTCATTCCTCCTCTTCCGCCATATGAAGATCAGGTAACCGGCTACGCCGGATGCAATCAGAAGAATAAGGCCCATCCACAAAGGAGCCGATTCGGAATCTTCCGTCTGCACTGATACCGTGTCCAGTGCAGTGCCGTCCTCTTCTTCTGCGGGAGCCTGAGATGAGAAAAAGAAGGTGATGTCCTTATCCGGAGATCCTGTCACCTGCCACTGTATACGGTTGGCGATGACGTTCTTCTCTGGCACTGTGGAACCGTGATAATGCCACGGTGTGTTGAGTTTGACGAATACGTCTGCGTGGAATTCCTTGAGGGTGCCGTATCTCGAAAGATAGACCAGGGGTATGGTAACCTCCCTCATACCTTCTTCGTTTTCAGGTGGAAGGGGGATTTTCGCCTGCATGACCCGCAGTATGAAACGGTGAAAACGGGGTGGTCCTGCCAGGGGCGGCATGAGAAGCGATGTCCCCACGAATCCGGTTATATAGACGCCTTTGCCGGTCCACTGCTGGAAGATGATGGGTGATTTCCTTTTTGGCCTATCAGGAGGCGATACGAATTCCACGGTATATTCCTGCCCCAGGGGCACGGATGCGGTCAGAGGAAGCCCCAGGAGAAATGAGTGGTCACACAGTCGTTTCCACTTCTCACCAGGAGAGAAAGCAAAGGAGCGTATCAGGGTCATGTTCTTCTCGTTCACTGTGAGTTCCACGTCCAGGGAAGCTGGGGTTATGACATCCAGTGCTCCGGGTGGGTGCGGACATGGTGGAACGAGCCTTCTTGCGGGTGCCTTCCAGGGTTTTTTAAGGGCCTGGGGAACTCGTCTGGGGTTCTTTTGGGCCTGGTGCTGTTCGAACCGAACCCCCGTAGGAGGCAGTGTGGGGATAGGGGCCATGGCCGAAGGACGCTTTGAGTGAGGTAACACCACAGGGCTCCCGGCCGAACGGTAGATCAGAGGGGGATTCATGGAGGTCTGAACAATCAGCATCCAAATCAGAATATTCATTGTTTAACCTCCACCAGTACTTTGACTTTGGCCCTGCCGGTAAGGGGAACTTTTAGACGGGATACGAATATTTCACGGCTCTGCATCAGTCGCTGTCTGCCTCGGCTGATGGGGGTGAGCATATCGACCATGGATACAGGCAGATGCTCTAGACGTTCTCCGTCCACGTTGACAGCCGGATCCGGAACTCTGTACCAAACGATGAATGTCCTGGGACTCAGATAGCGCTGTAGGTATCTCTCCAGCTGGGCATAGTTGCGCGGTGGAGGCACTGGAAGTGGAGTATCTACAGATGATGATGCATTGATTTCCAGTTTTGCAGACTGAGCCAGAGCCGGCATACGTATCTTGAATGGAACCTTTATCTCATCTCCCAACAGTGGACGGAATACTGCCTGAAAGGTATAGGTCTGCCCGGCTTCGAGTACCGGAGCCGGTGATTCCAGACGTATGAGCCTGTAAGAAGACAGTTGACCTGTGTTGAGTTTGATATGGACGTCTACGGAATCGATGGCTACCCTGAGGAATGGGTTTTTCATGAACAGTCTAAGGGCATTTAGACCCCTGGGGGTGTAAAGAAAGGCCATGGTCATGGCATTGGTGGTCGAGAGCAGGTCGTCGAATCTCCAGGTACGCTTGCCCGAAGGAGTTCGTACGGTGAAGGTGTAATCGATGCTGGCGGTGACGTCTCCCCGCCCGGAGACTTCCTGCATAAAGGCATACATGACCAGCCCTCTTATGAAATAGAAGGACATGGTGGGAGACTCAATGAGTCTGAAGGCATAATCACGGGCGTGTCCGTCTTTTGTGACGTGGATGCGCAGAGGCAGGAAATGAGGAGCCCTGGATGTGTCTATCACCACGCCGGGTAGGCCCTCGTCTGACTGGACACCAGCCGGTGAGGTTATGAAGCCCTGCTTGAAGGAGTTCGAGAGTCTGGGGATGAAAGAGGTTATCCAGGCTCTGAATATGGGAGCAGGGGTATTACCCATGCGCATGCCTGGATGGGCAAAGATGATTGCTCTGTTGCCTTTTACATAAGTGACGGTTCCGATTCCACCCAGTCTGACATCTCCTGATACAAGTGTGATTCCAACGGCTTCACCGGGCTTGAATGGTCTGAGTAGGGTACCGCTATTTTTGGAGGACGGTTTTTGGCCTGCTGGAAGACCGCCACCAGCTGGAATAACCGTGCCCATATCCTTGAGGAACGGGAAGAGCCTGTAAGTCATGCTTTCGGGGAGGGATGATATGAGAGGAACGGCAAGTGGTTTTACCACCGAGCCCTCGAGAGGTTTCATGATGAGCGGATTTTTTACACCCAGAGGTGGTACTTTCGTACTTCTGCGCCATGGATCCGCTGGCTGACCGGCTTTGTCGAGGAATGAGGCCATGGCCTCGGCAGGGGTCACCAGAGCATAGGGACCCTTGCTGAATGAATAGCCATAGCCAAGCCCTCCTATGAAGCGATCATTTATGAAGATGGGGCTGCCACTCATACCTGCCACCACTCCACTGTCCATGAGTTTTGGATCATCACAATATATGAGGATGAGATCCTGATCATAGAGGGCTCTAGGAAGTACTCCGACCACCCGTACCGAGAATTTTTCGACCCTATCGCCTTTGAAGACGGTGAGGCCGTATCCTCTCATACCCGGGCGCAACTGAGACACAGGCATGATGGAAGATGCAGCAAGATATAAAGATGTAAGTATGTATATTGCTGAAATCATTGATGTTTCTCCTTGCCTTGTGCATTGGCCTGCGGGCCTGCTGCACTATATGGAGGCATCCTCAGCATATATGGCAGCTTTGTGGTGGTCACGACTATATACATTTGAGTGGGATATGTATATATGCCGGTAACTCCACCAGCAATACGAGAGGAATGCCATGTCGCATGTCCCCCGTCATCGATGGCAAGCAGATAATTGTGGCGTACGAGGAGGAGCAGTTCGCCACGTCTCGTCATCTCTTCAGACATGAGCGTACTTGGGTGGGGCATCGTATAGCACCATTTCATCTGTCCAGTACGCGCGTCATACGTAGCGAGCACCGGTTCCGAACCGGGCAGAGTCATCTGAAGTGTGACGAATGGACGTTTCTGATGGACGGTCCATCCTTCTATGATTCCCTTTGCGGACCATTTTTTTATCAGTTTGCCGTCTTTGAGAAGAAAGACACGTTTCCTGTCCTTGGAATATAAGATCACAGACCCATCAGGCAGCCTGTCCATGCGAAGTATGCGGGTTCCTATGGTAACACGGTGAAGGGTTTTGCCGTCTTTCCAGGAAATCCATTCAAGGCGTCCTCTCCGGACGGAATAAAGCACGAGATCTTTTGCAGGATGATATAGGGACAGTACGTTCATCCTGTCTGAAAATAGAAAACTATGAATCCACAAAAGTCTGCCTTCGCTATCGAAGCATGACAGACGGTTGGGCTCAATGGCGAGCAGACGTCCATCTCCCACGGAATGAATGCCAAGTACACGAGAACGGCCCAGGGAAGTCATTCCCACGAGGCGACCGTTGTGTGAAAACTTGAAGAGTCTGATTCCCTGAGATGTCTGTCCACCAATCCACAGATACCCGTCAGGTGAGATGAAGGCCTCGATACTGTTTCTTGCAAGGTCCCACCTGGAGAGGTTGATTCTGAACATCCACGGAGAGGTATCCTTGGTGAAAAAGTAGGGTAGCAGCGGCTGCAGAGAGGTATCCTTTTTGAGGAGGAGGTTACCGTCGTCTGTGAACCACACCGAGTCAGTGAGACGTGCGGGTAGTGGTTCTGGACGTACGAGCGGGACGTCTGCCGGGGAGGGCAGGGGAGCGCATACAGGAGAGGTGAGCAGCAAATATATCAAAACCAACATGTTCCCCATAGTAGAGATAAGACAGGCAGACTCAAGGGTGCTGAGATAAAAGATACTCTCCTGCACACAGATACTGGTAGATCAATACCGTACAGGAACTTTCCGTAGTATGTCAGATGAAAGAAAAGAAGTAACGGTGGGATGGAGTCAGGGGACAGTCATGCAGGGAGATTAGCCGACATAACCCTGGGCCAGCATTGCATTGGCCACGGTCATGAAGCCAGCGATGTTGGCACCCATCATGAGGTTGTCAGGCTGTCCGTACTCTTCTGCTGCGGTACGGCACTGACGGTAAATCTGCTTCATGATGTTGTGAAGCTTGGCATCCACTTCCTCGAAGGTCCAGTACATATGATAGGCGTTCTGAGCCATCTCGAGGCCGGAAGTTGCCACGCCACCGGCGTTTGCTGCCTTGGCAGGACCGTAGAGCACGTTGTTGGCGAAGTAGACCTCTATGGCCTCGGGGGTGGAAGGCATGTTGGCTCCCTCTGCCACGTACCTGACGCCATTGGCTGCAAGGCGCTTGGCAGCTTCGCCATCGATCTCGTTCTGGGTGGCGTTGGGCAGTGCGATATCGCCCTTGATGTCAGCGGACCACACGGAACCCTCGTGATACTCTACGTTGACCTCGGAGGCATACTCGCTCAGGCGCTTGCGCTCTACTTCCTTGATGCGGCGGAGGACTTCCCACTTCTCCTTGTTGAAGCCCTCGGGATCATAGATGTATCCCTTGGAATCGGACACGGTGACGACCTTGGCGCCCAGTTGCATGAGCTTCTCAATGGCGTAGATGGCCACGTTGCCGGCACCGGACATGATGACGGTCTTGCCCTCGAGGGTCTCGCCCTTGGAGGCCATCATCTCCTGGAGATAGTACACCAGGCCATAACCAGTGGCCTCGGTGCGGGCCAGGGAGCCGCCCCAGCCTACACCCTTACCGGTGAGGGCTCCGTCGTGACGGTCGACGATCTTGCGATACATACCGAACATATAGCCGATCTCACGGCCGCCTACGCCGATGTCACCGGCGGGAACGTCGGTGTCGGGACCGATGTGGCGATAGAGCTCCTGCATGAAGCTCTGGGTGAAGCGCATCACTTCAGTGTCGCTCTTGCCCTTGGGATCGAAGTCGGAGCCGCCCTTGCCGCCGCCCAGGGGCAGGGTGGTGAGAGCGTTCTTGAAGCTCTGCTCGAAACCAAGGAACTTGATGCTGCTAAG
>JALWFW010000207.1 GCA_027013865.1 Polyangiaceae bacterium | reverse complement strand
TATATATATATATATATATATACGTCCTATTTTAATAAATAACGAATTCGTTCCACTTTTATATTTTACTTAAAAGATATTTAATTGGTTTCAGTCTGCGAGAAGCCGTCAGATGTCGTGTTTGTTATGGACATCTCAAACAGCATCTGGCGCCCTGACTTTGATCGACAGAAGCAGTTCGTTCGGGCCGTCATCAACAGGTTTACGGTCGGTGAGGAGAACATGCGTATCGGAGCTGTAGCCTTCGCTGACTTCCCGCGACTCCAGTTCCATCTGAACCGGTATTACAGCAAGCGTGACGTCAAGCAGGCGATAGGGCGCATGCGCCAGCACGGCGGCATCTACACGTTCACCGCCGACGCGATCCGGTACATGCGCAAGAGGTCCTTCCGGTTCGAGAACGGGATGCGGGAGAACACGACGAAGATCGGGATTATCATCACGGACGGCCGAAGTTACGACACCAAGGCGACGGCCATGGAGGCACAGAAGGCACGTGACGAGGGAATACACCTGTTCGCTATTGGTGTGGGAGACAAGGTTGATCAACACGAGCTTGACGTCATAGCTAGTCACCCGACAAGTCATTATTCGTTCATGGTCGAGAACTTCGACTCACTGAAATACATCCAGGATCTCCTGGCAGAGAAGACTTGTACAGGTATGAGGCATGCTAGGGATATTGGGGTGTTGTTTTACAGGTAATGGACAGGTATTTGGGGAGACAGGGGACTAGGGCTGCAAAAGAACTGATAGGCAAGGGATAGGGAAGGTTTCTTCGGGTATTTATGAAATATTGGGATAGTCTTGTATGCGATTTAGGATAGATTAGGCCTTTATACCTATATGCCGTAATTATTGTGTATTTTGGGAAATTCTGTAAATCGACCACCTCCCTAAATTGACCACAAGAGTTCGTTCCCGTGGAGAAGATTTGCTGTATTGGGTCACACCTTCATGCTGGTTAAAGCTATTCAGAGTTGTAAAGATGTTCAGAGACAATGGAATAGCAGTTTATACAGGTAATAACGGGTACCGAGATAGAAAACAAACTTCAAAGCCAATGAGGGTTAGATTTGTGAATAAAACAAATTTAAGATATTAAACGGCTTGAAGTAAACAATGCTGGGTTGAGAGAAGTTCTAATAATTAAAGAAAGGTGTTAATACAAAGAATTCTTTTGATTCAGATGACATCTGCATTTATATTTCTTCATCTTTCTGTCTTATTTTTCAGTTACTGATCCTCCTACAACGACAACGACCACTACAACAACCACCACCACTACGCCACCACCCACAACAAGAACAACAACAACAACCACCATCAAACCAACGACCGGCTCAGTCATCCTCAGGACGTTACCACAGATCCACTTCATTACGCCGGCTCCAGAGCTGCCTATCTACTCAATACCTGGATCACTGCCCGAGGACACTCATCCTCAGGAGTTCAAAGGCATAAGTCCCGATATAATCTTCATCCCGGACATCCACGGCAAGAAATCCGGTGACGATATCAATCCCAACCTGATAGGCGGGGGTTCCCATGGGATTGGGATCAAGGTCCCTGGAGAAGGGTATCCGGGATCCGGTTTGGAGGGTCACCTTGACCGTGGCCCATTCCAAGGAGGATCAGACGGGTTCCAAGGTCCATCATTTGGCGTGGAATTGGATGGGCCTAATGGTGCCCGGAGACACGGTACTGGTGAGGACATCACTGGTGATGGTGATGGAAGATCAGGGTCGAGGAGTGGTTCTAGAGGAACTGGATTTGGTGATGGCAGCGTGGATGGCGGCTTAGGAGAGGGTGATGGTTCCCATCATGGTGATGGATCTCGTGATGGATTTTCTGGAGGTGATGGATCTCGTGATGGTTCTCGTGGTAGTGATGGCTCCCGTGATGGTTCTCGTAATGGGTCACATGATGGCTCTCGTGATGGTGATGGATCTCATGCTGGTGTTCCCGGTAGTGATGGCTCACGTGATGGTTCCCGTAACGGATCTGGTGATGGATCTCCTGACGGTTCTCCCGGCCGTGATGGTACCCGTGATGGCACCCGTGATGGCACCCGTGATGGCACCCGTGATGGTACCCGTGATGGCACCCGTGATGGCACCCGTGATGGCACCCGTGATGGCACGCGTGATGGCACCCGTGATGGCACCCGTGATGGCACGCGTGATGGCACGCGTGATGGCACCCGTGATGGCACGCGTGATGGCACCCGTGATGGCACCCGTGATGGCAGCCGTGATGGTTCTATTGATGGTGATGGCAGCGCATTCGATGAGACCGGACATGGGCGTGGCTCTGGACGAGGTGATGGCGAGGGCCGTTCCGGATACGACGCCGGCTCGGACGGGCGGCCAGACGACCAGGTGTACACAGGTGACGTGTCTAACCGAATACCCGACAGAAACGGATATGACGACTTGTCACGTGGACCATTCGGCGGCCACGAGTTTGCTGGTCACGGCGGCAGAATCGGAAGTGACGTGGACGTTAACGTCATTACTCCTGACCAACTGGGCGGTGGCAGTGGTCGAACTGACGTCACTGGTGCCGGCTCCACCAGTGACGTCAGGAAGAACGGGAAGAGGAGACGGAAGAATAAGAAGAATAGAAACAACGAAACAAAAGGAAAATATACGTCACCACACTACAGGGCTTATGACTATATCCCACTCCGATATACCGGAAATGGTACGTAAATAGACTGGCAGACAGGCGGACAGGCAGACTAGTAGACGGACAGGCAGACAGACTGACAAAAACAGACAGGCTCCATACAGAAAGACACACACAAACACACACACATACACACTAAGATTCGCAGACACAGTGGCATACAAGCATACCGACGGACAGGCAGAGACAGACAGACAGATAGACACACACACACACACACACACAGATAGTCTCGCCCATTCATATGCACGGGCTAACAGACTAATACTATTACTTTGTCGAATACAACAACAGAATCAACAGTTGATGCTACTTTTACTACTTCTACCATTGTTATTACTTTGACAACAACAACAATTACTACTACTTTAGTATTTTTTACTCCGTTTCAGGTTGCGCACCCCAACAACCTACCGACATCGTATTCGTCATCGACTCCAAGTCCGGTGGCGACACCTACCAGCGTTATCTGTGGCACTTCGTCCGTGACGTCATCTCTCGT
>JALWFW010000206.1 GCA_027013865.1 Polyangiaceae bacterium | reverse complement strand
GGTCGTATCCGGGCAACATGCCCTACGAGTACTACTCCGACGAGGAACACCTCAGACTGTGGCTCTCCAAGGAGCGCAATCCCGAGGAATTCCAGGCCTTCTTGAAGGAGTACATCTTCGATACCGGTGATTTCTCAGGTTATCTGGAGAAATGCGGCGGAATCAGGCGGCTCCAGGAACTCAGATGGCAGGAATACGCACTGCCGGGCAGGGAGGTGAAGTGATGTCCCGTTACAATGCCATGGAACTCATGCTCGTGGTTGCATCACGCCAGCTCGAAGACGGAAAGATAGTGGCAGTGGGCACAGGAGCCCCCGGTGCTGCCGGCATGCTGGCCCAAAAGACCCATGCACCCAATCTCATAACACTTTTCGAGGCAGGCGGCTTCGCTCCTCTTCTTCCTTCCATGCCCATATCAGTGGGTGATAGCCGTACCACCTTCAAAGCCATAAAGGCAGGTTCCATGAACGACGCCATGACCATGTTCCAGCGTGGTATGGTGGACTATGCCTTCTTGGGTGGTGCCCAAATAGACATGTACGGCAACATAAATTCCACGCTCATCGGCTCATTCGACAATCCGAAGGTGATGTTCCCTGGTTCTGGAGGTGCCAATGATTTCGCCTCCAACGCGTGGCGTATCATGATAATAACCCCCCATGACAAGCGGCGCTTCACGCCGAAGCTCGACTTCCTCACCACTCCTGGCTACCTTACAGGTCCTGGTGCCAGGGAGGAGGCCGGACTGCCCAGTGGAAGTGGTCCGTACAAGATAATCACTAACCTTGCCGTGATGGGCTTCGACGAGGAGACCAAACGGATGAAGGTACTGTCCCTGCATCCCGGAGTGACCAGGGAGCAGGTCCAGGAAAACACTGGTTTCGAACTTTTGTGGGCCGAAGACCTCCAGGTCACTGAGGAGCCCACAGACGAAGAGCTCCGCATACTGCGTGAGGAAGTAGATCCTCATCGTTACATCATAGGCAGAGCCTGAGTCTGCGTCAGTGTATCCGTATGATGCACACACTGATGCTCATACTCGATTTTTCGGTTCAAGAGAGTCATGCAATACAGTCATCGGATCATGGGTCGTCCGTGATTCACACCATTTCATAATTGGGGTAAGACAGGGAGCACTATGACATACGACGGACAGCTTGAGGCATATCTTGGTATGGCCCGCAATGCCGCGTCCTTGGGAGCAGCCGTTTTGAGGCAGGCATGGCAGGGTAGCAGTGAGCTCGATATTCAGACCAAAGGCTCTTCCATCGACCTGGTGACACAGTTCGATAGAGCATCTGAAAGTGAGATAGTCAAATATCTGCAGGAGGTGTCCGACATCGCCATCATGGCCGAAGAATCGGCATCCGAGACTCCGGAAGGGTTAAAATGGGTCATAGACCCTCTTGACGGAACCACCAACTTCTCCCATGGTCTGCCGTTTTTTTGTGTGTCCGTGGCACTGGTGGATGGACACGAGAGTCTCGTGGGAGTGGTGAATGCGCCTGCCCTTGGTATGGAGTTCTATGCGGTGCAGGGACGCGGCGCATGGGTTTCTGGTACAGCACTCGTACTTGGGGACACCAAGACCATGGATAGCGCCTTGGTGGCCTTTGGATGCGGAGATGACAGGCACGAGCGTCGCGACAGGTACGTGCCGCCCTTCGAGGCGTTCATGACACGGACCCAGGGGATGAGGCGTCTCGGTAGTGCGGCCCTCGACTGCTGCATGCTTTCCAAAGGCTGGGTCGATGCGTATTTCGAGGTAAACCTAAAGCCCTGGGACCTTGCGGCAGGGGCCCTCATCGCCAGCCAGGCCGGAGCCGTGGTCACCGATGTCAGCGGCGCCCCTTTCGATGCCTTCACTGGCCGCATTCTTGCCGCCCGACCACAGGTTCATGCAGCCATGCTGGAGGTAATAAGGCAGGAGGGACTGTTCGCTGGGGAGACGGATAGATGATACATGCCCTGGGGACAGGGATCGCCATATTTGGATGGCTGGCCGGTCCTTTACTGGCAGTGGGCATTGTCACGTGGTTTTTTCTCACGCGAGTCGTGTACCGTATCGCCTGGGGTATGGGAACGGGTCTTTTCGTGTATCTGACTGCTCCGGGTGTAATGGTACATGAGCTGGGTCATGCCTTTATGTGTGTGCTCACAGGTGGTTCCATACGGGAGATGAAATTATTCTCGCCGTCTGAAGACGGTACGCTGGGCTATGTGCTATGCTCCCAGAAACCCACACATCCTGCGCTCATGGCTATGAGAGGACTGTTGGTGAGTGTGGGCCCCATACTGTCGTGTTCGGTGGCCCTTTATTTTTTCATGGCCGGACTTTTCGGTCAGGACATGCTCTCAGTGCTCTTCTCTCCGTCAGTCGATGCTTCAGGTGTTCATGGCATCGAGGGAATGCTACACGTCGTCACTGCCACTTGGGATCGTATGGGGAATGTCACCGGGAACGACATTCCATATTGGAAGACCTTTATGATAATCTATTCCGTGTTCACCTTTGCTACCCACATGGAACTTTCTCCACAGGATCTTAGGGTGGGAGCTCCGGGACTGGTGATCCTTTTCATTGCCTCCATGGCCATATCCTTACTCCTTGCACCTTTTGGTGATGCTCTGGACAGTTTTTACGGTGTCGTAAAGCAAGCTGGAGTCTTTCAGTTGGCCTTCCTGTCGGGCACCATGATGCTGGAGACAGCCGTCTTCGTGCCCTTTGCCGTATTTTTTTGGATGGTGGACAACAGACTCAGAGACTGACATAAGCCTCATAGTTAAAATCATAAAACCGAAAAGAGGGGGACGTGGTTCAGTCCTTCCACAGCATCTTCCAGGGGTTTTCCCGCAGGTCACGCACAAGTTCTTTCAGATCTTCGTAAATGGTGCGTTTGACCATCAGTGCTCCCACTGTGCCTTTACCCTGGATGGTCATGTCCATGAGTGTCTGTCCCCGGTCCATGAGAACCAAGGTACGGTCCAAAATCTTGTCCACACGGTCCAGAGTGACGAAGAGTCTGTCCACGTCTTTTCGGGTGAGTATGCCATCAAACTTTTTAAGCATTCTCAGTGAGTCGGAGGTCTGCTTGAGGAGGTGCGGAAGCTGGTGGTCGACTTCAGCCAGTATGGAGTCAGTATGGCGAAGCGTTCTCTTGAGGGAACGTCCGTCTCCAACGGCTACGAGGGCCGCATCAAGCAGATGT
>JALWFW010000205.1 GCA_027013865.1 Polyangiaceae bacterium | reverse complement strand
TCCTGACCTGACTCTTCCTCCTCACAACCTCAACATCCTTACCAAACGTCTCGGTTACTCAGAATCCGTCAGGCCGCTATCACTAAACTCAACTGTGTTGACTTTACCCGTCACCTCTATATCCTCTCGCTCTCCTCAACCAACCTTAACCTGCTTTTCAAAGACCCCCGCTTCACCACCCCAGGTGGCTCAGCCATCAGCCGCGTCCCCGCGGCCGGCAAAGAGGGAATATATACATCTGCTCCCTCCTGTCAACACTTTGTTTCGCACCACTTCACTTTTTTGATTTTTTTAAAAAATCCTTTTATTACAAATAGTTAGAAGCAGCTAAGCAGATTAGACCTCCAACATTTCCGATTTTTTCCTGTCACTGGATCAGATTTTTGCTGATCCGACGATCTCGATCCTGACATCATAAGATGCTTAACCGCTTGATATTACGAAGTTATTTTTAATCCATATCAGATCGTCACCTGAGTTACCTCAAGATCTCTCTGATCTCCCCAAAAAAGGCCTAGTTGCTGAAACAACTTCCTGCCGCTTACCGCCCATCAATAACTAATTATTTGGGAAAAGCTTATATTTCAGGTGGTTATATACTTTTATCACCCAACGCAACGCCACTTTCTCATGACTGGACAGAGATGGAAATATGCAGATCCAAGAAGAGATCTCTTCTGCAAATTTAGACCCTGTTTTCGTTATTCTTATATAACTAGTTGATATTAAAGATGTTTTTCAGATCTAAAAATTCGCAAACCCTCACCAGTTCTCGCAGACCAGCTCGAAGTAGGCTTTTGGATGGTCACAGGCAGGGCATTTCTCTGGAGCTTCGGTACCTTCGAAGATGAATCCGCAGTTACGGCAGCGCCAGACGACCTTTTCCTCGCGTTTGAATACGCTGTCTTTTTCTACGTTGGCTGCCAGCTCGGCATAACGACGACCGTGGAACTCCTCAGCCTTGGCAATGCTGCGGAACACGGCAGCGATCTGGGGGAAGCCCTCCTCCTCGGCTATTTTGGCAAACTCGGGATACATATGAGTGTACTCGTACTCCTCGCCACCAGCGGCAGCCTTCAGATTCTCGAGAGTGGTTCCTATAGTGCCAGCCGGGAAAGAGGCCTGGACTTCCACTTCTCCGCCCTCTAGGAACTTGAAAAGACGCTTGGCATGCTCTTTCTCGTGATTCGCAGTCTCTTCGAATATGGCTGCGATCTGCATATAACCTTCCTTGCGGGCCACACTGGCGAAGTACGTATAGCGGTTGCGTGCCTGAGACTCACCAGCAAAAGCGGTCAGCAGGTTCTTCTCTGTGCGGGTACCTTTGAGACTTTTCATGATCTCCTCCTGTGAAAAAGAGTGTTGTTGGTTATGTCAGTTGTTGCAACTGGATTGCAAAATAGCAGTACATCCCCAACACGTCAACCTTCTTTCGCATCTGAAAGTCATATCTTCTTATATATATTATGTCATGTGTACCTACACTTACGTCAGTGACTGCCCCGCTCATTGTCCTAAATTTGTAACCTATTGAAATCAAAGAGTTATTTGAGTACGAATTTGCGAACACCATTCAGGGTTCGGGATCCGTGACGACAGTTATCTCCCCATTTCGCAGCTCCCGGGCTGAAAGTTGACCGCAGGCAGCTCCTATGTCCGAACCGAAAGAACGTCGCTCTAGTACGGTAACGTCGTGTTCCCTCAGATAGTTGGCGAATTTCTCTCTCTCCTCGGGTGCTGGGGGTTCCAGAGTGACGCCATCCACGGTTATGGGATCGAAATCCGGATTGTACGGAATCACGTTGATCTTGACACGCAGCCCCTTGATCCAGTCCAGAAGCTGCCTGGCGTGTTTCATGGAGTCGTTGATTCCCCGGAACAGAACGTATTCTATGGTTATGCGGCGACGGGGAGGCAGAGGGTATTCCCTGAGCGCTTTCTTTAGCTGGCGCAGGTTGTACGTCCTGTTGACCGGCATGAGGCGGTCTCGCAGGGCATCCGTGGGAGCATTCAGCGACACTGCAAGCCCCACACGCGGAAAGAGTCTGCCGAATTCGCGGATCTTGGGCACGAGCCCAACGGTCGACACGGTGATGCGACGGCTGGAGAAACCGAGTCCATGGGTGTCCATGAGAATACGTAGTGCCGTAGTGGTGCCGCGGAAGTTGTGCAGAGGCTCGCCCATTCCCATGAAGACCAGGTTGGTGATCCAGCGTTCCGTTAGGTTGTCCTCGGGACGAAACCGTGTGCCTTCCTCGGTTGCTATGAATCTCAGGGACTCCGTAATCTGGGCAACTATCTCGGCAGGGGTGAGACTCCGGCGGAGCCCTATACGGGCGGTTGCACAGAATACGCAGCCCATGGCACACCCGGACTGCGTCGATACACACAGGGTCAGTTTACGCCGGGTTCGGGTGGAGGCCGGAATCAGCACACTCTCCACCGGAAGGCCATCGTGGGTATGAAAGGCTAGCTTGACACTGCCATCCGAGGACTGTCTCGTGGTCACTAGGGAGAGAGGGGCCTCGAGGGAGTACACGTCTGCCAGTGATGAACGCAGATCCCGAGGGAGATTCGTCATATCCTCGAAGGAACTCACCCCTTTTCTGTAGAGCCACTGAAATACCTGATCCGCCCGGTACGGCTGCAGACCCGATTCCAGAAAACGTTCCCGTAGCTCATCTCGGGTGAGGCTCAGTATATCCGACTTGCTCATGAATTCCTCCATATGCCAAACGGACCGCAGAATCATTTCGGGCCCGGTCTTGCCACAATAGGATGATGGCGTCTTATTTCAACTCTCCATGTGAGATGACAGCCCGCGAAATCGGACATCCTGGGCATCCCAGTGCACAAAATACTTTAGGCCTATCGTCTGCATCCATGACCCCGCTTCCCACTCCATCCAGTCAGGACTTCCAGAACACAGGCTCTCAGAAGGTCATGAGGGCTTAAGAAACGACTGGGGTTTCTCCATCCCCTGCTGAATCTCCATCTGTAACCTGACCAAGGTCTATAAGGTGTAAGCTATCGAAATTAAAAGACTTTTTTGCGAATCAATCCTCGTCATCGAGAAGAGTGACGGCGCTACTCAAGTCTATGGTGTCCTTTTCTTGAAGAGAGAGCGCCTCACTGAGTTCGCTGGTGGTTGAACGCAGCCTTGCGGTCAAGACGCGCACGAAGTTCCACAGGAGCTTCACGGCCAGGGCATGCTCCCGTTTAATAAGCTCATAGAAATCGCGGCGGCGCATCACAATCAGCTTGGTATCCTCCATGGCAACAGCGCTAGCCGACCGTGGCGACTTGTCTACGAGGGCCATCTCTCCAAAATGGTCGCGATCCTTGAGTACCGCAATCGTAGTGTCGTTCTTCTGAAGACGGACCTTGCCTTTAAGTATGATATAAAATTCGTGACCCTCCTCACCTTCCCTAACGATCACCTGACTGCGAGGCACTGATCGGAGTTCGGTGAGATTGTGGACCTTCACCACCTCACGGTAAGTTAGATAGCGGAAAATCTCCACCTGCTGAAGGACCTCCATGGAAAGGTTGATCTCTGTGGCCTTGAACAGGGCTGATTCTAGATCCTCACCTTCGGAATACTGCACCACCACCGCGGTGATGTTGTCATGCCCTCCACCTTCATTGGCTATCTCGATGAAACGGTGGGCTATCTTCTCGGGTTCTTCCAGCCTGAAGGTCTCCTCTATGTTTGGGGCACTGAGATATGAATGCAGTCCATCGGAGCACAAAAGGAAGGCATCTCCATGGAGAAGAGCAAGATCTATGATATCCACCTCCACGGATTCATAGACACCTACAGCCCTTGACAGAGCGTTCTTGAGTTCACCGTATGGGCTATTCTCCAGCTCTTCCCTGGTGAACGTGCCACGCTTGAGAAGTTCGTTCACAACGGAATGATCTTCCGTCAACTGGTGAACTTCGCCCTGACGTACCAGATAAACTCGTGAGTCGCCCACGTGAGCGATAAATGCGTGCCCCTGAGTCAGGAGAAGAACTTCAACCGTGGTTCCCATTCCCCGTTTCTCAGGCTCGTTTTGGGCGCGTCTGTATATCTCGAAGCAGGCAGTCTGAACGGCATACTCGAGGATGTTGTATATGTCCTTCTTCTCTACGTTCGTGTCAGGTTCACTGAAAGCCTTGATGGTCTCAGCATACTGGGATACGACGTCTTTGACCGTCTGCACTGCGATACCGGAAGCCACTTCACCGGCGGCATGACCACCCATGCCATCAGCTACTATGAATACCCCCAACTCCGGCAGCAGTCCGAATGCATCCTCATTGTGTTTCCTGACCTTTCCAACGTGGGTCTCTCCCCAGAAAGAGAGTTTCATGCCAACCTCCAGGTGCTATTTATACACAGCATCACCTTCAGAGCAACAGCTGGCATGTCTCCCTGGCAAAATTGTGGACGTATCAGTCTACAGGAGCGGCGGCGGTTACCCATCTGCGGTAGGAAACCACTACTTCATAAACCGAATTGGGCGCAAACTCCTGACCATAGAAGACTATGGAGTTATTGGCCGCATGATAGTCAAACCCGTATGATCTCGAGCGATCCATGGGTGTGTTGTCCAGCGACACTGCAATGGACGTGGTTATGGGGAAATGCTGCAATATCAGCGGAGAAGAGCTGGCGACGATGGACTCCAGAATCAGGTCGAGGGTCATACCTAGATCCGGAGCGCATATGGATCCAATCTGGCCTCCCGTGGCCACTGCCAGTTCATAATAGCCGTATCCCGGTTCAGCTGCCGTGCCCCCAGTGTTGCCGTTCTGATCATATACACACGTCGAAGGATATCCGATGATGGCATGAGCCACGCCGCCCTGGCCGTCTATATCGGAGTTCTGGCGCGCGATGAGCGTATCGCGAAGGTATGCAAAGGAGCCAGAAGGCAACGTTTCGAGACATCCAAGCGCGTTGGGATCGTTGTACTGGGTGACATTATCGAAACAGTGCTCGTCCTCGGGCTCCTGGGCATCTTCGTCCGTCATGAATATGAGGACCAGCACGGCGCTATTGCGTATGTGTTTGCTGGCATCATTGAGCTGGAGATGCCTTTCGACGGCAGACTTTGCCTGCCAGAGGCCATTTTCCTTACTGTCGTCCTCTCCCTGTGCTCCGTGTGGTGCCCTGATACAGTTCATGAAGGCGTTCTTGTCGTTAGGCCCAAGGAAGTGGTCGTCGCTCTCGTCTGTGTCCGTGCAGAATATACCATCCTCTCCATCCTCTCCACCGAAGGGATCACTGGATCCGTCGTGATGATTCATGTCCACTACGCCCATACGGAAGTCGAGGTGGGCACTTACGGCTTTGTCGAAGAATGCCTCTGCATTACTAGCCACATTATCGCGTTCATCGCTCATGGATCCGGACTCGTCCACCACCCAAATGATGTCGGCTTTGAGGTTGAGCTGGTAGTAGTAGCCCTCGCATTCGTCTTCATACCCGGCATATGCCTCGGCAAAACCGGAACCGTTCGACAGGTCGTCCACCAGGAAACCCGCCTGGGAACCTGAATCGAAAAACATATCATAGTCTGCGACACCACCCATGATGAAGTCTTTTTCACCGTATCCGTCGGCAGCGGTACGGCGTTCGAGCATGAACTCAAACATGAAATGGGTGGACTGTGGACCAAAATCAGCCGGATAACCTGTCAGTAGATCTTCGGAGATACCAAGTATGCTGGCAGCCAGGGTCTTACGTACTTGAGTTGGGGTCATGGGGGCGGACGTGGTGATTTCCACTGCACTGCTGACGACTACATCATACTCGTCATGGCTCTGCTTGTAGGTGCCTGACGACCGCACAACCGAGCCCGGGAATGTCTGAGTGACCGTGCTGAGGATCGTATTGAGATCATTGAGGATAGTGTCACTTACAGGATCTCGGTATACGACCAGACCAGCCACATTGGCCTCTGTCCAGTCCATATCGATGGTCATGAGGCCATTTTCATTGCCCGTATCAGTGCCCATCTCCTGTACTTGGGCCTGCTCTTCGGTGGCTATGCGGAAGAAACCGTTGCTGTGAGTGACGAATAGCACGGGTTTACGACCTATTTGTGAATCCTCTGTACGGGCCCGGCATATACTGTATCCGTCATTCGTGTCTGGAATACCGTCACCGTCGGTATCTGATAGATAAGGGGAACTTTCTCCATTGGCACAGATTATATTCACCTGGGGAATGCACTCACCATTCACGCATTCCTGGGAATAATGACACTCATTGCCGTTGGGACATTTATCCTGGCACACACCTACACTACCATCGCCGTTGCGATCTTCCTCTTCATCGCTCAGACCGTCATTGTCAGAGTCCGTATCCTGATAATCCGGTTTGCCGTCACCGTCGGTATCCCGGGGAAATGAAGGGTCGTCTCCCACCTCGATGCGATCCGGTATTCCGTCGTCATCAGAGTCGGTGTCCTCACTGTCCGGAGTGCCATCACCGTCGGTATCCAGGACACCACAACCCTCGGCTCTGTTCGAGATACCGTCATTATCGTCGTCCCCGTTGGGATTTTCGCACGAAACATCGTCGTTCCCTGCATCGTTGGAACTTCCGTCAGGACTACATGCCGGAGACAGTATAAACAGCAGTCCCACCAATATATTGATAGCCAGCAGCCTAAATCTCATAATGGTCACCTCCAGGAACGCTATTTTACCAGCTCTTCAACACTAGTCCAACATAGAGGAATGTCTCACCCAGGGCCGTCGAGCTGCCCTGAAAGGGGCGTGGTATGGCATCCTGGCCGGACATGCTTTTGCTTCAAGAACGGGTGCAGGCTCTCGTGGAGCCGTCGGGCTGCCCTGCAAGGGTGCGTAGTATAGCGTCCTGGCTGGATATGCTTTTGTTTCAAGAACAGGTGCAGGCTCTCGAAGGGCCGTCGGGCGTCCCGCAAGGATACGTGGTATGGCGTCCTGGCTGGACATACTTTCGGCCGTGCCGGTGACACTGATTCATTGCCTCCAAGAAGGCTCTCCCTCGGGTGCTGCGGCCTTTGCGGCACGGTCCACACACCCCGCCACAGCGTTTGGCGTTACGCGTTAACTCCTTGATATTACGGCACTTTACCGCAAGACCTAAACTATCCCATCTAAAGAAGGGCCCACCCCCGCCGTCACACCGGCCGAAAATCCGAACCGCTGGATAAGCCCCTGCCTGTCCCGCCGCTATTACGGTGGGATTTTAGGGGCAAGGTTCCTCCACCACCTGCCCGGCACGGTGCGAGCGCTCGGCACCTAGCCGGGGGATCCTCGTGTCTCCTAGGGTTCAGTCATGGGAGGGGTTATGCAATATACGTGCCAGGGGCAGTGGTCGGAATTTGGCATGCATAACACACTGAAATAAAAGTACTTTTTAGCACCACACCACAGGAGGTCTGTCTGAACACCGGCCCATCTCGGCTAAGTTAGACACTTTTTGGACAGGCCTAGACACCTTAAGCATGCGGGCGTGGGGTTTGGGCAAACCTGGATGGCCCGTAATCCCAAAACTCGGTTGCCCTGGTGCACCCGAAGCCCTGGTGCACTGCCGTTCCCTTGGCCAGGTATACTCCTATGCTCCCAGGAATCCAATGCCACCCCGAGCATTTTGCAGCCCTTTTACTACATTGCATAACCATATGATTTTATTAAACTTTTTATAAATTCACTTATGCACATCAAAGACGGCCCAGCCCAGCAGAATCCAACCTATCCGTATACCATGCGGTCACATGGACATTCGCCTGTGATTTCGGATAATACGACCGGAACTGAATGGAGGACGTGGTGGACTGCGTTGATCTCGTCGTGATAGGAGCCGGAGCCGTGGGGCTGTCGGTTGCAAGACTTGCTGCTGGTGAAGGATTGGACACCTTTGTTCTGGAACAGGCATCTCGCCCCGGTGAAGGGGTGTCCTCCAGAAACAGCGAGGTGCTCCACTCTGGAATATACTACCCTCGCGGTACCCTGAAGTCCCACATGGCAATAGAGGGTAACCGTCTCCTCGGAAGTTACCTGGAAGAAGCCGGAATCTCAGCTTCACTGAACGGAAAACTCATCGTCGCCGTGGAAGAGGACGAGCTGGACGCTCTCATGAGACTGAAACGCAATGCTGATGAGGTGGGTGTGGAGGCGCGCGTCCTGGACCCAGACCAGATTCGGGAGCTGGAACCTCACGTTCAGTGCGTAAAGGCGTTATTCGTACCGTCAGCCGGGGTTTTCGACACGGTGGCCTTCATCCGCCGGCTGGCCCAGGACGCCGAAGAACTGGGAGCGTTCCTCGCCTACGGTTCACGAGTGGACCGCGCCGTGAGGGAGGATCCTTGCTGGAGGATCCTCGTACAGACTGACGAGGGTCAAGAGGAGATCATGGCCCGAACAGTGGTCAATGCTGCCGGACTCGGGGCCAACGCCATAGCCGAGGCCTCGGGATTCCATGTGCCTCCACTGTATCCCTGTAAGGGCCGCTACTTCTCACTCGTTCAGTCGAAGGGCAACCTCATCTCGCGCCCGATTTACCCCGTTCCCGGGAGATACGGGCTCGGTATTCACCTCACCCCCGATGTCAGGGGACAGGTCAAACTAGGACCGGATACCTTATACGTGGACGAGATCGACTACACGGTGGACGACTCGGTGGGAGACCTGTTCTTCGAGAGTGTGAAGAGGTTCTTTCCTGTGCTCGAACGTGACGACATAGCACCGGCAATGAGCGGCATCCGACCCAAGATTCAAGGTCCAGGGGACGATTTCAGGGACTTTTACGTCCGTATGGATGGTCCGGGTTTCATCAATCTAATTGGCATCGAGTCTCCGGGGCTGACGGCCTCTCCGGCACTGGCCGTTCATGTCATGGAGATGCTCCGACTCCTATTCGGCTGACAGGGTGGCCACAGGTGGCCAAAAACTGTCCAACTTAGAGCCGACGACAAAAGTTCGCGTGCTAAAATCGTTGAGACTCTAAAAAAATAATTTTTGGAACAGAATATGCAAAGGAGGGGGAAATGGAGAGCGGAGACAAAAATGAATAGTCCAGATGATGCCACACTGAAGATGCTCCTGGACAGACTCATGGTCAGAGTATACGGACGGGACAGTGCCCGCATGAGGGCCTTGGGATACATGTTCCTGGGAACCAGGGAGGCCATGCGACTAGGGGATTCAAGGGCTGCTTCCATCTACGTTCGTCTACTCGTTCGTCTGAAAGAGACCGGAATTCTCACTGAGGCAGAGGCCCGACGCTTCGAGATGGAGCACAGGCAGAAAAAAGAGACGACACTCATGACGCGTGGGGGGCGAAACAGACCCTGGCAGGAGTGGGACACCCTCATCCTCACCGTACCCGGGCACAGGAGCGAAGACCGTTAAGAGCCATAACATAGCGAAATAACATGACTTTTGTCATTATATATATAAACAGGAGGAGCAAATATCGAAAATGAGACAGGCAGAAGTAACAGCAAATGAAAAACGTAATGTTCAGGACATCCAAGTACGGTTGCGCAAAGCCATTCTGGAAGTAGAAAAACGGTGCGGAGCCGGTGCACTGATGCGGCTCGACGGAGGAGACGTCCTTAAGCAGGAGGCCATCTCGACGGGCTCCTTCAGTCTCGACCGAGCGCTTGGCATCGGCGGCTTCCCTCGTGGCAGGGTGATAGAGATTTTCGGCCCGGAATCGTCTGGCAAAACGACCCTTGCGCTGTCCGCGGTCGCACGGGCCCAGGCTGCTGGCCTGCTGTGTGCGTTCGTGGATGCAGAACACGCGCTCGACCCGGCATATGCACGGCTCTTGGGGGTAAATACGTCAGAGCTCCTAATTTCTCAGCCCGACTACGGAGAACAGGCACTAGAGATAGCGCGCATCCTGATTCAGGAGGGAGAAGCCCAGTTCCTCGTGATAGACTCTGTGGCGGCTCTCGTTCCAAAGGCCGAGATAGAAGGCGAAATGGAAGACAATCAGGTAGGCCTTCAGGCCAGACTCATGAGCAAAGGTCTCAGAAAGCTCACTGCTCTCGCTTCGCGGCATGGTGCGACCGTCATCTTCATAAATCAGATTAGAATGAAAATCGGTGTGATGTTCGGCTCTCCAGAGACCACACCCGGAGGTCAGGCCCTCAAGTTCTTCTCATCGGTGCGTCTGGACATCCGCAGAGGGAGCCAAATCAAACACGGCGACGAGATTCTAGGACACAATCTGCGCATAAAGGTGGTAAAAAACAAGATGGCACCACCATTCAAAACCTGTGAAGTACCGTTCTTCTTCGGTAGAGGCATAGACCAAGCAGGAGAAATACTGGAAATAGCCACTTCCATGGGCATCGTGAAGCGCTCTGGAGCGTGGTATTCCTATGGCAATACCAAACTGGGCCAGGGCCGGGATGCAGCCAGGAAAAAAATCGCGGAAGACCGCTCGCTCATGGACAAACTCGTCTCTGACATAAACTCGGTCGGTTCAGACGCCTCAGAGCCAGCAAAAAAAGAGGTTTCACGGTAGGGATCAACGCTCCATCCCATGGTTCTGCGCGGTTTATCATGTAATGCCTTGGCATGACCTGACAGGTGACCTATACTCTGATCCGTCATGGATCCTGAAAAGCTCAGACAACTGAGTCTTCCTTTCGATATATGTCCGGCATGCATGGAAGCCATACCAAAGGGCGCGCAATACTGCATATGGTGCGGTTCTCCAACGTCAGACAGTGAATCCGGTGAGCACGGGCAAAACGATCGCAAGGAAAGGGACCCGGCCGGAAAAGGCTCGGTGTTCCTGGCTTCCGTAGATGAGGACTTCAGGGTCGATTTCGATGAGATTCCCGAAGACATACTCCGTCCGGCACTTCACAAGAGGCAAAAACTGATACCACTTCCTCCTCTGATGGCTCGTATCGCAGCCCTTCAGATACGGGACTCTCGCCGGGCTCCCTTCAGTCTCAGATGTCTGTCGGAAATCAACGTGGAACCGCGTTCATATCAGATGGAAGCTGCTACGGCCATACTGGATTCCATGAACGGCAGCGGGATCCTGGCTGACGAAGTCGGTCTAGGCAAGACCATTGAAGCCGGTTTGGTCATCAAGGAAATGCTCGTCCGTCAAACAGCTTCCAACGTATTGATTCTCGTACCGGCTTCCCTGCGCACACAGTGGGCTACAGAACTCAGAGACAAGTTTCTCATAGACACCGTTGATGAAAATTCCCTGGATTCTTTTGAAGATGGGCTGCTGCTCATGTCCCTGCACAAGGCCAAGACAAAACGTTATCAGCCCAGAATCTCAGAAATATCATGGGATCTGGTGGTCATCGACGAAGCCCACATGCTAAAGAACCACCTCACCCAGGCCTATAAATTCGTATACTCCCTCAAACGCAAGTACACTCTGCTCATCACGGCCACACCCATACAGAACGATCTGCGGGAGCTCTACAACCTCATAAACATCGTAAAACCCGGTTATTTCAAGTCGATACGCCTGTTCCGACGCAAGTATATGAAAGACCGATTCACTCCCAACAACACAGAAGAGCTGCGTCGCCTGACCTCCAAGGTGATGGTGCGTCACAGAAGGAGTGACACCCTGATCAAACTGCCTCCACGAGTAGTAGAAACGGTTTTCGTTGACCCCTCTCCCCTGGAAAGGGAATTCTACGAGCTCACCCTCGAGTTGGGCCGCCGTACCATGGAGGCCTACAGCACGGAAGAGGGGGAACACCTGGTTTTGCTGCTGAACATTCTTCTTAAGGAGTCTACCTCCTCGCCCCAGGCGCTTTTGTCCACACTGAAAACGGCCGTTCTTCCCAAGGTCACTGCCTCACGGGATGTCTATCTCATCGAAAAACTTCTTCAGATTGGCCGTCGCCTTCCAATGACGGCCAAGATGACACGACTTTTGGATATAGTCGAAGACGCGGGGGACGAACCGGTAATCGTCTATACGGAGTACCTCAAGACACTGGAGGTACTGGAGTCGCTTCTGCGCAGGGCCGGTAGGTCAGTTCACGTGTTCGCAGGCCACATGCGCATCAAGGACAAGGAAAGGGCTCTCGAACGGTTCCGCACCGAAGGAGGCATACTCCTTTCCACGGAAGTTGGCGGCCAGGGCCTGAACCTGCAACACTGCCACCGTCTCATAAACTTCGATTTCCCGTGGAACCCCATGAAACTGGAACAGCGTATCGGACGTGTCCACAGATTCGGCCAGGAAAGCAAGGTCCTCATCACCTCCATAGCAGGCAGGGGTACTTTCGAAGAGTATCTGGTTCAACTTCTGCTCAACAAGATCAAGCTCTTCGAAATGGTCATTGGTGAGATTGACTCCATTCTCAGTTACCTGGAGGATCCGACACCCATAGAGCACAGAATAAGCAAAATCATCCTGGAGAGTCACAACAGCGCCTCTCTCAAAAGGCGCCTCGACCGGCTGGCCGATGAAATAATCAAGGCCCGGCAACAGTTCGAGAAGCACCAGGAAATCTCTTCCCGTCTTCTGGATCTTCCGGCTGGAGGGACCGCATGAAACCTCACAGGATTCTCATGGACTATCTCATATCCAAGGGATTCCGGTCAGCCGGAGACACGCTCACCGTTCCTGAGGAATACCGACACTTCTTCATGGGAGAGCCCTCAATACCGCTGAACAATGGCACGTTGGGGGATTTCCCCCTGGAAAGGGTCATGCACATCCTGGAGACTGAGGGGCCTTCATACTATCGCCTTGCTCTACCAGACGTACCGGAACAGCTCTCTTCCCTGGCTTCATCCGGTGAAGCTCTTCTTGGTGGCTGCTTCATGGTTCAATACGAGGCCCATAAACTGGTCGAGGAAATTCACTGTGCCGTTGCCTCAAACCAAAGTGGCGTGTCCGTATCCCTAGGAGACATCCTGTCATGGGTCGAGTCTTCTGAACCGACAAAGATATATTTCAGACCCAAGGAGCTCGAATCTCTTCTCATCATGCTGCGCGGAGCCATAAAAAAATCTCTCGCCTCCAGTGTGAAAGACCTGCGTTCTGAGATGGCTGCTCAGCTAGAGGAGGAACTCCGGCGGGTAGAGGAATATTACCGTATGCTGAAGGGCTCCGTGAATTCCTTGGAAGAACGCAGCCGTTACGAGACAGAGGAACAGCACCTCGTCTCCCAGTACATCAGGCGACTCCATCCATCCAGTCTCAAGATCCGGGCCACTCCGGTGGTGCTGTTTTCCATGGTTTTCGACGAATGACCGGAATGAACGTCCGGCAGTCCATACACATGCCAACGGCCACGAGGGCCCCAATATCCAATCCGTACCCCACTTGACAGTGCGGCCCGATTATGGAGTCATCGTGCAATGCCGCGTCCACGCAGACCCATGAAAAGATTACCCTCCAGCGGAGACGTTCCGTCTTCCCTTATTAGGGAAGCCTCTCTATTGGGCTCTGGAGGCATCGAGGCTCTAAGAAAATCTACCGTATTCGTCATAGGACTGGGAGGTGTAGGATCCTGGGCCGCAGAATATCTGGCGCGTGCTGGTGTAGGGAAACTCATGCTTTTCGACCCTGATGACGTGGAGGAGTCGAACATCAACAGACAGCGCCAGGCCAGGCCCTCGACCATCGGACAGCCCAAGGCTCAGGTGCTGGCTAGAGAGATAAAGGTGCATGACTGGCAGAAGATACAGGCATTCCGTGAGTTCATGGACGACCGAAAACTCATGGAAAGGGTCAAGGAGTTCTCCCCCGACGCCATCGTGGAGGCCGTGGACAACGTAACGGCGAAAGCCCAGATGATAGCCCTGGCCCGACGAAAAGAACTGCTTTATTTCACTTCACTCGGAGCTGCGTCGCGTCTGGATCCCACTAGCATCAGGATAACGGATCTCGCTCATACGTCGGTATGTCCACTTGGAAAGGACCTACGTAAGGTCCTGCGTCGCAAACACGGTTTCCCGGGCGAGAAGGAAGGCCCGTTCGGCATTCCGGCGGTCTATTCTCTGGAAAAGCCATGGAAAACCGCAGACGACACGGTGAAGGATGGTTCCTATGTACCTGTCACGGCGGCATTTGGTGCTGCCTTGGCATATCTCGTCATAAGGAACCTGGCACTTCCGGAAGACCTGAAACCTGAACCGATTCCGGAAAACACTGCCCCAAGAGAATGATGCAAAAATTGAATATGCACGGAGTCAATACGTTAGTATAACTGCCATACTCAATCTAGGAGGTGCTCTTATGAAAAAATATGCATGGAATCTGCTGGCTGTGATGCTGGCTGTGACATTTGTGGCGGGCCCAGCCCATGCCAAAAAAAGGCGTCACGGCCGTAGGGCTGCTCTCAAACCAGGCGATCCCAATCCAAAGGTAACGGCCGTGGTAAAAGCCCTGATGGATGGATTCACCTGGGGCATGACGAAACAGGACGTGCTCAAGGAACTCTTCAAGAGGGTCAAGAAAGAATACGAGCAGAAGATGCACATTGCCAAAAGCCAGAAGCGCAAGGCCGAGCTCTTCAAAGAGATGAAGCGCAAGCTACGTGACATCAAGAAAAGCACGATAACCTTCCGCGGCCAGAAAACCCCCTGGAATACGTCCATCATCGATGATCAGTTCGCCCACAACAACAACGAGTCCATGATCGTGTACAAGAAGAAGAGGGAGACGTACTACTTCTTTTTCTACAACGACAGGCTTTACAAAATCTTCATCGCACTGGACAAGAAAAAGTTCATGGGTTGGAACTTCATGAAATTCCAGCACGAGATGTCGTCCAAGTTCGGCCCGGCCCTCGAGGTATTCAAGAAGGGTATCTCCGGCATGAGCGAGCTTCATCATATTACATGGAAATCACCTGAGGGCGTCGAACTAAGAGCCATGGACAAGACGATGGTTTACGGCACTTTCGTGTTTGTGGTCATAGACTCTTCCACCAATGCGGAAGTACTGCAGGCCCGTGCCGACAATGGTGCCAAGGTTCCCGGCGAGCAGGGACTTCAGGACGAAGATCCTGTCATCAACTCCATCATGAAATAACTGCGTGTTCCTTTATATCCCACAGAAATGAATATTCCGGTAGGGGTCATGCCGTGGCACGGCTCAGCAGAAAGTCTCCACTGAAATCTCGATCTGTTGCCCATCAATGGGTGTCCAACTTAGATGAAAATATGGACTCACTAGACGGCACCTGTTAAAAACACCAATAAAATCAATATGTTATACGCTAAAAAATATAGGCACGTTTATTGCATACAGGGTAGAAAACGGAGTTGGAGACATGAAACACCGTTCACGTAAAGCAATCGTTTTGGAACTCGTAGTGCTACTCGCTGGCTTTACCGGCTGCATGAGCCACATTGCTCCACAGTGCAGGATCTCTTCCACGCAGTCGCTTCTTCTCATGGATGCCATAGACAGACAGATGCGCAGTGTCCGGCTCGAGATTTTAGATGGTGGTCTATCACACGATCAGATCGTACGTATATGGTGCAACAGATCCATTACATGGAGATCCGTCTTGGAGGAGATAAAAAATCACGGTGCTCCGGCAGAATCCAGGATTGCCGTAGAACTTCTCGAGTCCTTGGAAAGGCCTTTGTTCAATGGATTCAGGATGGTCACGGTACGGTGCAGTACTCAAGAATCCGTCACAATTGACGGAAATATGAAAGCCGTTACTTCACTATATGAAGGTGCCGGACGTAACCGTAAGAAAATGGTATCCTCTGCAGTTCCGCGCGCCATGACCGTCTCGGTCCCTGAGCACGGCATAAAAAAATTCGTTAACCAAACGCTGCATGTGCTGTAAAATGGTCACTTGCTCGTGTAACGGACGGCGACCTGAAATGCCGGAGATCAATTTTACGAAGCAGACAGGTGCTGATGTCCGACAAAACAAAAAACTATACTCCAGTAACGAAGGAGACTGACCGATGAAAAAAACATTCATAGCCGCGCTTGCAGCAGTTATCTCTCTTCTGGTTTTTACTTCATGTGATGATAGTTCACCTAAACTCTGCGGTAACGGGGTGGAGGATCCCGGAGAAGACTGCGATCCGGGCATAAACTACACTCAGGGTACATGCAGTGATGAGTGTAAATTCATAAATTTCTGCGGCAACGGTCTTCTGGAACCTGGTGAAGACTGTGATGACGGCAATTTCATAAACGGCGACGGATGCTCCAGAGAATGCAAGGTAGAGGTGGGATGCGGAAATGGCGTTCTCGACGTACGCATGGAAGGTCCTTCTCTGGTTTATGAAGAATGCGACGACGGCAACGTGCAGGACGGCGATGGATGTGCTGCAAACTGTACACTAGAAGACGGCCACCAGCAGCAGTGCGGCAATGGTCTTCTGGAATATCCCGAGGAATGCGACGACGGCAACACGGACAGTGGCGACGGGTGTTCCTCTGACTGCATAGTCGAGCAGGGCTGTGGAGACGGTAACATCGATTCGACCCGCGAGCTCTGTGACGACGGCAACACCGTATCCGGTGATGGCTGCTCGGCCAGATGCCGTGTCGAATTCACCTGTGGTGACGGTGTATGCGACATGGAAAATGGCGAAAACAGGGAGATCTGTCCTGCCGACTGCGCTCCAAGATGCGGCGACGGTATAGTCGACGATGCGACACCCTACTTCGAGGAATGTGACGACGGTAACAACGAGTCCGACGACGGATGTTCGGCAGGATGCCAGGATGAAGACGGCCAGCCTACCTGCGGCAATGGCATCATGGAGCTTGAAGAGGAATGCGACGACGGCAACACGGACAGTGGCGACGGGTGTTCCGACGCATGCAAGTGGGAATTCGTGATAGGCGATGGCTACTGCGATGCAGCCAAGGGAGAGACCTGCAAGTACAGCCATTTCGATTGCTGTCCCAACTGCGGTAACGGTGTTCTGGATCCCGGAGAGCAATGTGACGGAGATGATTTCGGCGGAGAAACCTGCGAGAATCTGTGCTACGACGGAGGCAATCTAGGATGTACAGACTGGTGTGAAATCAGAACGAATCAGTGCACCGGTACAGGCCCAATATGCGGCGACAACTTCGCACAATGCCTCGAGGAGTGCGACGGAACCGATTTCAAAGGCATGACATGTAACAGTTTCGGATATGCCGAAGGCGAACTTCATTGCAACGGCTGTAAGATAGACATATCCGACTGCTCCGGCCTGCTGTATTATCTCTTCAGTAACTTTGACAGCCCCAGCTCCCTTCAGGACTGGGAATTCAACGGCTCCTGGAGTGCCGGATCCCCCGGAAGCGGACCGACTTCATGTCACAGCGGCTCGGCCTGTATCTCCAACGCTCTCACTGGTGAGTATTCCAGCAACCTCAATGCTGATTCCTGTAACGCGGTGTCTCCGCTCATAAGACTCACCGGTGCCACGTCTCCTGTACTTACGTTCTGGAGCTGGCTTCAGGCAGAAGAACATTCCCCAGGCTGCTACGACGGTGGAGCCGTGGAGGTTTCCATAGATGGTGGTTTGTCATGGACCAGAGTCGAAAATGACCACATAACTCCACATTACACCGACACCGACGACAATATTTGGTGTCAGGATGATACCACATCCAATACACAGTGGACTCAGTACACCGTCGACCTGTCAGATTATGCCGGCCGTGAAATCCGCATTCGCTTCGTATTCGAGAGTGACGGTTCCATCACCCGTGAAGGTTGGTACATAGACGACGTCAAGGTAGAGGAATCCCATTGAAGTACAGACTGAAAGGGGGGCAGGGGCCTACGCCCCCGGCACTTGATCCGTATTCTCAGCTAAATGAACAGCAACTGGCTGCAGTCACGGCAGAGGCCTCGCCGGTTCTCATCATAGCCGGGGCAGGTTCAGGAAAGACCCGTACCCTGGTGAGCCGGGCAGCACACCTAATGCTGAAGGGCACCCCGCCGTCCAGGATTCTCATGGTCACCTTCACCCAGAAGGCCGCCAGAGAGATGAAAGACCGCGTAGAGGCGCTGCTGGGACCGGCAGCTCGCAGCATATGGGCGGGCACATTTCACCACATTGGACATAGATTTCTTCGCAACTATGCAGAATCACTGGGGTTTTCAAAAGAGTTCAACATAGTGGACAGAGAGGATGCTACGGATTTCCTTCACGCTATCCTCACCGATCTGAAAGTTGGTCCCCCTGTTACCGCCAAAAAAGCGGCATCTGTCTTTAACATGGCACAGGCTTTGCAGGAATCCCTCGAATCCGTAGTACTGCGCCGGTTTCCAGGTCTGAAGGATCATGTAGACGTGCTGGAGCATCTGAGGAAGGAATATCAGGCCCGCAAAAGCCGCCAGGGTGTACTGGATTACGACGACCTGCTGCTTTACTGGAGGGAGATTCTCGTGTCTCCAGCCGGTGAGGAGCTGCGCTCTCATTTCGACCACGTCCTGGTGGACGAGTACCAGGACACCAATGCCATACAGGGCGAAATCGTGGATCTCATGGCTATGGACCACCGTAGCATCACAGTGGTGGGAGACGATGCCCAGGCCATATACGGTTTTCGCGGGGCGTCTCCACGCAATATCCTATCCTTCACCGACCGCTATCCGGATGCGCAGGTGTTCAGACTCGAGGTGAATTACCGCTCCTCCCAGGAAATTCTAGACATTGCCAACAGCGTAATCGCCGCTTCTCCCAGGGTGCTCAAAAAGACTCTCGTATCCCACCGCGGGCCAGGCATGAAACCGGTGTTGATCTCTGCCTATGATCAGGTCCAGGAGGCCATGTTCGTGTGCCAGCGTCTGTGGGAGCTACATACAGAGGAAGGAATTCCGCTGAATGAGATAGGAGTCCTTTACAGGGCTCACCATCTGGGTGTACAGGTTCAGGTAGAGCTGTCCAAACGGGGTATTCCCTTCAAGATATTCGGTGGCGTCAAGCTCTTCGAGCAGGCCCATTTCAAGGATCTCATGTCCTATATAAGGGTGCGACGCAGACCTTCGGATCAGATCGCGGTGGTGCGCCTGTTCAGAATCGAGCCCGGACTGGGCAGATCCACGGCTCGCACGGTTGCCTCGTTCTTGGAGCAGACTCCTCTGGAGGACACGATTCACCCGTTCCTGGACGTCCGCATGCTCTCTATGCTCGGATCTCGACAGAAAGGGCGGCTGCACGAGTTGGGTCAGTTCCTTGCCGGACTGCCTGAAGAGCCCAGGCCCCTCATGGAGGCCATACTCACACGGTACGAGCCGCATCTCCAACGCATGTACGACGACAGTGACGAACGTCTTCAGGATCTGCGCCAGTTGGTGGAGATTGCTGGTCAGTATTCCGATCTGGATGAACTGCTTGCTGATCTTGGCCTGGAATACGGCCCCTCGTCTGAAAACATACTCGAGCCCCCAGATGAAAAAATCGAAGACCAGGTAACCCTGACATCCATTCATCAGGCCAAAGGTCTCGAATGGACGGCAGTCTTCCTGGTGGGTCTGTATGACGGTGCTCTGCCTTCGACCTATTCGCTGTCAGACCTGGACGCAGTGGAGGAAGAGCGGCGTATTCTTCACGTGGCTCTGACCCGTGCAAAGGATCATTTGTATATTACATATCCCGTGCTCAGCCCTGAGGGGAGGAAAGGCAGATATTTCCAGAGAGTATCCAGATTTCTTGAAAAGATTCCGGCAGACATGTACGAGAAGTGGGAGCTGGAGGTAGAAGAATGAAGTCCTACACCAAAGAACTGTGGTTCAATACGGACAAAAGGGTCGAGTTCATCAACATAACACCGCAGGTACAAGAAGCAGTTCGTGAAAGCGGCATTCTCGAGGGTCTATGCCTGGTCAATGCCATGCACATAACCGCGTCGGTCTTCATCAACGACGACGAGCCTGGCCTTCACAGTGACTACCGTGAGTGGCTTGAGCAGCTCGCGCCCCATGAACCCATCTCAAGATATCGCCACAACATGACTGGCGAAGACAACGGCGACGCCCATCTTAAAAGACAGGTCATGGGCCGTGAAGTCATGGTAGCCATAACCAACGGCAAACTACATTTTGGTCCATGGGAGCAGATTTTCTACGGTGAGTTTGACGGTCGCCGCCGCAAACGAGTTCTCATCAAAATAATTGGTGAATAATTTCAAGTAGTTAACGGCTTTTTAGCAGAGTAACATCTTTGTAAACTGCGTGGTGTACTCTGTCGTATCAGCCAGCAAATTCAATATATGCTCCTGATAGACCTGAAAATTCCTCACGTTGACAAGAATCTGACCCTGGAATTCGGTGGAAGGGTACTGGCTATCATAGGAGCTTCCGGTTCAGGTAAGAGTACTTTACTGCAGGTGATTGCCGGTTTCCGTGCTCCTGTGGAGGGACGCATAGTCTTCGGTGGAGAGGTATGGTGCGACACCGCTCAGGGCATCATGATGCCTGCCTGGCAACGCAAAGCCGTGATTGTGCCCCAGGAGATTCTCCTGTTTCCTCATGTCACCGCAGAAGAGAATGTCAGATTTTCAGGCGGGCAATACACCCATGATCTGATGAAACTGCTCAGAATAGACCACAGAGCAGACTTAGCGCCACATGAACTGTCAGGCGGAGAACGGCAAAGGGTGGCCATTGCCAGGGCGCTCAATGCACAGCCCCGACTTCTTCTTCTGGACGAGCCGTATTCCGCCATGAACCGTTCCTTGAGACAGCACGTGGCTGCGGCTGTCCATGAATGGACCCAGAAGCACGAAATTCCCTACATACTGGTGACTCATGATTCAGAAGTAGTAGAAGGTGTGGCCGATTTCATCGTGGATTTCGACGCCCTGACCTGAATACCCGGGCATATTCTGGATCGTCTTACACCGCGTCGGCCAGCAAAAACCATGAAACAGCCATTTAAAACCGTGATATGGCAAAAAGACTTTCTCCGAACATACCAAAGTAGGACATGGAGCGATCGATCAGGAATGCCGATTATCCTCTTCAGGGGTGTAGTCCGGTTCGTCACCGGAGCCATTCACGGATGAACTACCTGCCACCCTGGTAAGAAACATGTCCAGCGCTCTGCCAGTACCGTAAACCAGCATATAAACCAGCACCCCCATCACTCCACCGGACAGCCCGGACATCATATATAATGGCATGAGTCCCCATTTCATGAAGGAGTGTACTTTCTGAAGTGTGGATTCCGAGGCCTTCCTTCCGGTGTGGACATAACAGATGGAATGAACTAGCCCGTCTATGAGCTGGGTCATGGTGGGCGGAGTGACTTCCTCCACAATCTCCACCTCCCTGCCCATGGAAATCAGTGCCTTCATGGTGGGAAATGAATAGAGCTCAAACAGAAACAGTGATGCTGCAGCCATGGCACCTTCGTGAATGCGTCCGGACAGATACTGTTCTTTGAGCAACGGATCGTTCATATAACGCACGAAGGACATGCCTTTGTCCAGCTTCTCCAGGTGCTGTGCCAACTGTTGGATAAGGCGGGCATGCTGCGCCTCCGTTATTTCGACGGAATGCCCACCCGGATCTATAGACTTCATTCTCGGCAGCCATCTGATGAGCCTTAGATGTCCTGCACCCATGGATTTCAGCAGACTGACGGTGCTTATGGACGAGATTCCCAGCACTAGAGCGTATGGCATTACCCCTTTCTCGAAAAGGCGGGCTATACTGGATGCGTTTACGGCATCATCCAGAGGGTGAACAGCTCCTATGACAGCATCGAAATCGTGGACGGAATCCAAAGCCTCATTCCAGTCCAGTTCCTGAATCGAAAAGCGTTCCGGCAAAACATGGGGCAAAATCCACCCTATATCAGGGAGATGAACCGTTTCGCTGAAAAGAAAGTTTATGACTGCGTGACGATAGGAAGGAGAAGATCCAGCAACGGCCAGTTTTATGGATGTATCGACTGATTTTATCACGTTACTGGAAGCATATTTCCGGAGAACCAGTTTTGATATATTCATGGTCAGAAAATTTCCTGCCGCATGATATCACTCACATACCCCGTTCTCCACCCGTAAATGAACATATCGACTGTTCAGTACACAGCCTCATATATTTACACGATTATTGCATAAAGCGCATAACTTATTGAAATTAAAGCACTTTTACACGCCATACTTCTTTATAACCATGCATGGACTCCTTGAATCGACCCCTGAGACCATATGATTTCCTGCCATCGCAATCCCTGCGCCATATACATATTGCACGGGCCCAGACGTAAAATCATTGACGGAATGCCAACTCTCAATACCCTTTCCTTATGCAGGATCCTCTCATTGGACAGTCCATCGGCTCCTATCACATCACCCGGCTCCTTGGAGAAGGCGGTTTTGGGCGTGTATACCTGGCGGAACATCCCGTCATCGGAAAAAAGGCGGCTCTCAAGGTGCTTCACCGCGAGTTGGCCGTAAACGAGACCGTCGTAAAACGCTTCATGGCCGAAGCCAAAGTCATTGCAATGCTGAACCATCCCAACATTCTATCCGCATTCGACTTTGGAACACTCCCGGATGGGCGGTACTTCATACTGATGGAGTACATCGAAGGAACTGAACTCACAAAAATAATGAAACACCACAAATCGGGTATGACCCCTTCCCAGGCATGGCATTACATATCCCAGGTGGGGGAGGCACTGGCTGCAGCTCATGCCAAAGGCATCGTTCACCGCGATCTCAAGCCGGACAACATAGTCGTGGAAAAGTCGGCGTCCGGACAGGAAATAGTCAAGGTTCTGGACTTCGGAATAGCAAAACTTCTCGAAAATACCGACGACGAAGAACCTTCCCGGATGACGAAAACGGGGCAAGTCCTTGGCACACCGGCCTACATGTCACCTGAACAGGCAAGAGGTGAGACAGATCGCATAGGTCCATGGACGGATATCTATTCCCTTGGTGTCATTCTTTATGAAATACTGACAGGAACGCTGCCTATAACCGGACGCTCCACGGCTGACATGCTGGTCCGCCTGCTCACGCAGCCTCCGAGACCGCTCAGTGAGGTCGCCCCACACCTGCCCGTCCAGGTGGAAAACATTCTCATGCGCGCCCTCGAAAAGGAGCCTGAAAAAAGATACCGCGATATACGCCTCTTCATGAACGATCTGCAGCAGGCAATCGGGGCCGTTCCGACAGAAGGACTCTCTACGAGCAACCCCTTAATGCATACCGAGGATCCTGAGGCACGTCCCCCTGAGCAGAACTATCACACCGGGGACACCTATACAGAAGCCCTGAAGGCTGCTTCCACTGCAGGAATCTCTGACGATGCTTATCTGAAGGTCTTCAGAGTACGCATGATCGTGTATCCTATTGTGATTATTGCTGTTTTATCGATCATTATCCTGGCTGTGTACCTGATGGATAGATCCGATGAAAAACCTATCGTTGTAGTGGACAGCAAACCGGTGATTGTGATGGACCGCAAAACCGGCACTGTATCCAAGGAAACAAAACACGAAGCACAGACGAACATAAATAAAAACACAGACTCAAAAATAGCCAGTGCAGACACGCCGGGGCCTCATGATTCACCACAAAAAAAGACTGTTTCCCTTCCTGGAAGCCAGATTACCGTGAAAAAGCGAGCCCTTCCGATGAATCTGCCGAAGATACCGCGTCAAAAACAGACCTTTCCAAAAAACAACCGTGTCAAAACACCCAAAATCCCCTCTGATTTCATGAAAACACATTCATCCAGTAAGCCCCATGCAACAGAACCCGAAGATCCCTCCCTGCGGGCAAAAAAACGCAAACTACTCCTTCTCAGAAGAAAAATATCCGAACTGAGTCTAAAATCCCAGCAGTACGCTCCTCTTCTTACAGCCGCCAGCAATACGATGAGCAATGTGATACAAAGATACTCAACGAGTATCGGAAATTGTATAGGTTACTATTCAACGGAGGCAAACTACAAGAAAAACAAACGTCCGGTACCTCCAAGGATACAAAATTATGTATCTTCCTGTGACCGGAAATACCCAAAACTGCGCAAATATGTAAAACAGGATAGAAGTACTGCCTTCATGAAAATGATTGAACACATTCCCGAGTACAGCAAAGCAAAGAAGGAATACGACCAATACAACAAAGAACTCAAGGAACTCGTAGGCAAACTACGCAGACTCAGTAGTGAAATGCAGCTCCTGCAGATGGAACTGGATGACGACGAGTTGAGAAAACTTAAATAATATCATATAGTTATCTCATCAAAATCACAATAAGCCTGAACAGGGAGCTTTCCTGTGGACCAGATGTTCCACCGTTTCGAGCATTGCCATGAGAATTTCCCTACGCGGCTCTTCTTCCTTACTGCTGGCAAACCAACGTAAATCCTCTTCAGTGAGCATCACCCCTTCTCCCCGAGAGTGTGAGGGACACCTGACCCCCCCGTAACGTGGAGAATAAAACCATCCTGGGACAGGAGGTGATGCACCACATTCCATGCACGACCTCAGAGCTGGAGGAAATCCCGCCACCTTCATGGCCGCATAGAAGTAAGCCGCCGGAAGAAGATGACCCCGTGAACAGAAATCTAGATAGCCCTCCAGAAGTTTCACTAGACGCGGCTCCGGCTCCTCATCCTGAAGCAGCACGGATGTGACCCATACACCACAGGCCGCAGTTGATACGAGATCTAACTTACCGGAAATGCTGAAGAATTCCCGGATAAGTAATGCCTCTGACAGTTCCCATCCCCCGCGCCCCCTGACAATTGTCCCGCTATAGACGGCGTAAGGCTCTAGTCCAGCCGGAAAACGGCGACGGGATCGTCGAACAGCCCGGGCCACTACCGTAACTGCTCCTTTCTCCAAGGTAAGCAGACGCGCCATCACGTCTGAGTCCCTGTACTGGTGCCGCTCTCCCACCAGAAACGTTATTTCTTCAGGTTCCGATTTCCATGAGGAGGGCATCTATCAACTCACCTGCCTCTTCGGCTCTGTCTGCCGGTACCTGCCAGTGGACCGTGTTATCTCCGGACATCGACGTTTGAGTGCCAAGGCCGTCGTAGGACTCCAGCACATACCTGAAGTACACTATTTCCTCTCTGGGCAGTGAAAAGGTGAAAGTCACCATGTCACCATCAGTCTGTGATATCCATCTTTGAGTAGGCATACTGTGAATCAGGGTCAGTAAGAGCAGGCTGTTATCACGTCAGTCATTGTCTTTTCTGTAGCTCATGGCTTCCAGCATGGAAATCTTTTTGACCTTCCTGCCCTCTTCTGAAAAGTGGAAAACCAGCGAAATCACTACATATTCGGTTACGAAAAATGCCAGCAGCTCAGGAAGCAAACGAAGTGGAGCCAGGACGTATACAGCCAACAGATGCATCATTACATAAACATTCTTCCATGATTCTGAATACTTATGCATTTTTGGAATTTTGAATCCAGAAACCATGAGGTAGGCTACAACGAGAGCCCATACAGGAATGTACTCAAATGACATCAATGAAGGATGCCAAGAAAATATGAAAGGATCGTAACCCGGAGCCACACCAGCTGCGTATTTCTGAAGCAGAATGAGTGGAAGAATGAGCATACTGGCAGCAAAAGGCATGGGTGTACCCTGAAATACCCACTCAAAACCCGGACCCATTGCAATGACATTGTATTTCGCCAGTCTCAGAGCCGAAGCAGCCACCCACAGCACAGACGCAGCACCTGTAAAAAGGCGCAGTCCCGTCCCCGGAGCGGTATAATGCACGACCATAGTGTACATCAAGACCGCAGGAGACACGCCAAAGGCAACCAGATCGGCCAGTGAATCCAGCTCCATGCCAAACAGAGCGCTCACTTTGAGCTTTCTGGCGGTCATACCGTCAAGCCTGTCAAGAAGTACGCATCCTAGCATGAACCAGGGTGCCAAGTCGAAACGGCCCTCAACCGCGAGGAGGACACCCGCCATTCCAAGAAGCAGCGAGGATATGGTTATTGCGTTGGGAATGGCATAAAGTGCACTGGACTTCATATTACCTCCCGTCTCTCCTTCTTTTCAGCCAGATCATCCGCTACGGAGCGTTCGAAAAAAGTATTTTTGATGCAATGAGCCAGCATAATTATTCTGAATCTTTATTGTGAAACATCTCCAGAAATTTCTGGTAAGCATACTCTCCCAGTTCACGTCTGAAGAGCTCCAAGACCTTCTTTTCGAACTCACGTTTCTCATCTTCGGAACGATAAACGAATGCTATGCCCATGCCGCTGGTCTCAGTTCTGGGCTGAACGTCTGTATTCCACCTGACTTCTCCTATGACCTCTATAGGGCCATCTAGTCCGGGCACTTCCATCTCTATGAGCATACGCGTTCCGACAGGGAGAGGCTTCTTGGTAGCAACGAATGCGCCACCCTGGGATATGTTGCTTGTGTATTCTGAGAGGAATTTATTCACGCTGGAATATCTGACCTTTATCTTGAGATCTGATCTGGGATGATTCCTGCGATCATTGGATCCGTCACGGCTGCTCATTTTCCGTCCTCGGCATAAGTTCGCGTAGTTTCTGTGTGGCGGGCAAGGATGAACAGATAGTCTGAAAGACGGTTGAGATACTTCAGTATGGACGTATCACCATCTATAGTGCCTTGTTCGCTGAGAAACCTGCCGACTCTCCTCTCGGCACGCCTGCACACCGCTCTGGCGTGATCCAACCGGGCCGACACGATATTACCTCCACCAGGAATAACGAAACCCTTCAGCCGGTCTATCTGCCTTTCGAGCTCCCTGACCCTCTCCTCCACTCTTCTGACATCTCCGGGACCAATGAGCATCACTGAGAGTCTGGACAGAACCTCCTGAGATTCTGCCGCCAGCTCTGCATTGAGCCTGTACAAATCCTTTTGAATAACAAGGATTTCGCGAGCCACACGTTCGTCTTCCGTAGACTGGCGTGCTATTCCCAGTATGGTAGACAGCTCGTCCACATCCCCCACTGCCTCGAATCTAGGACTCCACTTGTTGCACCTAGAGGATCCCAAAATCCCTGTACGGCCCTTGTCTCCACGACCCGTTGTCACACTCATCTCAGTCCTCCGTGATCTCGATCATGGCAACGGAAAAATCGTCTCCTATGGGCCCCAGCTGGCTAAAAAACGTATTCAGCCTCTTCTGAAGAGTTCCCTCCATATCGAGCATCTCATCAAGCATAGAGGCCGTGAATAGTTCGGCTTTCATGTATTCGCGGAGATAATCATCAAACCCTGACGAGTCCTTTGAACGGTCTATGGGAGCTGCCAGCATCCAACCAAGGGCCGGATGGTGAGCATCAAGGAATTCATCCATTGATAGACCCAGCTGCTGAACATAGCCTTCGGGATCGTCATAAAACTCGCCAAGAGCTTCGTAATCCAAATCCACCACCGCCATCTGAGCCCGGGTCTCATCATCCGCAAGTGAATAAAACTCTGCGAGAAATCTCTGAAGCAGCGTATTGCTGCTGACGGCTTCATAAGGAGACGAGCCATCACCGGCCACGGGGATGTCGGGAAACCTCCTGATGGCTTCCTCCGGAAGGTAGACCCTTGCGAAATGCGAGAAGTACTCTGCAACCAGCCGGTCCTGAGCGTCATCATCCATGTATTTCATGGTGTCTTCGTCAGTCATCTTGCCATAACCGTCGGTCATGACCACCAATGACGCTATGTCGAACTCATCCGGGATGCTGGTCTGGAACATCGAAAGTTTGAGTTCCACACCGTACTCCCACCTGCGCGTTATTATACCGGGATTATTGGCTACCATATGAAGGCCGGTAAGCGTCTGTACCTCCCATTCTCCCCTAGAATTACGCCATCTGGCCATCAGTGCAGGGGAATCTCCCACTGTCATGCCGTCCACTGCACCTGTCTGAGAATCAAACCTCACCATGGCAATGGTGGTAGCCCCCTTGTTCATAAAATCGTCATCGTTCGTCTTGTCTATCACCCACCGAGCTATCTTGTGAATATTATTGGGTTTTTCTGTATTACAAAATCTCTCTAGCTGCCAGGCCAGCATGGAACTCACTTTGTCGGCGAGGTCTATTTTCTTGTCCATGAAGGCTTCGGATACGCCATCAAAGACCGCCACGACAACATATCTCCCTCTGTCATAGGTAAAACATGTGGCCACATCATCGATTGAATGATTACGAGACGGATCTCTGATGTCATTGATCTGTCTGGCCAAATATGCTGTTTCATATCGCCACGGTGACATGAGGCGCTCCTATTCGGTTCTAGCGCAGAGTGTCTATTTTGGACTGAAGGTCTTTTATGTCCTTTTCGAGTTCATCGAGACGGCTCTTTATCGGCCTGACGAGATCCTCCAGGGTATGCTCCAGATCCTTCTGCCAGCTCTCAAAGGATTTCTCCCATTCATGAAGGGTTCCCCGCCATTCCTCTGCTGTGGCCCCAAACTGTTTTTCCATGTAATCCCAGAATTCGCGGGAGATATCCGGCATCTTGGCATCGACCTCTGTCCTTAGACTGGACAAAAATTCCTGCGACTGGGTTGCTGTGGAGCGTATCAGATTTGCAAGATCGGATATGGAGATGAATCTGCTGCGCTTCCCTTCATGGCGGATTATCTGCAGAAGCACTTCATACGTGAGATCCTCACCGGTGTCGTGATCCACTACCTTTATCATCTCTCCGGTGCGTATGAACTCTGCCAGTTCTTTGAGTGTGACATATGCACTCTGGGAAGAATCATATAGTTTCCTGTTACTGTACCGCTTTATAAGCCTGACCCTCTCATCCATGAAGCATATGTTACATTACTTATGGCCCATGGCCAATATCAAAGTTTGCTTCCCATTGGTTACAATGTATTGCCAATAAACCCTCTGCTACTATTTTATCGAATAATTTCAGGTAGTTATATTACTGATATCGCAGAGCGAACTCACTATATCTCCTGTACTGGTGATAAAGCGGACGAGCATGACGGCGGTATCTCAGCATTCTTATGCGGGGAAGCCGGTATTTGGGCCGTCCTGCCTTGCTCATGTACTTCCACAATTTCTTCATGCGGTCTATGGGCTTGGGATGTGTAGAGAACCAGCCCTGCCTGGAGGCTACGTGCTCGAGACCCATACGGTGAAGTTTCTCAATGACCTTATACAGTGCCACCGGGTTGTATCCAGAGTAATAAAGCAGTTTGTATGCAAACTCGTCCGCCTGATACTCCAGAGAACGGGCATAACCGGCAAGTACCATGGCCTCCGTTATGTCCGAGACGACGCCCTGAAGAAGGTCCATTCCAACGGGAGAGACGGCTTCCACAGTCTCCTGCATAACCACCTTACGGAACTGAGACTGGCGGGATTTCTTTATCATACGCACTCCATGACGCAAGAGGACGTGTCCCATCTCGTGAGCCAGAATGGCGGCTGCCTCATCCTCGTTGGAAGCAAGGGCCAGAAATCCGGACGTGACGAATACGTATCCGCCGGGAGCTGAAAATGCGTTGATCTCAGCATTGTCCATTATCATGAAGTGAAACCCTGCAATGGGATAAAAACCGTCAAGGGCAATAGGAGTGTCTTGGGCTGCATAATCCAGAACAGAGCCTATCTCATACAGATAATAAAGCATTCCAGGAGTGAGCTGCCCTGTAGCCAAAACCTGACCATTATAGAATCTGTAATAATATCGGGACATTACAGCTGCCGAGACTGAACGACCAATAAAATACTCCTCCTCTGGAGTTATGGATTTCTGTGCCCAGTTCCATGCCTGGACTATCTTGATGGCACCCTGAACATCCCAGAACAAGGCTTCGGGATCCACCCTGCCGGTCATGGTATACGTAGTGAAAGTGCGGCATCCGGTATCAGTAGCCACAACTGCGGAGGCCGTAAGGAATATGGCGGCTATATACATCCACATGTTTTTGCGCATGACGTACCTCCTACTTTCTCACCACTGCACGGAAGCGCAGTTTGCCCTGAAGCATGAAATCTTTGACTGTCTTCACATCCAGTTGAATTTTCTCCATGCGGTCGACATAGGTGTAATTGTAATTTTTCTCCCGGGACATCTGCTGTTCTATCGAGGGGTTGAATCCGCGACGGGCAAGCTCTACCTCATCTTTGGAAGATGAGTCGGAAGCTCCGGGACGTCTGGAAAGATTGAGCATTTTGTCAACTACACGAGATCTGTGAATCCAGCCGATTTTTCCGCTGCTCATGCGGACTTTGTACCAGGCCCCCTTCCTTCCCAGATATGTCATGTGGGTACCCCTGTATACCTTTGCCACGGAACTACTGAGGAATGACGGTTCACTCATGACCTGAGTGTTGAGGGATCTCACCGTGATGACCGACCCTATTCTGGGCGCCGCCCATGCCACGGCAGCCGTCAGAAATGCGACGATAATCACTGACAGTAAGGTCTTTCTGTTCATAATCTTACCTCCTACCTGAGTGTTGATGGCAATTTAACACTCTTCGCTAGAAGAGCCACATATCTCCCCTGTTTATACGGCATCTTCGACTCTACCTGATGTCAACCTTCATTCACGGACGGACTTCTCTTGAAGATAAAAACCTAGTACCTCTATGAGTGAGTCCTTCTCGTATCCCATATTTTTCAATGATTTCAGTAAGTTATCAACTTCTTTACTATTTTCTTCATCCATGGGCATCCGTTCTTCCGTCAGGGCGGATTGAGTCATCTCGACAACAGACAGGAGTCTGCCAAGTTTTGTATCGTAAGACCTGCGGGTGAGTAAATCGAGCTCCCTGCCGAATATGATCTCTATGTCAGGAGATCCACCATGATCCACCACGTAGGCGGCTACCCTCGTTATACATGACTGACGGAACTGGTGGCGGTCTTCGGAGTCTATGCCAAGGGCATCCTCCATCTCGTTCATGACGCTCTCGGGAGGATCATGATACTCACCACTGACTTCGTCCTTTATCTTTTCGCCTTTTATATAATGGTTCACCAGTTGGAGATAGCGGCTGAACCTATCAAGAAGATTCTCCCTGAGTACGAGCCCGGCAGCTGCCCAGAGATCTTCTTCTATGCGCATGAGCCAGTGAGAGCGCATGTACTCGGCAAAGGCCTCGATGTCATGATACCCGCGTTCCTGTGCAGGATAGTTGAGGAATTCATGCTTTTCCTTGTCTTCATACAGATTTCTGATTTCAGCCTGTAACCCCGCAAAACCAAGGAACTTTCCACGTGATGCCGCCCTCGTTAGAATGGACTGGAGAAGACGCGGGCTTGCTCCGATGCCGCCCTCGTAAATGTGCTGCGAAAGACGCTCATGCCTGAGTCTGCCAGCAAGCAGAAGCAACTGACGGGCCTCATCCGGAGTAAACCCCTCAGGAACCCGGCCGTCTGCATACAGCAGGGCTTTGTCATACACGGACAGGGAGTTGAGTAGGGCATCCTCCTCCTCACTGCCTGCGGAGGGAGTCACCAGGCGGGTCATCACGGCCCAGAGTGCAGCTGCTTCGAGGACATGAGGTGTTATGTGCTTTCCAATGCGCTCCGGCGTCACCGTGAAACCGAGTATCCTCTCCTCCAGGCGGTAATCCAGGAGATAAGGCATCTGAAGGAAATCTGTGCGACCTTCGAAGGATGCAAAATCAGGTGTCTCCGTAAATGCCGTCAGTTGCCGGTCGTTGGCCGTGGCGCAGAAGACCGAATCGAAATGGAGTTGGACCGAATCGAGGGACAGACGGCCATCTTCGAGAAGTGTCAGCAGATAGCGGAATGCCTCGGGTGGACGTTTGAATATGTCGGAAAACTCGATCATTCCACGGTTGCCGTCCACAAGATCGCCTCCGAACCTGTATAAATCCAGATGCTGCAGTGCCGGAGGAAGCGAGGAGAGCGATCTGTCTGCCGTTACCTGGCGTAGGTGAGCATCTACGGCCAGTTTTGGTTCCACCACGGCCATGCCCTTGCGGTATCTGAAGGAGAAACGGAAGCGTTCCACTTGCACGTATTTCAGGACTTCCTCCACTCCGGCACCGGATGAAAGCAGTAGTGCATCGAAAATCTGCCTGTTTCGGGGATGGAGATCGCGTCTGAGGAGCCATTCGGGTATTTCTGCGCCGCCTGAAAGTTCTTCCAGCACCTGACGTCTGGCTGAAACAGGAATGAGTAGCAGCGGATGATCGCGAAATTCATCCATGAGGATGGCGTCTATCTGATTTCCCTCAAGATGGGCATATGAGTCCAGGCGGCGGTTGTCATCGGGATGCGAAGCCCTAAAACCTATACCCCTGGGCAAAATGGCATCTGACGGAAAAATCCAGTTGAACCTGTACACCGCCCCTTCTTCTGTGCCCGAGTAATGTTCTAAAGCTGCCATCATGAGCCGAAGGAATGTCGTCTTTGCACTGCCATTGGGACCGTGGATTAGAATGAGACGTCCTGGGGAGTCCATGCTGGCTCGTGCTGTGAGGAGATCATGGAAAGACTTCTGAATATCTTCGTTACCAACCAGGGGAGTCAATCCTTCTGTGAATTCGCCGTCAAACAGGTGGAATCGCAATATCTTCTCAGGACCGCGGCGGACTTCGTAGCGACCGTAATGTTCCATGCAGTCTTTCATGTATGATGCAGCGTTACGGAAATGCATGCCCGGATTCTGCCGGACGAGCTCCAGATATTCTCCAAATGAATATACTTCACGTCTGACATCCCCTATCCTGCTGAGTATTCTGTCGAGGGTATCGCCCATATGGGACCTCCTGCACTCCAAGTTTAGGCACCTGAATATATATACGCAACACTTAAGACCTTGAGTACTGCATACGGGATTATCATTCCACCATATCCATGCCATCTCGAATATCACTTATAAGTCATTGAAATTACAGTACTTTTAATAAAATCTGTCCCATATTTTTGGATGATGGCCCCCGCCTTCACGCCAGCCTGGGTTTCACCGCATACACATGCACCTCCCCCGTACGCCCTGAAGTCATCCTGCCAGCCCGTCGGCGCTCTTCTCATTTTGGGTTTGTCTTGCCGTGGGTAGCGAGATGGATAGGGTATTTCTCTTACGTGAACGCGCACCAAAAACGGGCGGGCTAAATCGTTTGACTCCGATGCGATTATCCTCTTGCAAAAACGGCGGCATCCGCTTCTGATTGGCCTAGAGGCATTGGGAATCTGGCACATTGAGATACCAGTGATGACTGTTGTGGTACGCCAACATGAGGTAAGACCGTCCTG
>JALWFW010000204.1 GCA_027013865.1 Polyangiaceae bacterium | reverse complement strand
GATCCCTGTGTCTCCTACGGTCCAGTCATGGGGTGCCTGATGCAAGAAGCGTGCCAGTAGCTACGCTCGGTTACTTAATGCATGTAACATATTGTAATTAAAGCACTTTTTCGTAACGATGCTTACAGGGTCGGTCATGAGAAACAGAGTTTTCATTCAAGTTGGACACCCCCGCGAAAACCTTGCCGTCAGACAGAACACAGTATCTGAAAATCAGAACCCGACCACCCTGATGAAAGGCACGAATTGCATTGACTGAACCGGGTCGGGGAATATCATTGGCCCCATCGGGAGGATTCATTGTCATGAAGGCAATCGTCAAAGCTCGACCAGAGCCGGGAGGACTTGAGCTGTGGGATGTTCCCGTCCCCAAGCCCGGGCCCGATGAAGTGCTCATAAAAATGAAACGTCTCGCCATATGCGGGACAGACCACCATATCTACAAATGGGATGCCTGGTCCCAAAGCCGGGTCCAGGTACCCAGAATCATCGGCCACGAGTTCGCAGGGGTGGTGGTGGAGGTAGGCTCCCACGTGAAACACGTGAAAGTGGGGGACTACGTCAGCGGTGAGGGACACATCACCTGTGGATTCTGCCGCAACTGCCGCACAGGAAAAGCCCACGTGTGCGAAAACTTCGTTGGCATAGGCTATGACGTGGACGGTGCCTTTGCCGAGTACATGACCCTGCCTGAATCCAACGTGGTCATAAACGATCCTGACCTGGATCCCGATCTGGCAGCCCTGCAGGATCCCCTGGGCAACGCCGTACACACCGTGTTCGCGGCCGACTGTGTGGCCAATTCCGTTGCAGTGTTCGGCGCCGGTCCCGTGGGGCTACTCATCATAGCAGTGCTCAAACACATCGGCGCGTCGCACATCATCGTGGTGGAATGGGACAACGAGTACAGACTCGACCTGGCACGGAAACTCGGCGCCACCCACACCATCAAGGCTGCTGAGGAAGACGCCGTGTCCCGCATACTGGACATCACCGGAGGAAGGGGTGTCGAGGTTTCCCTGGAGGCAGCCGGGGCTGTCAAGTCCATCAACGATGCCATGAAGGCCACTGCTCCGGGCGGTAATGTGGTGCTGCTGGGCATTCCCAACGGCGAGGTACCCCTGGACATCACCGGCGATATCGTATTCAAAGGGCTGACCCTTCACGGTATAACCGGCAGACGTATGTTCGACACGTGGTACCGCATGCAAGGTCTGTTCCGCAGCGGTCTGGACATACGCCCGGTGATAACCCACAAATTCAAATTCGAGGATTACGAGAAAGGCTTCGAGGCCATGGCCTCGGGCAAGTGCGGTAAGGTCATACTAACACTGGATGAATGACAGGAGGGACCACAATGTACGGAAAGATGAAGGATATTCTCACGGCACAGCTAGGCGAGGTACGCGACGCAGGACTCTACAAGAGCGAACGCATACTCGTCTCACCCCAGGGTACACGGGTGCGCGTCGAAGGACGTGATGGCGAACTCGTCAACATGTGCGCCAACAACTACCTGGGACTGGCCAACGATCCTAGACTGCGCGAGGCTGCCAAGGAAGCCATCGACAAATACGGCTTTGGCATGGCATCGGTGCGCTTCATCGTGGGCACACTGGATCTACATAAGCAGCTGGAGGCCAAGGTATCGGAATTTTTGGGCACCGAAGACACCATCCTGTATTCATCTTGCTTCGATGCCAACGGCGGACTGTTCGAGGCCCTGTTCACAAAAGAAGACGCCATTATCTCCGACGAGCTCAACCATGCCTCCATCATCGATGGCGTACGGCTGTGCAAGGTCCCGAAGGAAAGGCGCTTCATCTACAAGAACAACGACATGAACGACCTCGAGGACAAACTGAAGGCAGCCGACGCAGCAGGTGCCCGCCTCAAGGTCATCGCCACCGACGGCGTGTTCTCCATGGACGGCATCATCGCCAACCTCAAGGGCATAACCGACCTGGCTGAGAAATACGGAGCCCTGGTCATGGTGGACGACTCCCACTCCACCGGTTTCGTCGGCAAGACCGGCCGCGGTACGCACGAGTATCACGACGTCATGGGTAAGGTGGACATCATCACATCCACCTTTGGCAAGGCCCTAGGCGGTGCCACCGGCGGATTCACTGCCGCACGCCGCGAGATAGTCGAGTGGCTCAGGCAGCGTTCTAGGCCCTACCTGTTCTCCAACACCCTTGCTCCGGTCATCACATCCGTAACCTTGAAGGTCATCGACATACTGCAGGAGTCCACGGAACTACGCGACAGGCTCGAAGAGAATCACCGCTACTTCAGGGCTGAAATGGAGAAACTGGGCTTCAGCCTGTCCGGCAAGGACCATCCCATCGTGCCCGTGATGATAGGAGATGCCAAAATCGCGGCTCAGATGGCCGACGATCTCCTGGACGAGGGCATCTACGTCATCGCCTTCTCCTATCCTGTGGTGCCCAGGGGCAAGGCACGCATCCGTACCCAGATCATCGCCAGCCATACCCGCGACGATCTCGACAAGGCCATCGAGGCCTTTGCAAAAGTCGGCCACAAGTACGGTCTCATCAAGTAAACATCTGACGCATCCAGATGCAAAAAATCCGCATAACCACCTGAAATAAAATAAGTTTCTTAAATATTCCTCTTATTTCCTGATACAGGTCCAATTCAGGGCAATCGAGTTCTGCCGAATATGCGCCAATGTATCAGGGGTACCCGCAGTATGCCCCACCCTGACGCCAACTCCTAAAAGCGCTTTGCACGTTTTTAGGGTGCCCGAAAATCGCATTACGAAAAATCCATCCCATCAAAAAAAGGACCCACCCCCGCCGTCACGCCAGCCGAGGACCGGATCCGCGGACAAGCCTGTCACGTCCCCACGGGCGGCCCCTTTTGAAAAAACGTAAGTCGCCCTGTACACACGGTATAGGCGGCCAAAACAAAACGTCTGACGGATCCGGCCAAAAACCGGCAGGACAAAGCCGGATGCGGCCAGACCGAAAGCTGTCCAAAGTCAAAGGCCAGTGCCAGGCGCGGGTGAAGCGTGGCCAAAACCGAAAAGTCTGGAAGTTCGGCAGCCATCGCCAAAGCGTGTCTCAGACCGGCAAAAACCCGGCCGGATGCCACGACGTCAGGCAGCACCTAATATGTGCAGGGCGCGCGTTTCTCATCCCAGGGTGCGGGTGAGGTATGTGATAGGCGGATCTGCCTCCACCAAGCCTGCACCAAAGAGCGCGCGACACTTTGGCACAGGTGATCCTTTGTCTCCTACGGTCCAGTCATACCCGCCCTCATGCAAGAAGCGTACCACAGGCCATAGTCTGTCACCAAGCATGCGTAACATATTGTAGTTAAACTACTTTCTATGACAATGTCTTATCAGGTCGGTTTCCAGAAATGGGGTCTTCACGCAAGTTGGACACCCCCTGCTCCCCACCAGTAACTAAAGTGCAGTATCTGAAAATCAAAACCCGACCACCCTGGGGCCCAATCATGCCGGGGTGGACAAGCCGGCTCATTTACCTACAGTAGGCCGGTGTGCCTGTGGCACACACCGTGGAGAACACGACATGTATGCAAGAGTGATAAGCACTGATCCTGCGGTGGTACACGACGGACGGACCCCTGTACACCTGAACTCCATCACCCCTGATGCAGCTGCCGGAGACTGGGTCGAGGTCTCCGGAGACAGTGCCACCCGCGTGGTACAGCGCACCGGAGTGCCCTTCCCCGGACATCAGTGGCGCACCATGCAGTATCCCGGCGATGACGGACGGACCCGCATGGAGCTCCATGCGGTTCCGCGCCCGCGTACTGCAGGGCATCCGTGACTACTTCACCTCCCTTGAATTCTGGGAAGCAGAGACGCCCCTCGTGGTGCCGTCACCTGGTGTCGAGACCCATCTCGTGGCCATCGGATGCGCCGAAGGGCTGGGTGGCCGCAAGATGTACCTGTCGCCGTCACCGGAATTTCAGATGAAACGGCTTCTGGCCGCTGGATCCGGTTCCATATTCCAGATAGCCCGTGCCTTTCGTGGTGATGAGGAGGGTATTCACCACAATCCTGAATTCACCATGCTCGAGTGGTATTCCGTGGGCTCTGACTCTGAAGCACTGCGCCTGGAGGTGGAAGGCCTCTACACGTACCTGGTGGAAAAACTGGACATAACTGCTCCCTGCGAGATGCCTCCATGGCCGAGGCTGACCATACCCGAGACATTCGCGCGCCACGCCGGTGTCACCGACATATTCGCCCCTGCCAAGACCATGCTCAGACAAGCGGGACTCGAAGTTCCTCAGGACATCACCTGGGACGAGGCGTTCTTTATGATTTTCGTGGAGAAGGTGGAGCCAAACCTCACTGGTCCTCTGTTTCTTATGGATTGGCCCGCTCAGATGGCATCCCTGTCACGCCTGAAGGATGACGATCCACGCTTTGCCGACCGTTTCGAGTGGTTTGCCGGCGGGCTGGAACTCGGAAACGGTTTCGGTGAACTGCGTGACGCCACAGAGCAGCGCCAGCGCTCCGAGGAGGATCTCAGATGGCGGGTCGAGCACGGCCGTCCTGCCTACCCCATGGACGAGAAATTCCTGGATGCCCTGTCAGAGGGCATGCCTCCGGTGTCTGGCATAGCCGTGGGGGTCGACCGCCTGGTCATGCTCCTGGCGAGGGTCGGTGACATACGGCGGGTTCTTTCGTTCTCCTTCACCGAACTATAACGGAGCTGCCCCATGAAAGTCCTGTTCAGAAACATCGGCACCCTGAAATCTGCCGCCTTTGGCACCCACGACCTCACCGTACTGGTCTCGGACGGCTCTGCCCTGCCCTCCATGGCCTTCTCCCTGCTGCACGGCTACCTTCACCACCTGTGGGTGGTTCCCCTCCTGGACGACATGGACACCCACGCGGCCAGACTACTCGACGACGGCCGGGTGACCATGGATGTGTCCTCCATCCTGGACAAACCCAGGGGCCACATGAACCGCGTGGCCAGGATGCTGGAGGGGAATCCTGCGTACGTCATGGGGCGCGACTACTCGGTGATATCCCGCTCAGTGCTGCGCAAACTGCGGGTGGAGGTACGCTTCGAGGATGGCGACCTGCCGGTTCCCCAAAGACAGGAAGGCACTACATCAGACGGGCACCGCACCGAGTTCGATCCCGACCGCGGCACCCTAACCGTGCACCGTGGGGATCTATCCCGCAGCACCCTGGATCGCTCCTTTCTCAGGGAACTTTTGGCCATGACCCTGGACATGGATCTCAAAAGGCTGGTCTACGGGGATCTCATCCGTGTGACCCGTTCCATGCCTGCAACCAGGGCAGGCCGGGCCGTGTTCGGATCCTTCGTGCTGGCAGCCTCCGAACTGGCCTCCCTGCCGTCCCCCACGGGCCAGGCCCGCGAGCACTTCCGCTCCATGAGTGGATTCGTCAGCCGCCGCACCGAAGGACTGACTCCCCTGGAACGCGAAAGCCTGGACGCTCCCATCATGCGCAAAGCCCGCATTGGGCAGGCCGTGGCACTCGTGGAAGAAGCTGCTGGCGGCAGGTTCGAGCCCGGCACCGACGAGGGCCGCCGCCTTCTGGAATCCGGAGAGATCAGATCACTGGGTGAGCTAGCCCCCATCATCGACTTCGTACCCAGAAGCCGTGCAGCCGAACGCCTTCCCCTGTCCCTTGCCGGTCCGCGTGAACGGGCTCTCTTCGAACTGTGGGCCTTTGCGTCGTTGACGGCTGCTTCAGGAAGCGTGCTCTTCTGGGAACTTCCGGAGATGAACCTGCCAGGCGAACACGAGTTTCTGCGCGAACTGACAGCACTTTTCACGACTTCGGGGATAAGGACCGTTATTCACACCCAGGATCCTGCCCTGGCCAAAGTGCTGTGCACGTCCGCAGGTGACACCGAGTGTCTCGGCACAGACGGCAACGCCATAAATCCAGCATAACTACTTGATATTACTGAACTTTTTACGAACAAAAAATCAAAGGGGGCGCGGGGGATTTTCAGGAGGGGTACGAATCAAGCGCCGTATCTGCCGGGATTGCGGGCGATGTCCTCGAGAAGTGTCTTGAGGAACTCCCAGAACTTCTGGACAGAGGAGATCTGCACCTTCTCTGTGGGGGAATGGGCGCCGTGGATCTCAGGACCGAAGGAGATGGACTTCATGCCAGGATAACGCTCGGCTATGACGCCCGTCTCCAGTCCGGCGTGGATGGCCTTGACCTTGGGCTCTGTACCAAACTTCTCCCTAAACACCTCGATGGCTCCCTTGAGAAGTGGTGAATCCATGTCGGGCTGCCAGCCGGGATAGTTGCCCCAGACCTTGGGCTCTGCGCCACAACGCTCGGCTATGATGGCCGTGGATTCCTGGATCTCCTCGATGACCGGATCCACGCTGGAGCGCATGGACACCTCCACCTCCAGGCGGTCACCGTCGGTCTTGACCACTGCCAGGTTGGCCGAGGACTCCACCAAATTTGGAAGATCCTGACTCATGGACAGGACACCATTGGGTACTGTCAGCATGAGATCCACCAGGTTACGGGTCATGTCCTTCGACCATGCCACAGGCGGCGTGGATACCTGCTCCACCACGAGAGTCATGTTGCGCTCACGCTTGCCGTATTCCTTTCTGGTGATGCGGAACCTGTCTCCCAGCTTTTCGGCCAGGGCATCATCGGCATTGGACACCACCACGGTGGCATGAGCCTCGCGGGGAATGGCATTGTGAGCCGAACCACCGGCCAGATCCATGAGCACATACTGATAACCCTCTTTTTCCATGAATTTAAGCAGACGGGCCAGGATGCGCAGCGCATTGGCACGGTTCTCGATGATGTTCAGTCCCGAATGGCCGCCGCGCAGACCCTCCACCGTTATCTTGTAGGTGCGGTCAGTGGGACGCACAGGCGCGGTCTTAATGTCGTAATAGGCCGTAACCTCACCGCCTCCGGCGCAGCCCACGTATATGGCGCCATCCTCCTCAGAATCAAGGTTGAGAAGCAGACGGCCCTCCACGAATCCGGGCTCAAGGGAAAAAGCTCCGTTGAGGCCGGTTTCTTCGTCTACCGTCACCAGTATCTCTAGAGGACCGTGAACGGCATCCTTGTCTTCAAGGAATGCCAAACCTGCTGCCACCCCAATGCCGTTGTCTGCTCCGAGTGTGGTGGCCTTTGCGCTGGTCACCCAGTCACCGTCTATCTTGAGAGGGATGGGATCCTTCAGGAAGTCATGCTCTGTGTCAGGGCTCTTCTCGGGAACCATGTCCATGTGGCCCTGAAGCACCACCACAGGAGCATTCTCATAACCCGGTGTGGCAGGAATCTTTATGACCACATTGCCAGCCTCGTCGGTCTTTGCCTCGTATCCGAACTTGGCGGCTGTGGAAATCAGGTATTCACGGACCTCTTCCTCATGTTTGCTTGGGCGCGGAACACCGGAAAGTTCCTCGAAATACTTCCACACCAGTTTAGGTTCGAGTCCCTCAAGTACGTTACTCATCATCTACCTCCAGACGGAGCCCGACCACATCGGGATCGGGGTTGAAAATCTCTATGGTTGAAATCGGAGAAGCGTCAGCATCATATCCCCCCACCAGGGCCACAGCACCCGTGGGAAGCGTCATGAGACGACCGCCTTCGGCTCTCGTGGAATCGAGTACACTGCGCAGGGAAACCTGGCCGGAAGCGGAATCCACCATGAACACATGAACACGACCGGAGGACAGCACCAGGGCATAGTCTCCCACCCTGGCCACCGAGTCTGCCCGGCATACCTGAGTATCCAGGGAGACAGTGTAAGTGGAATCCGTGGTGGTATTGTAGAGGATGACCTCCTTCGAACACGCTATGCCATCCAGTGTACCCCCGGCAAAGGCCGCCGTGGTGTCCGATACCCGAAACGCTCCGGGACCTGACGGGATGTCAGGGGACTCGGTCACGTCCACCGGCGTTATGTTCCACTCAAAGGCTCCATCGGCAGGGTGCACCGATACCCGCAGATGCTGTAAAGTTCCGCCGCCTGCCAAAAGCACCTCACTCGTGCCTTCGGTCTGTGGTAGGGCCACACCGCTGATATAACCCTCTACGACTCTATCCCATGGGAAAGGCGCAGCTTCGAGAGTGTACACCTCCGTATAGGGATCGCGATAGATTGCAATTATCCGCAAAAGCTCGTCCGTACCCTCTGAGGTGCGGGCGCCGACGAGAAGATAGGCGTCCACCAGTTCCAGTGTGCCGGATTGGATGCCGGTGTACGGCCCCAGCCTGATGAGCGTACCGCCACTGAAAGGAGGCATACCGTCACCGCTGAACTGGACAGAATAGTAGGGAACCGGGCAGGTGCACGTGGAAGAATAAAGGAATGCTGAACCGGACAGGGTGCCGTCCGACGTCTCTCCTCCGAAGATGAGGGCCATTGTGGGGGACACCTGTATCACCTTGGGGTTTGCCTTGGCCTCTGGAAGTGGAGGGATCTCATGCACTGTCATGAAATAGGGATCCAGGTACCACGAAGGCTGGGAATGACCGGCTGAGTCAGTGCCGCCGAATCCCCATACTCCTCCCAGAGAATCGGGATCGGACCACGGACCGCCGCCGGACACCAAAACAGCGCCGAAATCGGATGCAGCAGCAGGAAGCGTCACATCCGGTAGCACCTCGAGACTCTCTGGAGTAGAGAACCACACCCTCAGTGTTCCGAAGGTGTCCACGGCATGAAACATCGGAGAGGCTCCGAATCCCACCAGTGCTCCTGAGGCACTGTAGCCCCGAACCATGACTCTGAGGGCACTGCCCTCGGGAATGGAAGCCGACACGTCGAAGGACAGTTCTTCTCCGGGTACCACGTCTTTACGTACAGAGCCGATGTTCACCTGCAGCGAAGCGATATCCTCTACGGAAGGAGAGACCAGCAGTCTGAGATCGAGCTGTTTGTCCTCACTGCAGCCCGAGGACGACAGAATCATGAAAATCATGACGAGGAGAAGCAGGGAGGCTGTCCTGAAACCATATATCGTTCTTCTGATAACGATTCTTTCATCCATCTGCCAGTCTCTCCACTGCATCGAGGTCCACGTCATGAACTTCCAAAACCTTGGTCCTTGAAGTCTCACCCCTTATTATCCGAACCCTGGAACGGGACACACCAAGTTTCTTGGCTATGAACTTCACCAGTGCTGCATTGGCCTGGCCATCTACCGGGGGAGCCGTGATCTTCACCTTGAGGGCGTCACCCTCCACCGGCCCCGTCTGTGCCCTCGAGCTCTTTGGAACGACCCTGACGGTGATGATGACCGAATTGTCAGACGTGCGGTACCACATGATTACTCGACCAGACCCAAAACGTTCCTGCGTTGACGTGCCACCACATAGGCGTTCTTTATTTTTTCATAAAGATTTTCATTGGCCGGGAGACCCTCCAGCTCCAGCGTGGGAGTGTCCGCATCCTGAGTGTGCAAAAGCACCCTGCCAATACCCATTATTTTCTCCATGAATGACTGATAGTAGGCGGAATCCCTGATGCGCCACGTCTCTAGATTGGTTATGGACGTGGTGAAAACCCCCTGTTTGACCTGGATGTTGAGGTTCGTGACCGTGTACCTGGTGGCACGTCGGACGATGGTCAGCCACATGAGATAAAGGGCAACCACGGCTATGACTATCAGGCCTGCGATGATACCAGCCAATGTGGCGTCACTCTTCATTCCGCCGATTATGGCCCCTGCTGCGAGCAGGAGCGCCAGCAGCGGATATCCGGTATATTTGAAGAAGTCCACCTTCCAGCTTGGAGAACCCTCCCATATGAGTTCTTCGGACGTTATATCTCCTGATTCGGCAGATTCCTGAAGGACATTCGTGTTCCGGGAACCGTCGTTGTCCTTGACCTTCTCGTCCATGGCATGCTCCTGTGGGGGGAATTTTATGCTCTGAATTCCTTATATGCAAGTGATGTCTGGAGGTTATCCCGGGTAACCGAGTTCTGGGATTACGGGTCAACTAGGTTTGCCAGAACCCCGCGCCCATGCCTAAGGCGGCCAAGCCTGTCCAAAAAGTGTCCAACTTGCCCGAAATGGGCTGGAGTTCAGACAGACCGCATTGGGTTAGTGTTCAGACAGATAGCCTGCGGCGTGGTGTCCAAAAGCCTTTCAATTTCAGTACGTTATGCAAGTAATCTCAACAAGTTATACAAAAGCGTCTTTTGCAACTTGGCAGGTGTTCCAGGGCAGTCGAGTTTTGGGATTACGGGCCATATAGGTTTGCCAGAACTCCATTCCCGTATGCCTAAGGCTGACAAGCCTGTCCAAAAAGTGTCCGACTTAGCCTAGATGG
>JALWFW010000203.1:4725-10373 GCA_027013865.1 Polyangiaceae bacterium | reverse complement strand
TCGCATAACATCCTGAAATTAAAGGACTTTTGAGCATCAATTCATAGTCGGTCTGTCTGAACACCAGCCCATCTCGGCCAAGTTGGACACTTTTTGGACAGGCTTGGGGACACCTTAGGCATACGGGCTTGGGGTTCTGGCAAACCTGGATGGCCCGTAATCCCAAAACTCGACAGCCCTTCATCTTCGGCTGTAGGCAATTGTATTGCCGTGTGTGTTCTCATATTCTTATCCATATGCGTAGGAGACGGGGAGATGACAATAATATCACTGCACCTGGCCGCGGAAAAAGGAGATCTCGAAACCATCCGGAAGCTCATGAAACGCAGGAGGAAGATAGACAAACGCGACGAGTTCGGGAATACGCCCCTGCACTATGCAGCAAAGTGGGGCCACCTCGACGTGGTCCGCTTCCTGCTCGAGCACGGCGCCGATATAAACGCCCCCAACGACTGGAAGGAAAGACCCCTGCACTATGCAGCGCTGCGCGGACATATCGATGTCATGAGGTTTCTCATAGAGCATGGTGCCGATATCGAGGCCCAGGATGATGACGACCGTACCCCCCTGTTTTGGACCGTCATGGGAGGAAGCATGGATGCCGTCAGGTACCTATTGGACCTCGGCGCTGATCTTACAGCCAGGGACTGGCCCGGTGCTACGGCTCTGCATACTGCGGCCTATGAAGGACATGCTGAAATCGTGAAACTGCTGGTAGATGCTGGAATAGATCCCGATACCCGGGACAAGGACGGAGAAACCCCACTGCATCACGCTGCACGGTCAGGCGAACTTGAAGTCATAAAGCTCCTTAATGAACTCGGGGCAAAAATCGATGCCGTCGACGAGAACGGCAACAACATCCTGCACAATGCCGTAACCTCGGGCAACCTGGAACTGGTGAAGTACCTAGTGGAACAGGGCACTGACGCGAATTCGGCCAATTAGTGGGGCCACACTCCCCTTCACCGGGCAGCCTCCATGGACCGTACCGATATCACGGCTTACCTGGTGGAACACGGAGCCCGAATAGATGCAGAGGACGAGAACGGCGAGACTCCCCTGTCATGGGCGTACTCCAATGATAGACAGGAGAACGTCCGGCTTCTGGTAGGCATATACATCCGTAGGGATATGGTAGACGTGACCTTCAGGGATGGCTCGACCCTGCTCCATTTTGCAGCCGACGGCGGCGACATGGATCAGATTAAATACTTGATCGAAGAGAAAGGGATGTCTGCACGAATCACGGATGAAGACGGAGAGACCCCCCTGTTTCGGGCCGCTGCCATGGGTCATCTGGAAGCAGTCGTATACCTGTTGGAAGAAGCAGGATCGAGTCCTCTGGATGTCAACAGACTCGGACAGGCACCCATTCACAGAGCTGCCAGACAGGGGCATCTGGACATCATCAATTACTTCATAAAGAGAAACGTGCCGGTAAACCTCACCGACAATGGTGGTTGCACGCCGCTCCATTATGCTGCGGCCAGCGGCGAGCCTGATTTGGTCAGATATCTGCTGAAGGTCGGAGCCGATGCAAGGATAAAGGATTCGGATGGGGAGACGCCATGCGACTGGACCAGCGAGGACGAGATCAGAGAGCTCCTGGGCTGTAGCTGGTAACTGTCCCCATGAGTTCGGATGCCTGCCCTGTGGCGACATGACGCAGTAACCGCGCACTGGAAAAGCCTGACATGCCGCAACACGCCCTCATTGCATTGCTGAGGGCCCCCATCACCACATGACATCTTAGTCTGTAGAGCAATAAAGTGCCTCAATACACCTTTCATGAGTTCCATCAAAGGTGCCTCTCAGCTTGATCCGCGGCCGGTGTCGGTTATTCTCACCTGACCAAAAGGAGGTGACGCATGCCTGTGAACCTGAACGGAAGGCATCTTCTCACACTGCTCGACTACACACCCGAGGAAATCGACTACCTGCTCAAACTGTCCGCAGATTTCAAGCGCCTCAAGCGTACCCGAACTCCCCACCGGGTACTCGAGGGTCGCAACATCGCCCTCATCTTCGAAAAGCCCTCCACCCGCACCCGCGCTGCCTTCATCGTGGCAGCCAGCGATCTGGGTATGCACGCCGAGTATCTGGGCAAAAACGACATTCAGTTGGGCAAGAAAGAGACCGTCAAGGACACTGCCCGTGTCCTGGGCCGCATGTTCGACGGCATCGAGTTCCGCGGCTTTGAGCAGTCCACCGTGGAGGAGCTCGCCCGCTGGGCCGGGGTTCCGGTGTGGAACGGCCTCACCGACATGTACCACCCCACCCAGGTGCTGGCAGATCTGCTCACAATCAGAGAGGAATTCGGCACGCTTCGCGGCCTCACACTGGCCTACGTAGGTGACGGACGCAACAACATGGCCCACTCCCTCATGATAGGCGGGGCAAAGATGGGCATGAACGTGCGCATCGTGGCTCCCGAAAACCTGTTCCCAGTCCAGAAAGTGAAGGATCGCACCATGGAAGTGGCACGCGACACTGGCGCCCGCCTGGAAATGGTGAGCGATCCCGCCACTGGCGTGAAGGACGCCCACGTCATCTATACCGACGTCTGGGTGTCCATGGGTGAGGAATCCCAGTGGGAAGAGCGGCTGCGTCTCCTTATGCCCTATCAGGTAAACAGTGCCCTCATGCAGGCCACCGGCCGTGACGACACCATTTTCTTGCACTGCCTGCCTGCATTCCACAACGCGGATACCAACATGTCGAAGGACACCGGCGCCCTCGAAGTCACCGAGGAAGTATTCGAGGGACCGCGCTCCAGGGTGTTCGACGAGGCCGAAAATCGCGTTCATACCATCAAGGCCGTCATGGCCGCCACCATGGGCGGTGTGTGATGACCCCGCTTCAGGCAGGTGGTAAGTGCTGAACCTGGCTGCACTGACCCTCTCACTGCTTGCCGCAGTAACAGACTTCAGGGTGGATGCCACTGCCAACGTGCGATCATGTACCGTACAGGGCACGGTTTCCTTCACCATGCAAGGCCGCACTGCAGCGCTGTGGCTGTATCCCAACCGTCTCTCGGTTCCTCCGCCTCACATGGACGGCCGCAACCGCTTCAGGTACTATCCCTCGCATTTCGTTCCCGGAAGAACGAAACTACGCTCCATCACTCCGAAAGTCACGGTAAAACTTTACAGCGTGGACTCCATACCCGGTGTGCTGGCCCAGGTATCCCTGTCTGCCCATGCCGCCCTGCCCGCCAGGGTACGATTGTCGTTCACTACTCACCTACCCCCACGTTACGGGCCGCTTTCATGCATGGATGGCCGTATGGTGCTCGGGGCTCCGTGGTATCCACTGCCCGTGATGCGTAGTGTCAGAGGCGTAATACTGCGTCGTCCTCTGTGGTTCTCCCAGACTGTCTCCCTGTTCCGCTCTGGAGGCGGTACCATACTCATGCACGGCAGGCTATACCGTTCAAGAGCCGTATTTAGCGGCACCGCCCCCTTCATCCCGGCTGTCCTGGGAGAAGGCTATACCTTCAAAAGTTCCCGTGCTGTGCGTGTGTTTGCCCGTTCCTCCAAAATCGTCTCACATCTGTCATCCATCAGCAAAAGGATCCCCAAACGTGTACTCCAATCCGGGCCCATATGGCTGGTTGAGGCCCCCCTGCGCGAAGAGTTAGCCATGGCGTTGCCAGGAAGGATGGTCCTGGTTGGGGATAGAGCCTTCATGGTGCTTCCCTTAGGGCCATTTAAGGCCATACACACACGGGAGATAGTCCGGGCCATGGTGGAGTCCCACTACATCGCACTTCTGGCCGGACGGGAACGGGGCTGGGTCTCATCCATGCTCTCTTACGCCTGGATGCACGGAGACGATGCCTTCGAACGGTACCTGCGCAAGTTCGATTTTCTGCCTCAGATAGACAATATCATGAATGCCCCAGCCATGGATTACGTTCCGGCTTACGCCAAGGGACCGGAAATTCCGGACTGGAAGCGTGACGATTACCGCCGCTGGAATAACAACGACCCCCGCGGAAGCCGTATCTGGGGCAAGATGGCCGCCATCCTGGGTGAAAAACGGGCCCAATCAGTATTGCTGAGGTATCTACAGTCCTTGAAGGAAGGCAGGTTCATTCCGCTGAAAAAGATGGTCTCGGGGTTGCCACCATCCTTCTGGCGCACCTGGCTGTCACCATATCCCAAGGTGGACTACTCAGTGGGCAACGTCCGTTTCAACGGCAAAGAGGTCTCCGTGGAAGTACGACGGTCGGGAGCCCACATAACCGAACCAGTGGACATAGAAGTCACACACGACGATGGCACTAAAATCCGTAAGGTATGGAACGGACGTGGCGACCACCACACCATCACTTACAGCTCACTCAGCCCGCCTGTTCACGTAACCGTGGATCCAGGGCACAAACTCGTAGAGGTTTCCGGAGTTCCTCTGCGTCAGCCCCGCTGGAACAACGAGTGGCCCAGTCCAAGGGTAAGATTCATCTATACTGGAACCAGAGCCCTCTTCAACATAACCGAGCTATTATCCAACTTCTATGCAAGAGCCGCTTTCTTCGAGGACGGCGATCTATCCCGTAGACTGGAGCTTTCAGCCTTTCGCAGCGATATTCTCGAAGGTGCACTGTCCATGTCTCTACAGCATTTCTTCGGCAGACTCGTGCTTCCGCACAAACCCATATTCCAGTGGGACGTGGGGGGAACAATGGGAGTATCACGGCAATTCACCGATGATGAACCACGGAAGCTCTATACTTCCCTTTACACATACCTCCGGTGGTCCACCATGAAGAACATCACCTGGCCACAAGAAGGTATCTGGGGACGTATCAGGGCCGGAATGAGGGTATTCATCGAACCTGATAGCCCGTCGGTTGTAACCCCCCTTCATTATTATAGTTTTTCAGGCGGCGGTGCCTTGGGACTGCCTTGGTGGGGCATGACGCTGTCCTATTATTACAATCTTTCTCACCTGGTGGGTCGCATCCGTTACGACGTTGAGTATCTACGTCTGGGCGGTCCACGTCTTCTGCGCGGTTATTCCGTGACTTTCTTCCAGGGCAAGACCCGAGCCTTTGCAGGCATGGAACTGCGTCATCACATTGCTGATGACGTCCGTTTGTCATTTTTCGATCTCATGTATGTAAATAGGATATCAGGAGCCCTGTTCACGGGAGCAGGAGTAGGTATCAACAGCAACGACGAATGGGCTTACGGGGTATCAGCAGGATATTCCCTGCGCTTCCATATACTGTGGGGTGGTCTTTATGAGACTGTTCTAGAGGTACATCTGGACAGGGCGCTTATCAGACCCACCATGCCCTATGGATTCTATTTCACCCTATCTTCTCTCTATTAAAGCAGTAACCTATTGATTTTATTGATATTTTCTTATAATAATCACGGCTAGGATTCCAGCCAGGACATACATCAACCAAAGGGTGTCTCCACTGTGTGAACCGCCCACCACCTCACATGAGCACCCACTGGAACCATCGCCAGACCCTTCATCCGTTTGATCATCGGTGGCATCAGTGCTGTCCGTGGTGTCACCTCCAGATTTCACTACGAGTGTGTATGCGTGCTGAACCTTGTATGATGCGTCATCCGTCAACTTCACCGTAAAAGTCCATGTACCTTCAGATGTGGGAGTTCCGGACATGGTTC
>JALWFW010000203.1:0-4715 GCA_027013865.1 Polyangiaceae bacterium | reverse complement strand
ACCCGGCAGCGCAAAGGGCACAAAGACGGCGCGGCCATCGGGCAGCCGTCCCACCAGGACGGTCCACTCGTAGGGTTCCGTCCCTCCGGTGGCCTCCAGTGTCACGTGATACTGCTGACCTACCACGGCCTCGGGAAGCTCATCTGTGAGAATCTCGAGGGGAGAAGCCTCAGAAGGGACATATTCGAAGGCTCCCATGTCCCAGCCTTCACCCTGGGGCCTTTGTATACCCTCTAGGTCAGTGGTCGCATCCAAGAGCGCAGTCCCTGCATCCACGGCAGGCGAAGAAGCAGTAAGATGAAAATCCAGGGCCATGGAATCAGCAAACCGTGGAGCCCCGTCAATGATGTCGTGTGTACCAGGCTGAGGCGGTGCATCGGCAGCATACACGAGGTTGTAGTCACCCGTCACCTGGGCACCGGCCGTAGCCCAGTAACTTGTACCAGTATCGAAGAATATGTTGTTGTAGACCTCATTTCCGGTACTCTGGCCGTGAAATCCCACCCCATTGTATGCTATGCGGCTGAAGGTGTTGTTGTAGACCTTGACACCGGAGACGTCGTACACGGCCATACCCCAGGACCAACCGTCGGCAAAGACGTTGTTCACGAAAGTGAGGTCCTCCATCACCGTACCCCCGTTGTTGTGAGCCATGAAGCCCTGATGAAAATCCGTACAGAAGTTCGCTGCCACCAATACGTGCCTTACGTGCTCTCCATTGTCCGAATAGGTCTGAAAGCAGTCTACGTGAGCCTGTCCCACCTCTGTGGCATCGGTACCATGAAACCAGTTGTGGGCGATGACATGATTCTCACCGAAAATACGGACATAGTCACAGGTCGCCATACCATAGTCGTGCAGTTTCTCTACTTCATTGTCCTCCACCAACCAACCGTTTCCGTATATGGATATGCCCATCTGCACTTGATACATCCTGTTGCCCTGAACCAGCACGTCCTCTGGATACGGTTCATGCCAGTTCGCAGCTATGGCAGCGTCATAGGTCTCGTGGATGTAGTTGTTCGTGATCCTTATGTGATTCCCATTTATGAAAATACCCTGCTTCTCGTTCCAGTTGGTGTAATTGACCGAGCCGTAAATCTCGAATCCTTCTATGGTGATGTAGTCGGCTCCATCGATGGTAAACCCGTGGCAGCTAGCCTGAAGAGTAGCATCGGACACTATGGAGATGGGAGCCCCTTCGTCTCCGGAAGAGGTTACATATACGCGCTCAGGACAGTAACCAGGAGCCACCCTTATGACATCACCGGGGCCAACCGCATCCACAGCATACTGAATGGTCTTCCACGGCTGTGCCTGTGAGCCAGCACCCCCATCCTGGGCTGCCGGATCCTCGCATGACACCCAATACTCCGCCGCCTCAACCAGGCCGGCATGGCTTACCGATATGAGCAACGAAAACACGGTAATCTGAGCGATTTTTCTCATCATATACACTGCCTCCCGTCATCTTGCATGGTACCATCTGAATCCCATGATACAAGGTCGATACATACACACGAGATCACGCAGTGCATCAATTGACCAGGGCTTACGTGTGTTAGTGTCTTCCAAACCGCCCCTCAACATGCTATAAAGCACGACGATGACAGATCTTCCACCCCAGGGAGACCCGCAGACGCAATTTCCCAAGGTATTCGGCAGGTATCTGCTGGTCACGCTGCTGAACCGCGGCGGTATGGGAGAGGTTTACCTGGCAAAAGCCGGCCAGATAAGCGGGTTCGAAAAAATAGTGGTCATAAAGAAGATCCTACCATCCCTGTCATCGAATCCCGATTTCTCCAGAAAGTTCATCTCAGAAGCGCAAATCGCCATAAAGCTCAACCATGTCAACATCGTGCCTGTCCTCGAGGTGGGACGCCTAGATGGTGAGTTCTTCATCGCCATGGACTACGTGGAGGGCATGGATCTACGCCGGATAATGTCCAAGCAGTACAAGCAGGAGCGCCCTTTGCGTAAAGATCTCGCACTGCTGGTGGCACGCGATCTGCTGACTGGACTGTCCTACGCCCACAGACGAGTCGACGAGGAAGGCCGACCGCTTCAGATAGTACACTGCGACATAAGCCCTCCCAATGTGCTCGTCTCATACGAAGGTGAAGTCAAGATCATCGACTTCGGTGTTGCCAAATCCGTACTGGCAGCCGAGGAGGAATCATCGCATCTCGGATTCGGTAAGTTCGGCTACATGGCCCCTGAACAGATTCTCAAGGGTAAGGAAGTAGACGCACGCACGGATATCTACTCGGCAGGTGTAGTGCTCTGGGAGTTACTCACCGGCCAGAGGATGCTCACATTCTCCCAATCTACGCCATTTAAGGAAGTGGCCAAGAAGGTCGTTCTGGAGCCACCGGTGCCCCCTTCTGACGTCAATCCAGACCTGGACGAGCGGTTCGATAGTCTGGTTCTGAAAGCCATCTCCAAACACCCGGAAGACCGCTATCAGACCGCTGCCGAGTTCCGTAACGAGGTCCAGAAACTCCTGGCAGAGCTCAATCCTACTCTTACGAACGACGATCTGGGTGAGTACATCAGAGAACTGTTCCGCGAAGAGATCGAAAAGGAACGTACCCTCATCAGGCAGGCCAAGGCCATCGACATACACGAGTTCGAGGACGAGCTCACGCAGGCTATGGAGCATACGGTCTCCTTTGCTGTGGGAGAAGACCTGCCCGGAGGCGCAGTGGGCGATGTGGTGATGCTGCCTGCCCCGCCAGTGTCACGTGGAGGCACAGGCGGGCTTACACAAAAGATATCCCTTCTGGATCCACGCAAACGCAGGGCTCTGACTTATGTCACTGCAGGGCTCGTTCTGCTGGCCATGGTCATATGGATGGTTCTGTTGGCCAGACACTCCTCAGATGACGAGATCATCGAAATAGCCGGCATTCAGATGCCTGAGCTTCCATACGTCACCCCTGTCAAGGCTCCTCCTTCCCTCAGGCCCCAGCCTGTACCAAAAGTTGACGTGGTCAGCAAAGTCACCGGTTCCCCCGACTCACCGCCTCCGGTACCCAAGTCGATATCTTCTGCTGGTAAGAGGCCTTCACGCAGGAGAACGACACGCCGACATGTCTACAGACGCCCCAAACCCAAAAAGAAATACACTAAAACCTCCGTAATGGCTGCATCTAAATCCTCCGCAGCATCTAACAACAGCCAGAGCGCACAACTGAAAGCCACACTAAATAGCCTGTATCACTCCGTGAAACGGGAATACTCAAAATTCAAGAACAGTCACGGTGAGATGCTGTCTACCCGATGGGTTCCCCTGAGCACCAAGGTTGAACGTATGCTGCGTACCCCTCCGGACAATGTTTCACCAGCCAAATATCAGCGGCTTATCGACAGGCTCAACCGTTTCAGAAACAAAATGAGGCAATTCTGATCTACAGGAGGACTTAAATGTCTGACAAACTGCCGTTCCAGGCACAATGGACGGTCAAAGTTATAAAAGGGATCATGGAGGGCAAGTTCGACTGGTTCGAACTTCTGAAAGATGAGGACATCATCAGTGCACTGGTGGGTCACTTTGCCAAAAAGATTGCAGCTCACGACGAGCCTCCTGAGGTTGAGGAACTGCGTAAGAAACTCAAAAAACTGGAGCAGGACGCAGACTTCTACAAGACCCGTCTGGCCGGAGAGGAACACCGGCACCGTAACGAGGTCATGGAGAAAGAAAAACGCAATGCCGAGCTGCGTGAAGAAGTGGTAAAGCTCACTCAGAAACTGAAAAACCTGGAAAAAGAGGTTACAGAGTCCCGTTTTGCCATATCCATCGCCAAGGACGAGACTCGTAAATTCAGGGAACTGGCCAGTGACCGTAAATTTGAACTGCGCTCCCTTACCGAGGAACTGGAAAAGATGAAATCCGAGCTGGAAGACCTGCAGTCCGAGAACGCCAGACTCCGTGAAGAGCTGCAGTCCTTCACTCGTGAGGAAATGCAGCAGCTGGAAGCAGCGCGCGAAAAATGGGAGATGGAGAAGAGCTCCCTGATGTTCCTGCTAGACGAGAGAGACAAGGCCCTCAGTGAGGCCCGAGAGGGTCAGGCCGCCGCCACCAGGGAGATGCAGCAGCTGGAGGAAGAGCTCAGTAACACCAAGGAACGCCTATCCCTCCTCGAGGAGGAGGCCATAGAGAACGGACTTCCGCTGCTGAAAGTAGGCGACACGCCTGTAGTGGGTGAGAAGGCTGCCGAACTTATGCGCCGGCAGATGGAAGAGAAAGAACATCCATCCGATGATGATGACGACTACCAACCCCTCCGTCCGGTAAGAAAGAAAAAATCCTCCAGGAAACACGAGTCTACTGAAGATCCTGAATCATATATGGAGGCAGGAGGGCGTACTACCGGCTACATGAAGATGATCTCCGTGTCTGCAGAGACCTCCCACAAAAGTCTGGACATAGAAGGCGAGATTCAGGCTGAGGAACTGGAGGCTCGGGACACTCCTCTGGGCGGTTTGGATATGATGTATGGCGATGTATGGAACGATGGTCTGGAAGACCAGGATTACGGTACCATCGAGGCCGTACGCGAAGCCACGACACCTAGTCCAAAACCGGCATCTACGAGTACGACCTCAGAGGGTAAAAAGTCCTCCAAGACGGCCTCTGGACGCAAAAAACGCAGTACCTCCTCAAAGAAAACTGATGCTTCAGACAAGTCTGAATCAAAGACTCAGCAAAAAGC
>JALWFW010000202.1 GCA_027013865.1 Polyangiaceae bacterium | reverse complement strand
TGTACATAAACTTGTAAAAATCATTACAAAACTGTACTCCATCGTTGTTCAGGCTACTCTTAGTCGTTGTATTTCATGAAGCGGTTTTGGGTCGTCTGTGAACAATTACAAGCCATTTGAAATACTGAGTGCATCGCTAAGTCAGAAAACAGCTTCTCTCGCACACGATTCTCATTCAGTTCAGTTGAACTGGAGCAATAATGGCGCCGTCTCACAAATGGCGCTGTTCAATTAATGTTTACGAGCCCAGCTGCGTGATACGCTCGAAGGTGTGTTGTTTTATGGTCCACAATTAGTGTTCTCTCGGGAAATACGGTACATTTTGTATGCGAAAATAAAATAAGTCGTAAAATGTCCGATGTTGTTTTTAGTCTAAATGACGCGGGATGGACAAGTGGTTGGTGACAATAATGGCGTAGACAAGATTGCGACTGCTTCTAGCAACCAAGTCGGGTAAGTGCCAAGTTATTATTAATTAGCTTAGTGTTAGTTTAATATTCAGAGAGATGATTTTCCGTGGATTGGAATAGCCTTTTTGTACACGATCATGTTTCTGTTGTGACAATACGAGGAACATTATTTTATCACATCTTCAGATTATTAAGATTTTATATCAGGTGATCGCTTTGTATACGACAGATTCATGTAAATTGCTTCGCTTATATATGTAAGACACATTGATATATTTACATTAGAATAGGTGTGTTACGGACACCTGAATGACTACACCATATGGTCAACAAATCTGGTGATACACGCTTTAGACGGTTCGCCTAAGTCAGGTGGTCGTTGAGAGAGATTCTGCAACCATAAGAGTCGGAAGCTATTGATATTGGTGGATATATTATATGTTTATGTTTACTCATATCGGAGCCTCTCGAGCGGAACTGCTAACACGGCGACCATCGAACGTCCATGAAGCAGGTTCTCCTCCAAACTAGTTTTAAAGCTGTTTCTTCGAGCTCTTCGCCTCATAACCTTCAAAGACTGCCATGAATTAACCGTATTTGTGTTGATTAACATACGACGCGTCTGAGTATTGCGTACGCGTGCGCCACGCATTTGTCTTTTTGGATATGCGAACGCATTTTACAGCTTGGCCAAGAATTTAAATTATTGCTTTTCTCGAATAGAACAAGCACTGCCTTTGATTCGAATTGACGTTTTGTGTTTTTAATGTTTTTGTTTTAGTTTGCAGACTGTGTCGGTGTTAATTAATCGTGTATCAGATATGCCGATGTCTATCAGAAGATTTGTATGTGTTGTGTACTTGTACGTGTTGTCATTGTGTACCAGCATACAAGGACAGTGTACAGACTACATAACGGGCTGTAGAATTAACAATACGCTAATAACAACAGGTATGTAGCTAGTTTGTGAACGAAGCATTGGATCACTTTGGGCCGGAATTTGAAAGTCAAACATGCTCAATTTTCGTAAGGAGGGAAGAGAAACCGCCAGAGAACGGGTTTATTTTTATAATATTTAAAAGCACGATTTTCCAAATCGCTTGTTGAACATGTGTGTGGGGGCTGTGTAGGGGTGATTATTTATTATTAATTATTACGTAAGAAGTCATTTAAAAGTGGTCTTTGAATGGACTATCTAGCGATATGGTTTGTTGTTAGACGTAATGACAAGAGTGCACTTCCTTAGCACAGCCAATATGTGACAACAGGACGGCACAGATACGAGCACAATAATCTTTCTACCGTACAAGGCAGACAGTTGTTTTGTAAAGCTTCAACAGGCACGGAATATCCTCTAAATTCACCTCTTGAGCGCACACAGCCTGGTCTTGTATCCAACTCGACATTAAAACAATCGCACAGCAACAAATCTAACCAGCAGCCTGTCCTCGCCGATTAGTAGAACACCAACAGTCATTAAATATGCGACAAGTGACCCAGATACATAGCTAATATGCTGACGGGGTTTCTCAATATTTAACTCAACAATTCCTCATTTATTTCACCTCATTACTTTGGAGGCATTTCAGCCACATATTGCTTATTATTTGCGTGTCTGCGCGTGCGTGATGCGTGCACGCGCGCACATACACACACACACACATACACTCGCATAAACTCAGAACTCTCACATTACCAGGAAAAGGCGTTGCACCTAACTTAATTATCGCCTTGTAAATACCAAAACCTATATCACAGCTATATACACATTCAATAATCGCGTCCTATGAGTTCACAGATGACGTTATTTTATCAGTCTGTTCTACTTACAGATTCGTGTCTCAGAGATTACGAGTTTGTTGATGATCCGTCGAACTGTGGACGATATTATTACTGTGTCGCTCCAGGTTATGGCTATCTCTATCAGTGTCCGCTAGGGGCAGCATCTGTCGCTGTGGCCAACGTGAAATGCATTCTGGATTCGCTAAACAATTGTAACGGTCGTAAGTATGGATTTGTCGATATATACTGCGTTACGTTGTAATAAATAAGGTTGTTTGGATGAAATTATAGATTGAATTCTTGTCTACGAAAATGTATAATTTCACTGATTGGTATTTATATATTTAGTTATTGTATTCGAATTATTTGTCATACCTACTGAGTTGTGATGATGCGGAATGTCAAAACATGCTCTGGTTTGATTATACAGGTGTATTTGTCTTGCAGCTGGAACACCGGGTACGGGCGGTCCACCGGGAACGGGTGGTCCACCTGGTTTGCCAGGACCTCCCGGCTTCCCGGGACCTCAGGGGTTAAATGGCCCACCTGGTACAGGTGGGGTCCCTGGTACGGGCGGGCCGCCAGGTAGACCAGGTCCACCTGGATTTGCTGGTCCTCCCGGCACAAGCCGCCCAGGACTGCCAGGTCCTCCGGGCACAGGAGGAATGCCTGGAACAGGTGGTCCGCCAGGAACAGGCGGTCCACCAGGAACAGGTGGTCCGCCAGGTCTCGATGGTCCAATGGGCATCTCTGGACCAAAAGGCTTGCCAGGCAAGGACGGAATGCCAGGTATGCCAGGAACTGGTGGTCCACCTGGAATCGATGGTCCTCCCGGCACAGGTGGTCCGCCTGGCACAGGTGGTCCTCCTGGATTGAATGGACCTCCTGGACTGAACGGACCCGATGGAACAGGAGGACCACCCGGCTTAGCTGGCATTCCCGGTACAGGTGGGCCGCCTGGTACCGTAGGACCACCTGGTACAGGTGGTATTCCAGGAACCGGAGGACCACCTGGTCCTCAGGGACCACGTGGTCTGCCAGGTCCACCAGGAAGAGATGGCCAGCCAGGCACTAGTGGACCACCGGGCCTTCCAGGT
>JALWFW010000201.1 GCA_027013865.1 Polyangiaceae bacterium | reverse complement strand
GAGCACAGGGGCCTGGACGTCACCTATGTGCGCAACTTTACTGACGTGGACGACAAAATCATACAGAGGGCCAAAGAAGTGCAGGAGGGCTGGGAAGGCCAATGGCGCAGTGACAGCCGCTATGCCTCCTTCACCGAGGAAGACTGGGAGAAGAGGCGTCGTGACGACGAGGAGATCCGCAGACGCATGGAGGCCAGTCCCGACAAACACCCGGCCCTGGTGGTTTCTGAGTACTTCATCGAGCGGTTCTACGAAGACTTCGAGGACTTCGGTATGAGAAAGCCCGATGTGGAGCCCCGGGTGTCCGAGCACATCGACGACATTATCTCCATGATATCGGACATCCTAGGGAACGGTTACGCCTATGATGCTGACGGCGACGTGTACTTCGACGTGCCCTCCTACCACCAGAGCACCAAGAGCTACGGCAAACTGTCGGGGCGCAACTACGAGGAGCTCGAGGAAGGAGCCAGGGTCAACCCCGGTGAGAACAAGCGTCACGGTGTAGACTTCGCCCTGTGGAAGGCTGCCAAGGAGGGTGAGCCGGCATGGGACAGCCCCTGGGGACAGGGCAGGCCAGGATGGCACATCGAGTGCTCGGTCATGAGCTCCAAGTACCTTGGCGGGGGCTTCGATATCCACGGCGGCGGCAAGGATCTCATCTTCCCGCACCACGAGAACGAGATCGCACAGTACGAGGCCGCCAGGGGTCACGCCTTTTGCAACCACTGGATGCACAACGGTTTCGTCACGGTCAACGGCGTCAAGATGTCGAAATCCCTGGGCAACTTCATCTCCATAGACGATGCCCGCAGGCTGGCACTGCCCGAGGTGTGGCGTTATCTCATAGTATCGGTGCATTACGCCTCACCCATAGACTTTTCTACCACGACCGTGGATGAGGAGACCGGCGAGACGAAGCGCGGTACCGTTGATATCGCGGCAGAGCGGGTTCATTACTTCTATTCGACCCTCAAAAGGGTGGGGGACATCCTGGATGGACACGAGATCTCTTCCGAGGGAGACGTCCTGAGGCCGGATTTCACAGGACATCTGTTGGAGCGCTTCGATGCGGCCATGGACGACGACTTCAACACACCGAAGGCTCTGGCCGAGATGGGCGAGGTGGCCAAGTACATGAACGAGCTGGCTGCCATGCGCAAGAAGGAGATAAGGAAAGCCGGAGAAGATGTGTGGCTCAGGACACTTCATACCCTGCGTACCGAACTTTTGGAGGCTGCCGGTGTCCTTGGTCTGTTCCGCGAGGATCCTTCCGCGTTTCTTGACAAGATGCGCGCCTTCGAGCTGGACAGACGCGGTCTGGACCGCCAGTGGATAGAGGACAGAATATCTGAGCGAGCCCGGGCCAAGAAAGATAAAGACTTCGCCGCAGCCGACGCCATAAGGGACGAGCTTTTGGGCAAGGGAATAGAGCTCCGGGACATGCCTGGAGGCGTGACCGAGTGGGATGTACGTTTCTGAGAGTGTCAATAATTGAGTTTGTTGAGATTTGTCTAGTAATATCAAGTGGTTACACGTGAGGCTCAGAAGGGTTCCATGCACGGTGGACATCGTACACATGATGTCGTCTCGTGCCGTACAGATGCACTATGACCTTTTTCACACCTTCTCAGACTCAATTCTTCCATCGAGAGCCAGGAATGTATATACTCCCCCGTGGAGGTGAGTATGGACAGGCAGGAAGAAATCGCCCGACTCGAAGAGAAGCTCATGCGTCTCAAGGTGGAGCATCGAGCCCTTGACAGGAGACTCGAGGAACTCGAGGCACAGGTGAGCCTGACAACAGAGGAACAGCTCGAAGAAGCCCGTCTGAAGAAGGAGAAACTTCGCAAGAAAGACGAGATGGCCATCGTCGAGGCCAAGATAAGGAAACTTCGGGAAGACCAGTCCTGAATCCGTATGTCACGGTAAAGTCGGCGGGTGCACCCGGCTCATCAGCGGCATCCCGCACAAAAGTGCACCCATACAGATTTACATACTCCAGTTGGAGGAGGTTACCATGAAAAAGACATGGCTGGCAATTCTCGTGCTCATCACGGGTATCGGTTGCGCTCCGGCCCCCAAGGCTCCCGTGAAGAAGGTCGAGGCACCCAAAAAGGATTATCCATATGTGGTATGGCGCAAACGCGTGGACGGCCCGTTCTCTGTGATAGGAATGAGCCGGCGGCGCGTGTTCGTCATGGAGAAGAGCCAAGGTTATGCAGTCAAGGCCTTCAACAAGAAGACCGGTCGCCTGCACTGGTCATGGCAGGTTCAGCCTGCACTCGCATCCGAGTCGGATCCCTGGTCCTTCCAGGCTGCCGTGGCTGGCAGGACCGTGGCCGTGTGGACGAAGGACGACAAAATCAGGGCCATGGAGAAGTACAGGGGCGTCGAAGTATGGGAAAGTGCCGTGGATGGCATGGGATTGGCTGTCCTGGGCGTGAACTTCGTCACTGCCTGGAAGAACAACATACGTCTCATAGAACCCGACTCCGGCAAGGTCACCGACTATCCCCTGGAGCGTGAGATCTCCGCACCCGTGGTGGTGACACCAAAGGGATATCTGGCCGTGATGATGGGCGAGGAACTCCTTTTGGTGGATCTCACCGATGACAAGGCCGTCGTCAAGAAGAGATATCGACTCGATCTCACTGGGGCCTTCGAGCCGGGTAGACCCCTGGCCACCGAAGGAAGCGTGCTCCTGTATCAGAAAACCATCCCAGAGGAGGAATTCCTGGTGGTGCGCAGCATCGATGCCTCCACATTCCAGGATAGGTGGACCCAGCGTCTGCGTGGCAGGGTGCCTGTGATCAAAAAGGCATTTCAGCCCTTTGCGGATGGCAGCGGCATGGTGACTTCCGTCAGTTCCATGACTACCAGGGAGCATTACTGGAAGTTCATATCTGCTGACGGCAAGACCGTTAGACGTCTGGTACGTGATTCCCTCGCTCCTGCAGAATGCGTGCTGGGCTCACCGATATCCTTCTGTCCCACGGACAAGGGAGTCGAGGCCTACGATACTACGACGTGGAAGAAACTCTGGTTCCGCGAGACCATATATCCCGTGGACGGTCTGAAGCATGCATTCGTTGGCAAGAACATCATCCTGGCTGCTGGAGTCAGAGTGAAAGGCCTTTCCCCCAAGGGTGACACTCTGTTTGCGCTGGACGTCAAGGCCAGGGGACTCAAAGATCCCAGAGCCGTTGCCATACTTGGCAGCAGGGACAACGTTGCCTTCGTGGCAGTGGTCGACAGTGCCATGGGATCGAAACGCGATGCCGGTGAGATATGGGCAGTGGATACGGCATCAGGCAAACTTCTGTGGCGTGCGAAAGTTGGAAAGGCCAAAGTAGTTCGTACATCTGTTTTGCTAATGCCTGAGCAAGACGCTATCTTTGTGGCTAACTCCTCGAAATTACTCAAGATTTCCATGAAAAACGGACGTGTGGTGCGCCGTTCCCACGGACTTCGCAATATAAAGAAGGCCGAAGTTACCGGGTATGACCGGTGGGTGGCCGTAATTGCCGGTGATCGTGTTTCGGTGTTCGACGTCACCAGAATGAAGAAACTGCGTACCCTCAAGATTACTGGCAGGATTCCGGTGGGTCTGGTTCCCGGATTCTTCCTCACCCTGGACTCGGCCTCCAAGAAACTCGTGGCCATGGATCTCAAGAAGGGACGTGATGCCTGGTCAGTGGAGCATGTGCCTTTCTCCATGAAGCCTAGCCTGTTCATCAACGGATCTAGCAAAAGTGCCCTGCTGGTGTCCTACCAGGGATCCATGACTCTCGATTTGGTGGGTCACAACAGTCAGACACTGCTTGGTGCAATGAAAGCGGTGAAGGTGGGCTCGTTCATAGTTCTGGTCATGAAGGAGACCGCTAAACCGACCCTCAGTTGGAGGATTCAGGCCTATCCGTATGAAGAAGGCGACAAGGTTTTGTGGACTGCTGATTCCTCGAAATACGGCAACATGCTGTCCTGGCTGCGGACTACAGTGGATTATGTGCTGATTCCGGGTCCTGATTCCAAGGGTATCGTGGCTCTTGCCGGAGATACCGGAGAGGTGGCCTTCAAGACCGACAGCCGGAAGATCGCATCTCCGGTGGTGTCCTTTAGGGATCGTTTCGCATTCACGACAGGCACTCCAGGTCCCGATGGCGGGGTGTTTGCCCTCGACGTGGCCGGAAGAGTGAAGCCTCTGTTCAAGGCCAGGCGAAGTCCCCTGGGCCTGAGATCCAAGGTGAAGCTGGAGGGCTCTACACTGTATCTCCTCGAAGGGGACAGCGTGATAGAGGCCGTCAGGGTTTCAGACTAATCTTCCCTTCCATTCCTTCCAGAGATATCCATCCGTCGGTCATGTATATGATAACATCCTGCAAGCAAAGGTTTATCTTGAATGAGTGCCTCGTTTGCCGTGCCTGGCAAGTACATCCTGACTGGTGAGCATGCCGTTGTTTATGGTGCCATGGCAGTGGCCTATCCCGTTGCCAGGGCCATGAACGTGGAGTGTGACAAGGTCTTCGGAGACGTGAGGATTACCGGGTTGGACCGGGATTTCCTGCGTGGAAAGGTATTCGGAGGCGCCCTCGACCGGCTGCGTTCCCTGGTGGACTTCTCTGGATTTTCGGCGCGTATCTCGTCCCGTCTACCTCACGGAGCTGGACTAGGCGGTTCGGCCTCTTTGTCCTGTGCACTCGTACGGTGCGCACTTCATGCAGCCGGAATACCCTGGAATCCTGGGAAGCACCGCATACTGGTCCATGAACTCGAAAAGGTCTTTCACGGTTCCCCGTCGGGGATAGATGACGCCGTGGTGAGTTTTGGCATCCCGGTGGTTTTGAATCCGTCAGGCGTGGTGCAGGGCATGCTGTCGGGGCTGGATGAATCGGGCCGGATCGGATTTTTGGACCTACCGCGTCCTACGGTATTGCTGGTGGACAGTGGTCAGCGTTCGGATACCAGGATGATGGTTCGGCAGGCCAGGAATACACTGGCGACTTTGGGGATTACTACCGAGGAGTTGGTGAGCCAGGCCAATGAACTGACCCTGCGTGCCCTTCATGCAATAAGATCTGGTGACTTCAGTGGGTTGGGGGTCGTCTTTGACGGTTACCATGAGCTTTTGGCTTCCTTGGGACTGTCCACGCCACGAGTCGAGGAAATCCGACATACTGCCCATGGTGCTGGGGCTGAGGGAAGCAAGATAACCGGAGCCGGAGGGGGAGGATTTGTGCTGGTGGCAGTGGAACCGGAACGAATCAGAGCCACTGCCGCCAGCCTGTCTGACCGGGGTTACAGGGTATTCATTCCGTGATGGCGGTTTTGTGATTGGTCTATAACAAATTGTATCTATTGGGTTTTTTCTTCCAGCGACTCTAGTAGACTAGTGGATGGGTTCAGGTTTCTGGTAACCTTCACCATGCGTTCGAAACGCTCGAAGGTGTCGTCGAGCACTATGTGCTCCATTAGACAGGCAGTATTTTCGGCTGAGGGAGCCGGCACCCCCAGTACCTCTTCTAGGAATTCGGTGAGTATTCGGTGTCTGCGCAGGATGTCCCTGGCCTGTTTGCGGCCGACGTCCGTCAGGGTTATCACACTGTAGGGCTCGTAGTTCACCAGACCCAGACTGGCCAGGTTGTGGAGTGCTTCAGTGACCGATGCTGCCCTGACGCCGAGCTTGGAAGCGATGTCCTTCACTCTGGCTACCCCCTTGTCGTTGCATACCATGAGTATTGCTTCCAGATAGTCTTCAAGGGATCTTGATAGCTGTTTGGTCATGCCGGTCCTCTCTTTGGAATTCCTGACTTCTATGATGTTACGGGCTTAAAATCAAGGGTTCCTTCATTCATGCCGGAAGTTGACCTCAGATGAAGCAGGATATAAAATGCTGCCACCAAATGGAGGTAAAAACATGGCAAAAATCAATATCACACGCAGTCATTCACTGGACATGCCCACTCTTAAAAGCAAAATCGAGGATGTCATGGGCGCCATGGCAACCAAATATGACCTCAAGTGGTCATGGAAAGGTGACAGTGAGATGGAGATAAAGCGTTCCGGTCTCAACGGAACGGTGAAGCTGGATGACAGCAACATAGACATCCACATCGATCTGGGCATGCTCCTTTCGGCTCTCAAGGGCAAGATAGAGGAAGGCATCAACAAAGAGCTGGACAAGCATCTTGGTTGAGGTGCTGACCTCGTGTCTTCAGTTCCGCAGGGAACAGTACGTATCCACGTGAAAGAAGCGAACGGCCTAATGTTCAGCCTCGTGAAGGACAGAAGAGAAGGAACGGCAGGGGCATACACGCAGGGCCGTATGTACGTGTCTGTGGTCTTGGTACTGATGGTCCTCTCATGGTCTGGCTGCAGCAGCCGTAAACCGGACGGAAAATCAGGGCAGCCTGCCAAGGAGGCAGAGGTCAGGACGGAACCGGGGGAAAGGAAGGCGCCTTCAGCTAGACAGCGGAGCCTATCCTATGAGATTCCCCGGTTCAGCCTGACAGAAGAGATGAAAGCGCTCGAAAAGTGCGGTGATGAGTGCGGAGAGGTCCTCGAGTCCATCAAGTCGCGGTTGAGGAATTTCACTGCAAAACAGCGGCTTTCGGCCAGGGATGAGATTTTGCGCATATACCGTGAGGGTGATGCCCCGGCACGTCTTGCTGCCATGAGGGCATTGGGGGCTTTCAAACTGTCCGGGGACTGGGTGGACCTGGTGGGCGAGTGGCTTTTGGAAGAAAAGGACGGCCGTGTCAGGGCTCAGATGTACAGACTTTTGGCTAAGATAGGGGGTCCCAGAGCCGTGACCATAGTGGCTGGGGCCCTTGCCGGAGAAAAGGACTTCAAGGCCTTCAGCGGTGCAGCAGAATCTGCATATCTGCTTGATATCAAAGAAAAATCCACGTTGCTCCAGAATGCATTCCCCAAACTTTCCGGTCGTAGACTCAGTAGCGTTTGGATTCGCCTCATGAAACTCGCAGGCTCCAGAAATCTGGTGGATTACCTCGTCGAGTGCCGCGATCGTCTCGACCGTCTGTCGGGTAGATGCGCGCAGGCCCTTGCCCAGTACCGCCGCCAGGAGGACTTCCTGATGCTCCTGGGGTATTTTGAGACCGGCAAACTGGCGGATCCTTTCGCAGTTTCTGCCCTTTCGCTATATGCCAGGGAGAAGTGGTTCGACAGACGCAAGGTACTGGATGTTTGTCTGAGCCTTGCTGAAAATCCGAAAATTCCTCTTCTTACCAGGGAGACGGCCCTTGGCATAGTGGGTGAGCTCGGTAGCCGTGAGGAACTGGCTCACCTGCTCAGACTCAGCCGCATGCCTGGTGTGGCTGATGCCGCGAAACGGGCCCAGTGGCGTATACGGAGACGCATAGGGCTGCCGGTGTTGGACCCTCTACCGCCTCTCATGGCTCCGTGGCCCTCACGTCGGTCAGATTCCTCCTCCAAGCCGGTCATGAATGGTGTCATGGCTCCTGCTGCATCGGATGCCACGGGGGCTGGAGTCACCAACGAAACCGCCGTTCCCAGGTGACCGAAACGGAATATGTCATGCAGTTTCCAGACGGAATTCGTCTTAGAGTGATGGCTGGTGGCCAGGAGATTTATTCAGGGGTGCGGGTGGCGTCCTCTTTTCTCTCACGGCTGCGTGGCCTACTTGGTCATGCTCCTTTGGAAGACGGTGAAGGGCTTCTCATCATACCCTGTGACGCCATTCACATGTTTTTCATGACTTTTGCCATCGATGCCGTCTTCATGGATGAGACAGGCAGGGTGGTGCGCATATACAGGAACCTGCGTCCGTGGCGTATTACTCCGGTGGTTCCCGGTGCTTGGATGGTGCTCGAGGTGAAGGCTGGGTCAGCAGATGACCTGTCCGAAGGTGACGTTCTTTCCTTCGAGAGGGGCTGACAGGGCCGGATCATGCCTGGTTTTAGTGGGTAAGGAACTTTTTTTCGGCCCATGAAGCGGGAATTCTCAGCAGATACCCCACGGGCAGCGCAGTGGCAGAGAACAGTATTATCTTCATCCAGGTGCTAGCCGACAGGGGATGGGTCTGGAAGAGCGGCCCACCGAACTGGGTCAGGAGCACCTGAATGACCACGATGAGCAGCATGATCGCCAAAAATCCCCAGGATTTGTGAAGATTCTTAAGGGGACCCCCAGAGGGACGCACGGAACGGGCGTTAATCTCATTGAAAATCTGTATGAAAACGAACGTGGTGAAGACCACTGAGAGGTGTTCTGCGGATCCCACGGGTCCTTCACCTAAGAAGTTACGGTGTAGCAAGAACATGAGGGCAGCGAAGGTGTAAAGTCCCATGCCGGCTATCATGGTAATCATGTATGGGGTGATGAGGGGATCGGTACGACCCCTGGGAGGTTCCTCGAGCAGTGCGGGATCGGGAGGTTCCAGCCCCAGTGCAATGGCGGCCAGGGTGTCCATGATGAGGTTTACCCACAGAAGTTGGACAGCAGTGAGGGGAGAGCGGCCTCCGAGAAGGGCTCCCACGAAGGCCGTGAGCAGGGCAGCGAGATTGACGGTGAGCTGGAACTGCAAAAATTTCTGTATGTTGGCCCGCAGGGAGCGCCCCCACACGACACCTTTCATGATGGTGGAGAAGTTGTCGTCCAGAAGCACCACGTCAGAAGCTTCCTTTGCCACTTCCGTACCGGATTTACCCATGGCAATACCCACATCAGCCTTGCGCAGGGCAGGAGCATCATTGGTGCCATCTCCTGTCACGGCAACAACCTCACCCGCTTGCTTGAGCAGGGAGACGAGGCGGTATTTGTCATGGGGCCTGGAGCGGGCAAGGATTCGGAGCTTTGGCAAGGCACTGGCGGCTTCTTCTTCACTCATGGCAGCGAACTCATCGCCAGTGAGTACGATGTCTCCTTTTTGAAGGAGTCCCAGCTCTTCGGCAATGGAACGGGCGGTGCCGAGATTGTCTCCTGTCACCATTTTTACGTCTACACCTGCGGACCGTGCACCCTCGAGGGCCTCGTGTACTTGACGGCGGATGGGATCTTTGATGATGGCAAGGCCCCAGAATATGAGGCCGTCGTCGGTGATCTCCGTGATGTCCCGGGGGACGGGTTTGTAGGCAAAGGCCAGGATGCGCTGTCCTGCAGAAGTGGATTCGTGTAGTATCTTATTGAAATCATTGAAGATTTCATCTATAGGCCGGGGGTCGTCCTCGGGATACATGGCCCAGCCAGCACATCTTTCGATGATTTTCTCAGGAGCCCCCTTGACCAGAAGCATGTTGTGCTGGTCGTCCCATCTGACCAGGGTGGACATCATTTTGGTTTCGGAAGAAAAGGACCTGCGGGCAATTATCTCGGCAGAGGCCCGTATGGCGGTGTAGTCCTTGTCGTGCTCGTACAGATACGCCAGAAGGGCTCCTTCGGTGGAGTTGCCGATATAGCGCATCTGACCATCCTCGAATTCGAGATGTGCCGTGGAATTGACTGCGAACAGCCAGTGCATGAGGCGATCGTAGGGAGGCAGGTAGCACTTGGTGCCAGGATCGTCACCCGGATTCCATAGAGCCGTGACCTTCATGCGGTTCAGGGTGAGGGTTCCGGTCTTGTCCGAGCAGATGACCGTGGCCGAACCCAGGGTTTCGGTGGCAGCCAGGGTTCTCACCAGGTTCTTGTCCCGGACCATGCGCCTCATGTTGAGGGCCAGGGATAGGGTGACAGCCAGTGGCAGACCTTCGGGAACCGCCACCACCACGATGGTGACTGCTACGATGAATGCATCGAGTATGGCCGACCACCATGCAGGATCCGATATAGCCATTCCGTGCACCGATATGTGATGTGCGGCCAGGGCCAGGAATATGAGGAAGGCTGCCATGGTACCCACCAACCCGATTCGGTCAGCAAGTTCAGCCAGTCTGTCCTGGAGCGGTGTGGGTTCCGGTTCGGAAGACAGCGCATCCCGGATGCGTCCCATTTCGGTTGCGGCGCCTACGGCTTGAGCCTGCATGACCGCACTACCCGAACTTACCACATAACCCCGGTATACCCGGTCGCCAGCGGAACCATCCTGGGGTATGGATTCGCCGGTTATGGTGGATGTGTCCAGTGTCAGATCCACTGCCTCCAGAATGACACCGTCACATGGAACGCGGTCTCCTGTCTCCAGGAGCACGATGTCGTCCTTGACCACGTCCTCGGTGGGAACCGTGTGCACCTGTCCATCACGGATCACCTTCACTCGGTAACGCCGGGCTTCGGTGAGGAGGGAGTGGAATGCCCTGTGGGATTTGAGTTCGCTGTAAAAACCTACTGATACGGCGATGAATATGGCTGCGAGTATGCCGATGCCATCATATATGGGATGTCCGGTATACAGGCTGATGCCAATGGATATCACCGCTGCTGTACTCAGTACGATGATGGTTCTGTCCGAGACCGTGCGGGCCAGCAGCTTCCACCAGGGAACAGGTGGCGGAGGAAGCAGATCATTGCTGCCGTGTTTCCGACGGCTTTGGATGACTTCTTCTGGAGTGAGACCGCTGTAATTCTTCACCACTTCACCCTGGTATAGTCCGGATAGTACACCACCGGGATGGTACGTCTGTATTCACTGCGGTTTTTGTCTCTCACGGATATTCTGATGATATTGGCTCCTGGGTACACGGGAATGCGGGCGTCGATGTCTGCACTGGTGCGGCCCTGTAGTGGCTGGTAGAACTCCTTGAGACCGTATATCTTCGATTTGAAGTTGTACACGATGCTGTACACATCCCGAAGTCCGTCAGAGTCGGAGGCCTTCATCTTCAGGCTGAACACTGGTTTTGACGTAAGCAATACCGGAACGGAGAAAAGCAGATTCGGAGGTGAGTACTCGTGTTTTTTTGAAGCGAACTTCCTGAGATTGCGGAATCTCACGGGGACCGTGAAACTGGTATCGAAGTGGCAGTCACGGAATGAGAGGCTGAACTGCCAGTCTCTGTCAGCCGGCAGATTCTTCCGGACCTTGATTATGAAAGTGTGTGTCGTTTTCTTGCCAGGTTTGAGGTAGTAAAGGGGCATGCGTGCTTTGGAGACCACTCCGTTTGGCCAGGACTGATTTTTTAGCGTCAGGTTCGCCTCACCGGTGGGGGCTTGGCCTTCATTGGTGACCTGAACCTTCACGAGAGCCTGCTCGCCTTTCTCCAAGATGCCGTCGCCATCACCTTTTTCCTTGATACTGTAAGAAATCTTTATGCGCGGTTCAGCCGGAGTGCGTATATTCAGAAGCACGGCCTTGTGATGTTTCAGGTATGTGGTGCCCGAATACAGGAATACGTCTGTCACATCGGTACGGGAAGAGGTTCCATGGGGGATTTTGAATCTGAGTGTCTTGGTGATACTAGCACCCTTAGGCAGCATACCCATCAGTATTTCCTGGTGTTCCAGTCTGCTGTTGGTAGAGCGTATCTGGGCACGCAGGCGCGGTATGGCCTTTTTGCCGTGATTGGTGACGGTCACCGTGATCTGTCCCCACTTACCATCTGAGGACTGTCCCATGTCGATGGGCGTCACGGTCACTTTCATGGCTATCTTGATCTTGGAGGGATTAGGAGATTTGCCTTTCTTCCAATCAATTCCGAAGGTGCGCCTGATTAGTTTGGAGATGGCCTTGTCTTCCTGTTCAGCAAACTTCTCGAGTCTGGAAGGGAGCAGGGAGATGGCCCTTTTCATGGAATGGGAGGCTGTCCACGTGCCTACCACCAGCTCACCGATACGGATGTGGGCATCTTCCTGGAACACGTCCGTGTCCTCTGGAACCATGGCATCGGGGTCCATGCCGCAGTACTCACATCTGTATGCATAGGGTCTGGGTTTGTAAAGTGCCCACAGCGTGAACATGGGTCTGTCCTTGCGCAGTGTATGGGCTGCCCGTAGAGCGGCTTTGTAGTCAGCCTCGTGACTCGTCAACTCACCGGATGAGTAGTAGATGACTGGTCTGGTCTTCGTGAGCCCTAGTTTGACATCCTTAACCACAATGTCAGGCACGATGCCGTAACCCTGGATGGATACGTCACCCCTGGGGAAGTACTGGGCGATGGTCAGTCGCAGTATGGATTTGTCAGGCAGCTCGAAGAGACGCTGAACCGATGCCTTTCCAAAGGTCCTCTGACCGATGACGATGCCTCGCTTCATGTACTTTATGGCCCCGGTCATGATCTCGGAGGCGGATGCTGATCCACCGTTGACCAGGACTGCCACGGGCCCTCTGTAGATGGTGTTCTTGGTGGATGCGATGAAGTCGTCGCGATCGGCGGCTCCTATGGTGGCGAGGATGGTTCCCGAATCAATGAGCATGTCCAGCATTTTCAGGACTGCGTCCAGAAGGCCTCCGCCATTGTCACGGAGATCTATGACTACTCCTACGACATCGGCTTTGCTGAATTCCTCCAGGGCTTTTTTGAACTGGTTGGCGGTCTGCATCTGGAAGGCAGGAATCTTCACGTATCCTACCTTGCCCCAGTTGGTACTCAGGATGCGCCATTTGGTCTCGTCAACCTTGATGATTCCCCTGACGATACGTACCTTGCGGCGTATGTTCCTACGACCTTTGCGGCGCACTATATCTAGGGTTACCGGGGCTCCCACAGTACCGCGCATCTTACTCACGGCTTCCGACAGACTCATGTATGACGTGTCCTGACCGTCGATACGTACTATGCGGTCGCCATCCTTCAGCCCTGCCTTCGAAGCAGGTCCGCGGGGGGTCACCTTCACTGCTGTGAGGGTTCCTGAACATATGGAGACCACCACACCGATGCCACCGAACTGCCCTTCGGTGTGGATGCGCATCTCACCGCTGTCCTTGGGGGACATGAATTGTGAGTGGGGATCGAGCTCGGACAGCAGTCCGTTGAGGAAGGCAAAGATTACGTCCTCGGATTTGACATCGTGCGGGACATGTTTCTGAATGAAGGATAGTACCGACATTCCGTCGGATATGAGGTTCCATGGAGAGGATGGCATGGAGGACAGTCGCCTCGTGTGTCCTGTGACCTGTACCGTCCACGAGCTGCGGTCATGCCTCAGTACCACTTCCGGAACCCGGCGTGCGACCTCCTGAAGTCCGCCCCTCATGAGTCGTGCCGGGATTATCCGGGAGGGCTCTGCATACTCCTTTATGATTTTGTATATGGTGAAATAAAAGTCAAAGGCAGGACTTTTGGGATTCAGTGAAGGTGACTCGACCGGTGATGTCATCAGGAATGCCATCAAAGCAATGTGAAACACCTCATACCTCCTGACTGCGGTGAATTATATCTGCAGGCCTACGCGAGTGCGTGAGTGCGGTTCTGAGACTGCACGATGAAGTTGGTCCATGAAGCACGGATGTGGCCCGGGGTAAATATGGATGTAACTATCCGATATTATTGAGCTTTTCTGGCAAGGACGTTTCAGATCTTTGCCTTCACGAAGGCCCGGAACTCATCCAGAACCCGTGGATTATTTCCAACGGGTTTGGCTCTGTAGGTTCTCACCTCGTCCTCCAGCTCATGATCGAACTGTTCGAGGGAATCGGGATCATCGAGGATCATATCGGCAGTGCGATTGCGAATTTTTGTTTCCGGGAGTTTCTTGACGTATGTGACGAATCTGTCGTAAAGGTCTCCCAGCAGCATCTTGAGAGCCTCGTCCTGGGCTGCGAGGCTCTCAAATTCCTCGGGAGGAGAGTCGAAGCCTGCCTCGACTGCCAGTGATGCCGCCATCCTGAGTACGGCAGCGTCGTCCGTCATGCCGATGCCTCCCATGTAATCGGGAATCAGATCTATTTTGCGCAGCAGATAGGCAAGTCCGCCTATCATTAGTTTCTTTGCGTTCCTCGAGGCTCCGGAAGCGTCGATGCCCCTGCGCAGTGTCATGGCGTCTTCGGGAAGTGTCTGAATCCAACTGTCTAATGTGGCAAGAAGTTCCTGCTCGTTCATCTTGGTTGCTCCTGGGTTGAAAATCACGGTGATACTAGACCATATCACACCATGGGGTCAAGTACACAAGACCCCTCCTTACGTGTACAACCTGCTCAAAGCCGCTTTACTTCCCGTCAGGATGTCTTATAACACGCCTCATGACCGCCAGGGTGCGTACATATACTGCCGTTTTGTCCGTGGTTCTCATGTTGTCCATGGCAGTAGAGGGTGCGTCACACCATCACGGTTTTACATTCCATTCCGTCAACTGCCCGGTCTGCCTAGTGGTGCACTACTCAGGGGTGGATCAGACTCCTGCGGGACCTAGTCTGCCTGCGGTTCCTGTCTCTCCTGTTGCTTCAGTAGTCGAGATCACGGCATGCAGAGTACTCCTGCCGTCGCAGCCTCTAGATTACTCACCGTCGAATTCTCCTCCTGCCCTTCGGTCCTGGTCCGTTTTGATCTGACAGAAAACCAAATCCGCGTCCGGAAACCGGGCGCTCAGTAGAAGAAGTATGGAAGGAGGTGCCGATGAGAAGGATCGTCGGTATGCTGGTCATGGCGGCTGCAGTGTTCATTTCGGTTCCCGCTGTGGCCCAGGACAAGGCGGAGAGACAAGACGGTGACAAGACGCAAGGGGCCGTTGCCCGTGTGGACGTCTCCAAACTCGTTCCGCCAAGAAGAAAGAAGGTTACTGCTCCGGTGTATCCCCCGGAAGGCTTTTCGGATACTCCCGTAACGGTGGTGTTCAAGTTGACAGTGGGAGAAAAGGGGCTGGTCACGAACGTGGAAGTGGTGCGTTCCGGTGGTGCTCCCTACGACAGGGAGGCAGTGCGCGCCGTCAGGCAGTGGGAGTTCGAGCCTGCCAGGTACGAAGGCAAGCCCATAACCACGAAGATAGAGGTTCCCATACTGTTTCCGGCACGTCCGAGGCCGAAGAACGCCGGGCATCAGAAACCTACAGGCAATGCTCCGGTCGATTCGGGGGCTTCTGTCACGACGGACGGCACAGCGGCGGCAGCGGGTAGCACGACGGACGGCACGAAAGCGCCGGACGGAACGCAGATGGCGTCTTCGGATGCCACCCCGGCCAGTCCGGTAAACCGGGATATTCAGCCACGGCCCACCTACAGTGCAACGGTCACGGGGCAGGGCACGTCACTGGCTGATTCGGCAGCTGCTCGGTCTGCCACGGACGCATCCGACGGTGACATCGTGACAACCGGGGTGGAGACCGAGGAGGAAGTTCAGACCACGGCCGCCACACCCGCAGGCGGACGCGAGATAGTTGTGCGTGGCCGCAGGGTGGTGGTGAAGGTAAAGGCTGGACGTTTCAGGCTTACACGCAAGGTCCTTGCCATTGCCCCACACTCTTCGGGTGGAGACATGCTCAAGACCGCTCCCGGTTTTTACGTGGGCCATCCCCAGGCCGGTGGTATGGCCAATGCCCTGTTCCTGCGCGGTTTCAATGCCGAGCACGGCCAGGACATCGAAATCTGGGTCGGTGAGGCGCCGGTCAACCTTCCAGGTCACATCCATGCCCAGGGTTATGCGGACATGCGCTTCATCATTCCCGAGGTGGTGCGTTCCATAGACGTGGTGGAGGGGGTCTTCTCTCCGTCACAGGGGGATTTCGCCGTGGCAGGAAGCGTGCATTACCGTTACGGAGTGCGCCGGCGGGGACTTCACGCAGGATTCGGCTACGGATCCTTTGGAACGCGCAGACTCCTTGCCATATGGGCGCCCAGGGGCCAGTCCTTCGATACCTTCGTGGCGTCGGAGTTCAGGACCACCGAAGGATTCGGAGAGAACCGTTCTTCGAAGTCGGCCTCTGTCATGGGCCGGTACCGCTTCCCCTTCGGAGACAGAGGCTACGGTGTGGTTCACGTGGGGGCCTTTGGTTCCAGGGCAGCGCTCCCGGGTGTGCTGAGACTGGACGACATCGAGTCCGGCAGGGTGGATTTCTACGGATCCTACGCGGATCCCACGGCCCAGGCGCAGTCGAGTTTCTTCACCCGCATGGAGATGTCCGCGCTACTGCACCGCCAGCTCCTGAAAAAGGGAGAGTCCGTGGACGTGTCCATGTTCGTGGTACGCACTGATTTCAGGGTGCGTCAGAACTTCACGGGTTACGTACTTTACTTCCCTGACCAGCCAGAACTCGTGGGGGCAGGGGATCTACACTCACAGTACAACCTGGATACCGCCCTTGGTGGTAGGGTGGAGTACCGTACCGGAGCCAGAAAGGTGGCTGGAATGGAGGCCCTTTTCACCATGGGCATGCAGGTGCGCAGCGACTTCATCGATCAGAGCGAGGATCTGCTATATCCTGCCCAAAACCTCATATGGCGCCACATGGTGGATGCCTCCATGGAACTTTTGGATCTCGGCACTTACCTGGATTCGAGATGGACCATACTCGAGGGACTCGTGGCCCACGCCGGGGTGAGAGCCGATTCCTTGTTTTTCGAGGTGAACGACAGGTTGGGCAACCAGCTATACGACATAACCATCACCAATTACGAGCTTGGTTACCGTCGTGATGCCCAGGGCACGTTCATTGGTCCGCGTTTCTCCTTGAGTATTGGACCAGTAGAGAAATCGTTCTTCAAAGAACGGATACCAAAATCCTTAAGACCGTATCTGTGGCCCATGAGTGTGAGCGTGGCCTATGGCGAGGGCTTCCGTTCTCCTCAGCCCAGAATGCTCCAGGAAGGGGAGAAGGCCCCATTTGCCACGGTTCGCAGTGTCGAGGCTACCGTCAAATGGAGCTCTCACATTGGAGCGTTGACTGCTGGTACCTACTACACACATCTGTCGGAGGACTACGTGTTCGATCCCACCTGGGCCACTGTAAAACCCATAGGTCCTACCACGCGCATGGGCTGGGTACTTCAGGGACTTCTCACGAAGGGAGGATTCGTGCTGTCGGGTTCTCTCACCTATGTGAAGGCCGTGCTCGACTCTCCGCCCCCTGCGACCCCGGACAATCCCACTCCTGGAGAGAAGGCCGGTGACCTGCTTCCCTACGTGCCGCCCTACGTGGGAAGGGTGGATGCGGGATATTCCAGGAAGTGGCGTGGCTGGGAGGGACAGGTGGGCCTGGGTTACACGTGGCTGGCTCCGAGGCCTCTGCCGTATTCCCAGTTCGCCGATCCGGTGCATCTCGTGGACGCCAGTGCCTCGGTGACCCGGGGAGACGTTCGGGTGAGGCTGGACGTACGCAATCTGCTGGATACCAGATGGCACGACATGGAGTACAACTTCGTGTCCCAGTGGGATCCCAGTTCCCATACTCCTCTTCCCCAGAGGCACATAGTGGCAGGAGCTCCACGGACGGTCATGCTCAGTCTCAATATATGGTATTAGGAGGATTGTTATGCGTAATTACTTGATATTATTGACGTTTTTCGTGTCATCTCTTGTGTTTGCCGGATGTGACGACAGCTCTACCACAGGGCAGGCCCTGGTGGCCTATACCATGTATGGCACCGGAACAGGCACCACGGACTTCGTGTCTGGGGACGGCTGGGACATACACCTCGACGAGGCTAGACTGGCCTTCGGTCCCGTGGAGTTCTGTGCTCATGTACCCACCTTCGAGATAAAGGACTCCATGACCGGGTGCGGTGTGGTGATGGGCCAACTGTCAGTGGCCGGAGTAATCGACGCCCTTGACGTCCAGGAACAGGAGTTGGGTACGGTTCAGGGCATCGAGGGGCAGATCCATTCCGTGTCCTACGACATGGGGGTATCCTGGCCGTCCACCCAGGCATCTCCCAAGACCGTCACGGACGCCCTGGACGGTTTCTCGGTGCGCGTATCCGGAACCGCCACCAAGGACGGTTCTGAGGTGCCTTTCGTGTTTGAGGTGACGGTGACCCCGCCCAATCAGGGGCTTTTCGCGGTGCGCGGCATTCCTGCCGACGGCAGCGTGACCCAGGAGACGTCATCGGTGGTTGTGAGCACGGATCCCGTCCAGTGGCTCAGATACGTTGACTGGCAGAAGGTGAAGGACATGTATGACGGCACGACGCCGGTCACTTGCAGTGAGGGTTCCACCCTTTACAACAGCGTCTATTACGGTATTACCGTGGGCAGACCCGTGAATTTCGAGTGGAGATGAAGAGGAGAGACACGATAACAGTAACGGACGATATCACCTTCTCATGGTACGAGTTCATGAGAATGCTTGGAGGTATACGATGAAAAAGTTTACGGTACTCATCATGGCAGTACTGGCCGGGCTTGTGACGCTTGGCTGTGACGACGGCAGTAAAACGGGTTCCATACAATTTTTCGTGCAGCCGGAATGGACAATCACCAGCGGGATTCAGCCAGGTGACGGCGAGGAGGACATGCGCGACGGCTGGACCGTGGAATATGAACGGTTCATGATCAACATAGGCGACATAATCGTGGCCCGCAGTGACTCCAGTGACAGATTCAAATTGCCTGCAAGGTATATCGTGGATCTGAAGAATGCCCCGCAGGGCGGCCTCTTGATAGGCACCATAGACGGTATCGAGGCCGGTAACTGGGATCAGGTGAGTTACGGAATATTGCCTGCAGACGGCTCCTCCCAGAAGCTGGGTGACGCGTCCCAGGAGGATTTTGACAGGATGGTCAACGGGAATATAGCCGTGTCGGTGAGGATGAAGCTCACCAATCCCAGCGGCGTAGTGTGCGATCCCACCACCGATGCCACGGACAACTGCCTTCCTGAGCACGAGGTAGTTCTGGACTGGGACATTCCGTGGGGCGTCGTAGCAGGTGGCTGCGCTCCGGGTAGTGGGGAGCCTGGAATCGTGGTCCCCAGTGGCAGCACTGGTCAGGTGAAACTCACAATACACGGGGATCACTGGTTCTTCACGGCCTTCAGGCATGAGAACATAGAGCGCCGTGCGCAGCATCTCGTGAACTGCGACCTCAACCACGACGGCGTGGTCACCATGGACGAGCTCAGCCAGGTGCCCATAACCGTTCTCGATCCCCAGGTATACGACCTTTCCACAGTGCCCGATGCCACGAGCATGCTCGATTACGTGAAGTGGGCCGCCAGGACACTTCCCCACTTCCAGGGTGATGGAGGCTGTCCTGAGCGCACACCTGTGAATCCTGAGTGATTTAATGTAACTAATTGATATGATTGCTGTTTTTTGCTCGTCTTCCTCTTGATATCAAATCTTGAAAAGAGTTCTTCAGGGGTATAACCTCCCCCCTTTGGAGGTAGCAATGGATAGGCTTTTTGAATCTCTCAAGAAGGTTTCAGATAAAGGCAACCCGCTTTATCTCAGGGATTTCCTGCGTACATGGGAGCAGGACCGCGACGTTCTCGAGGCAGTGGTGTTCCTGGCCACCCAGCTCAGGGAGCTCCACCGCAAGGGCCACGATCTCACGGCATTCACCAGCGGTCTTGCGATATCCAATTTCAGGGATCATTCGACGCGTACCCGTTTCTCCTTTGCCAGTGCAGCCAACCTACTTGGTCTGGAACCCACGGACTTCGATGAGTCCAAGTCCCAGATAGCTCACGGTGAGACCGTGCGCGAGACAGCGGTGATGCTTTCATTCCTGGCCGAGGTCGTGGGCATCCGTGACGACATCTATCTCGGACTGGGTCATAAGTATCAGGAAGAGTTCGGCGCTGCCCTCACCGAGAGTTTCGAGCATGGCATCCTGCCCCGTCGTCCTTCCATCATAAACCTGCAGTGCGATCTGGACCATCCCACCCAGTCCATGAGTGATCTGGCACATTTGATCAGTTATTTTGGTGGCATTGAGAACCTGCGGGGCAAACGCATTGCCATGACATGGGCCTATTCCCCCAGTTACGGTAAGCCCTTGTCCGTTGCCCAGGGTATCGTGGGCCTGCTTCCCAGGTTCGGAGTGGACCTGGTGCTGGCACATCCCGAGGGGTACGACCTTCTGCCAGAGGTCACGGAAGTGGCACGTCGTGGGGCCTCCGAGTCGGGCGGATCGTTCGAGGTGGTGGGCTCCATGGAGGAGGCCTTCCGGGATGCGGACGTGGTCTATCCCAAGAGCTGGGCACCCATGTGGGTCATGGAGGAGCGCGTCAGGATATTCCAGCAGGGAGGCACCTATGAAGAGCTCGAGAAGGCCGCCCTTGAGGAGAATGCAAAGCACATGGATTGGGAGGCCAACGAGAAGATGATGGAGCTCACCCGTGATGGCGAGGCTCTTTACATGCACTGCCTGCCAGCCGACATCTCCGGCGTATCTTGTGAGCACGGCGAGGTTTCGAAGGGCGTATTCGAAAAATACCGTCTGCGCACCTACGAGGAGGCCTCGTACAAACCTTATGTCATAGCTGCCATGATTCTGATGACCCGCTTCGCGGATCCCCTTGATGTCTATGAGACACTGGCATCCCCGGAATACGGTCGTTATTATCTGTAACTATATGTAATCATTAGACTTTTTATCACTTGCTTCAATGTATCTGCCAAGGCCACTCCGTTCCAGAGGGATTCTGAGCAACATATTGTATTACCTGTCCGGTAACATGGGCATGAAGGTGATAAATCTCATCGGCACCATGATGGTGGCCAGGACACTGGGGCCTTCAGGAATGGGCTACCTGGTGCTCATCATGGGGGTGAACACCTTCATAAACACGCTGTTCAACAACGGGTCATGGCAGATTCTCGTGAGCATGATTCCACAGCAGGACAGCGCTGATCAGGTTCATTCACTGCTCAAGAAGGTGCTGGTGCTAGATATCCTCATGGCACTTTTGGGCTTCGTGGTAGCCAATGTCATATTTTTCTTCGTTCCCGGCCTGCTTCCTCCAAGCATTCGGAGCGCGCAGACGCTCCTTTTTTTGTATTCCCTTACGATAATCACCGATTTGAATGGAATCAGCATAGGTATCCTGAGGGGATTCAATCACTACAGTCTTGAAGCCGGGGTGACGCTTGCCGGGTCGGCTTTCAAGGTCATTCTGATTGGCGTAGGGTTCTTGCTGGACAGAGGGATGGCGTGGTTCGTCATGGCTTACATGGTCGGGCAGGTATCCATGAATCTGGGTAAGTTCGGCGCCTCCCTGGTGGTGCTTGGCAGAAATGGTATCCGCATTCTGCACAGAGATAGTAACAGTCATACATACAGGCATGTCTTCCGCATGGTGTTCATGATAAACATCAGCACCACCATGAGACTCCTTTCGAGGGAACTGGTGAGACCACTTCTGGGTTATTTCCTCACCGATCACGAGATAGGTCTGTATGACATGTTCATCAGACTGTTCAATCTGGTGACCGTGCCCCACGATGCAGGCCGCATAGCCACGCAGCCCCGGATAGCCTCACTCATCAAGGATTCCGACTGGCAGGGATTCAAGACACTGGTTTTCAGGGTGATTAAGTGGTTCATGCTCCTTGATCTCGTTACACTGGCCTTTCTCTACGGATTTTCGGACCTGCTCGTGCGTCTGGTGGCCGGCAGTGGGTTCATGGAGATATCCGGGTACCTGTTCGTGGTGCAGCTGGCCACCCTTCCTCCAATGATAGCCGCCATATTCGTGTCTAACGTATTTCTTGCCCGTCAGTGGGTTGGTGCCCTCACACTCACCAACCTTGCCGGATCGGTGTTTTACCTCGTGTCCCTCGCAGTCGCAGTATCAGGATTCAGGTTGGATGGCGCGGTGGGAGCGTATGTGCTTTACCAGTGGTTTTTCGTGATCATCGGTACTGCACTGCTGGTTCATATGTACCGAAGGGAGAACAGGCTGCAGAGGGTTTCATGAACCACTGCCTTTACTGAATGCCTGACAGTATGAGTCTTGCCCGCTGTCTCCAGGTATACCGTTGTTCAAGGACAGCCCGAGCCTTTTTGGCCTTTTGGAAGGCTTCCTCACGGTTCTGTTCTATGTGCTCTAGCAGATTCACCCACTGACGCGTGTCCTCAGGATCTGCCAGGTATGCCATATCGCTGTTCAGGACTTCCTCTATCACGGGTAGAGCAGAGGCCACGAGGGGTTTTCGGGCTGCCATGTATTCGAATATCTTGAGGGGAGACATGACATCGGCAATATCGGACTTTCCTCCCTGAAGCCCGCGTACCGTCACTCTCCTGGAATACGGAGCCACCAGTACGTCACACATGTCTAGAAAAGAGGGCACCATGGCAGGTGGATACATTCCGTGTAAATGGAGATTTTTCGGTATGTTTCTCGATCTCCACTCTTCTACGAGGTCCTGGGGGCCTCCTGCCACATGAAAATCCATTTGCGGAAGGTTTTCGGCCATGAGTACGATGTTCTCCATACCCTTGCCAGGATACAGTGATCCGGCATAACCCACCTGAAGAGCCCCTTTGCGTCCGGGCCATGGACGTTTCATGGGAGGCAGGGGATCCGGAGGCAGTGAGGCACCGTCTTGGGCTATGACGCTGTCGATAGCCGAGGCCTCCGGGAAATGGCTCATGAAATGGTCGGCGAGCTGTCTTGTGATGAATACGAGACGGCGTATGTGCGGAGAGTGCAGCCATATACGGGTCCACCAGCGCTTTATGCTACCTTTGAGGGGCCCTCCATCCATGAAGTTGCGGTATGAATGAAATTCCAGTATCATCGGCACTTTCGTGACGACGGAAGACAGGGCGGAGAGCCCAAACCAAGACACGCGGTCATACACCAGGTCCGGTGAGAAGCGTTTGACCAGGCTCATGACCTGCTTGAGCAGTATGGTCCTGGGCAGATATGTTTCCGAGAAGATCACGTAGGGGACGTCCACGAGCGTGAAGACGGGCTTTACACCGTACAGCCGGAATATCTCCTCGTGGTCCATGACAGAATCTGGGGGAACAGGACGCATCAGGTAGACTTCATGGCCCTCCTGTGCCAGAGCTTCACACATCTTCATCTTGTGTACTATGTTGGCCTGTTCACACGGAATGGGATTGTAATTCAGATAAAGGATACGCATCGTACTGCCTTTACAGGGACGGTTTCCATACGTCAAACCAGGAAATCAGGGTGGCGAGACGCCACAGTGTGGTGGTGTGGTTGTATCTCTCTTCTAGATGTTCACTGAACATGCTGTGTACATCCGTTCCTTCCTTTTCCGAGAGATAGCGGACTATTGTCTGTGTGGATTCGGAATCCATGAGATCCGTCATCCAGTCCTTGAGGGACGTACGCATCCACAGCCCCACGGGAGCCCCGAAACCCTTCTTGGGCCTTTCGAGAAGCCTGCGGGGAACGAGTCTGTACGCCAGCTGGCGCAGCAGGAACTTGTTGGTGGAGTGCCGAAGTTTGATCTCCGGAGGTATGGAGAATGCGTATCTTATCACGTCGGGATATAGGAACGGGGTTCTGGTCTCCAGGCTGACTGACATGGAGGCTCTGTCCACCTTGACGAATATTTCTTCGGGCAGGTAGTACAGCCAGTCCCAGATCATGAGGTCGAGGGGCAGCATATCACCGTATGTAGCGTATATCCTGTCTTCCTCTTCGGACGGATTTCCGAGGGAGTCCCACAGGCTCATGCTGTGTGCGGCCATCGCTCTGGCAGGATCGTCGGATTTGAGCAGGTCGGCAGTTCGTACGATACGGAATCCGGGTTTGCGGGAGGCATGGCGTCGCGGCAGTACGGCTGAGACTGCTTGGTAAAGTCCGTTCCACTGATGGGGTTTCAGGGCTCCCAGAAGGTTGCCCAGAGTTTTGCGCACCGGAGCAGGGATACGTTTTATGAGCCGTACCTTCCGGGGGTAATCCAGATACCGGCGGTATCCTCCGAAAAGCTCGTCACCTCCGTCACCCGAGAGTGCCACGGTCACGTGCTGGCGCGTGAAGCGGGACAGTAGCAAAGTGGGAATAGCGGAAGTGTCGGCAAAAGGCTCGTCGTATATATGGGGTAGCTGTGGAACGAGCGATATGACGTCGTCATGGGACACGTAATGCTCGTGATGCACCGTGCCGAGGTATCGGGCCACGTCCGCGGCATACGGGGCCTCGTCGTAACGCTTTTCACTGAAGCCTATCGTGAAGGTATGCACCTCATCCGTGAGCCTCTTCATCAGGGCCACGACTATGGATGAATCGATGCCACCGGACAAGAAGGCTCCCAGGGGAACGTCACTCATGAGCATGCGGCCTACACTGTCCAGCAGAAGTTCCTCGAGGGTGTCCACGATGTCCCTGGTGGAGCTCGTCACCTCGGCATCCTGCCATGCCAGGGCCGTCTGGATGCGGTCGAAGTACGTGTGCTGCCTGCCCTGAAAGCGTGTACCGGACAGTTCGACTTCCATGAATGTGCCCGGGGCCAGTCTGTGTATGTCCCGGTAGATGGTATCGGTGGATGGTAGATATCCATATCTCAAAAAAGTTGAAATATTTTCGGTACTTATATGAAGATTGCCTATGGCCGCGATGGCTTTGAGTTCTGATGCGAACACGAAGCAACCATCGGAGAGGGTGCCGTAGTACAGGGGTTTTTCCCCACCCCGGTCACGTGCCAGATAGAGCCTGTTTTTTGCAGAGTCCCAGGCTGCGATGGCGAACATCCCGGCAGCCGTGTCCACTGTTTTGCGGAATCCCCACAGGCTCATGGCCTCGACGAGTACTTCTGTGTCGGAGTGTCCCCTCCACGTGAACCCGCCGCGCTCTGACTCCACCTGCCGGGCGATGTCGAGGTAGTTGTAAATCTCGCCGTTGAATACCACTGTCCAGCGTCCGTCGGCACTGGTCATGGGCTGAAACCCCTCGGGGGACAGATCCAAGATGGCCAGTCTGGCGTGGCCAAAGGCAGGGCCGTCTTCGAGTACTGTGACGCCCTGGTAGTCAGGCCCCCTGTGCCTGAGAGTCTGGATCATGGTGAATACGTCATCCCTCAGTCCATCCCGCCCAGAGGGGCTCCACAGTCCTGCTATTCCGCACATGGAGGCAAAATTAACCGCATACAGGAAGGGTTTCAAGTGATCTTCTATCAGCTTTCCTTTGCCTGGTGTTCTTTCTACACTGCGTGAAGCACACGGAGGGACGGATGCACGACGATAAGATACCCCCGGCAGTGCCGGAGGACACCGGTGACGCAAGGACGACCAGTGACGCATGGCTCGCCAACCTGCCTCTTCTCGAGCGCATAAGGCCACGCCTCACGGACGAGGCCCGCAGATTCCTGAAGTACCTCGAATCCAGACGCGGGCTCCAGGAGAGGGTGGCAGAACTCATGAACGAGGTCTATCACCCTTATCCTGATCCACGGGCCATATCGTCCCTGTACCGGAAGATCGTACTTCAGGACGTGTGGGTACTTCACGGCATGGAGGGCTCGGCTGTCTATCTCGAGTACCTGGCCAGGATAGGTCTGGAGGCAGCCTCCCGCACCGACTGGCCCCTTACCGTACGTGAGAAGATAACCTCGAGCTTGCTCGGTTTTCTGGTGAACGAGTCCCTGGAGGGCTCCATGCCTGCTGATCTCGTCAGGGACTTCATGCAGCGTACGGCACAGATGCTTCACTCCGACTTGCAGCTGTCGTACCGCATGTCGCGTCACCTCAAACGGGCCTGGCTCAAGGTGACCGACCCGCATATCAGGGAGGTCCTCGAACACGCGGCGCGTGAGGCTCTCGGGCGTTCATACGGGGAGTGGACCTCTGAGAGGATGACGGCTCTGGTTTCGGAGTTCGCGGACATACTTCCGGAACTGGTATCGTTCCTGGACAGGATCCGTAGCTATGATGCAAAGGAGGATCCCATATCACAGCTCCCGGATCACGACGACCTGGCAAAGGAGCTGCTGCGTACGATCTCAGGAGCGCGTCACCTGTCCCTGCTTCACCGCATCGAACTATTCCTGTCCCTGTTCCCCCTTCCGCCAATGGAGCACTTCTCCCAGGACATCCTAACCCGGCTCACTCGCGAGCTTAGACGTACACCCTTCACCGAGGACGGTGAGCAGGCTGCCCGTCTCTTCGAGCTGCTGTTTCCGTTCCTGGAGGAACTGCCGGTGCGGTACTATCCGGTGGTGACCACCATCTTGCGTACCATTGGTGTAGCCGTGATGGAGAAGGGGACGGACAGCGTGGTTCACGACTTCTCCACGCGCATGGCTGCCATGCCGTTTCCGGGACCCCATGTGGAGGGAATCACCGAGGACTGGCAGATAAGGCGTCACCCTGCACATCTACCCATGGTGCGGACCTACCTCGAGATAATCAGGGTGGCTCCTGCACGGGCAACCCTTTTGCTTGCAGCCCTGCACGTGAATCTGCGTCTTCACGGGGTCTTCATCAGCGACACGGATCTGTTCCAGCCCGACGTTTCGGCCTTGCTCAATGCGGATATCGCTCCGGTGTTCAAGCAGGTCAAACAGTTGTGTAGGCTGTTTCCAGTGTTCTTCAAGGAAATCGGTGCCGAGGGAGAGCTCCGGACCTGTTCGACCAATATCGATGAACACTTCGGGCGGCGTGATAGACTCATGCATTTCTTCCGCAAGCAGATCCACATAGAGAGCAACAACACTCTCATCGACTTTGCGGACAGAATCCTTGAGACCTGGGCGGATATGGACACGACACGCCTCGTGGAATACCTGCCGGAGGACGTGCAGGAGTTCCTTCGCCAGGACCCCAGTTACCTGGAGAGTGCACATCAGGCAGTGGACTTCCTCATGCAGGTGACGGGAAGCAGGTCCCCTGCCGAACTCATGGAGCAGGATCACGTGGAGCTCGAACGGCTTTTGAAGGAGGCAGAACTGGATCCGCGTCCCGCATGGCTGGTGAGGATCCGCACGCTTCTGGTCGCCAAGTACGATCTCGCTGCCGAGGGTGCCAGGGATGCACTGCTCACGTCGAGGGTGCTGGTACGCCAGGACGTCGAGACGCTGTTCTACCTCATAAGCACCGGCAGGATAAAGAGTGCGATCCACAAGGCACTGCAGCTCATGGACGACCTCAAGGAGGTCATACTGTCGCCTGAGAAATCCGTGCCCGAAGAAAACATATACCGCAAACGCCACATCGCGGCGGGAATCCCATCCATGTACGGCACCTACTGGGAGCGCAAACTGGATGCTCTGGGTTCCATGTACCGCCTGGAGAACCTGGTGGAGGCGCTCATGAACACCGTGATTCAGGACATGGACTTCGGGTATTTCACCCGACGTGGTCTCAGAACCATCAAGGAGGTGCTGGACCAGTTCCTTGAGGCATTGAAACTGGACGGTATTCACATACACGACGTACTTCCCTACAAGTACATGCTCGGGGCCCTGGTGGAGCGCGAGGGTTATTCCCTGCACCAATATATGAACGTATTCCAGATGCTCAGCCAGCGTGTGGCGGGCATCATCGAGCGTTATTTCAATGAGTTCCACCGGGAGGCCATGACAATCATACTTGCCCGGCATCATGACAGCGAGGAGCAGCGCAGCAAGACAGCAGAACGTCTCCTTAGGGAAATCATCTCTGACGGTTTTGGTGTATCCCAGCTGGATGCCTTCTTGGGAAGGATTCTGGCTACCCTGGGTGACATGCGCCTCAAACTGGATCCAGTGGTGGGCAGCCGCCTGCTCGAATACAGCCCGGACGCCGCCATCAAATCCCTGGAGGAGGTGGATGACGACTTCACGGTACAAAACGGCGTGTTTCTGGGGAATAAGGGTCACAATCTGTGGATGCTCAGAAAATTCGGTGTCAACGTGCCCCCGGCATTCATCGTCACCACAGAGGTCTACAGGCACCGCCAGGTCATGAGCGCCTATCCTTCAGTGGCTCTGGGGTTCAGGCGAAATGTCTGGAATCATATAGCAGCCCTGGAGAAGGTGACGGACCGCATGCTCGGGCGCGTGTACGAGGACAGGCCTCCACTTCTGGTTTCGGTACGTTCTGGTTCGGCCATCTCCATGCCAGGGGCCATGACGACTTTTCTAAATATCGGTCTGAATGACGAAAATGTCAATGATTTGGCTGGGTTACCTAATTATGGATGGACCGCATGGGACTGTTACCGCCGCATGATCCAGTCCTGGGGCATGGCCAGCGGAATCGAACGGGACGAGTTCGACTCCATCATCGCACACATGAAGAAGCGTCTGGGGGTAGAGCGCAAGCTCGAGCTCTCTCCTGCCAACATGGAGGCTCTGGCACGCCAGTATCGCGAACTTCTTGCCTCCCACAACGTATACATCCCTGACGACCCATACGAACAGGTGTTCGAGGCCGTGAACATGGTCTTCGACAGCTGGGATACGTCCATGGCAAAGGCATACAGACGTCAGTTCGACATAGCAGAGGACTGGGGCACTGCGGTCATAGTTCAGTCCATGGTACTGGGTAATCTGAACTTCGACTCCGGCACCGGTGTGGCCATGACCCGGACCGTGGGACGGGACATAGAACTGTATGGAGACTACGTGATGTATTCCCAGGGCGAGGACGTGGTTTCTGGGCTGGTGTACCCGTTCCCCATCAGCGAGAAGGAGCGGGCATCCAGGGGTGGGGAACATTCCCTGGAGAAGGATTTTCCAGGACATTACCGCAAACTTCAGGACATAGCACGTCTTCTCATCCTGGAGAACGACTTCCCCAATCAGGAGATAGAGTTTACGTTCGAGGATGCTGATCCCGACAACCTCTACGTCCTTCAGACCCGCACCCTTGTGAAGGGCTATAAATCGGTGGTTCCGGTGTTCACCTTCCCGCCCGAACCAGTAGCGGCAGGCGTTCCGGCAGGTGGCGGAGCCTACGTGGGCCGTATCGTCCTGTCCAGAGAGGGAATAGAGCGCCTTAGGCAAGAGGGCGATCCCCTGATTTTGGTGCGTCCGGACACTGTGCCCGACGATGTGGACATGATTTTCGAGTGTGGGGCTCTGCTCACTGCAAGGGGGGGCATCACGAGTCATGCAGCGGTCACTGCAGCGCGCATCGGGCGTGTGGCGGTCGTGGGATGCAGGGATCTCGTGGTGGACGATTCATCGGGAGAGATTCGTTTTGGAAAATCTGTGTTGCGTGAAGGGGACTGGCTGTCCATCGACGGCAGGACCGGTTTCATCTATCCCGGACGTCTCGAAGTCAGCACCAGTGGAATGGCTCCTGACCGCGCCGGATGACAGGGTAGTCATTACATAATCCAATAGTTATCTGACAGGGGATGTGTTGCACTGGTGTTCAACTGCGTAACATGTTGTAATCAAAGGGCTATTCGTAATTTATCTAAAAAGTGAGTTGTTTGGTTTACATATATTTTCTGACAACGATAATGCCACATTCAGATATGATCCGGAGGTGACCGTATGAGAAGAATCCTGTTTACCCTGTTGATGTCGGTTTCTGCAGCATCTTTCATGTTTGCCGGATGCGACGGCAGCACATCGGATGAATCAGACCAGGATTACGGGATACAAGAGGGCGAGCTTCAGGCCGGAGATGCCCTCAGCAAGGCAGATTCGGTGGGAATAGCAGGTCTTCCGGTGAGTGCAGACGACTCGGATACGGCTGTATGGGAAGTGCGTAACCAGTGGGAGGACACCGACACCCCCGAGGCACGCAAGGCTGGTCCTGCATGGTCAGAGAACTCCGGACTCACCTGGGACGAGAAGTATGCCCGGTGGATTGCCTCCATGCGTCGGATTCCGTCTGATGCTGGTTATTACGATACCTTTGAGCTTGTCACTCCATGGGGTAAGAAGGTTCCTGCTCCAGTCCTGGAGTGTGCTGAACTCGCAATATTCCTACGAGTGACTTTCGCCTCCTGGTACGGACTGCCCTTCTACCTCGAGGCAGTGGACGGTTCTGGAACCCGCGTCTACTTCGGTCACTTCGGTGCTCGTACCAAGAACGGACGTTACCGTAAGACCCCTCTCTTCAGAAAGTGGTACAGGGACTACACATCACAGTTCACTGGTAAGGACGACAGCTATATCGAAGCCAACTGGCCCCATGATTCAAAACTGCGCTCCAGGGGACTTTATGGTGGTGGTGACGAGCAGACCTTCCTTGGTGAGGGTCTGAGGGCAGGCGCCTACTTCGACGAGATCTTCCTGAATAAGCGCGTGGGCTACTTCCTGCTTCTCTCCCTTACGTATTTCGGCTCCACCAATCTCGTGGACTCCCGCAATACCTATAATCTCGTCCCCGACGCCCTGAGGACGGGAGACATACTCCTCGAAAGATGGCAGCGCCGCGGTATCGGCCATACACTGGTGGTGAAAACCGTGGATCAGCTAGAAGGTGGTAAGCTTCAGGCCACACTGGTGTCGGGTTCCATGCCCCGTCGTCAGCCCAAATGGGAGGATTCCGTACAGTCCAAGGAGTACTTCACGTCTTCATATACAGGTGGTGAGGGCGAAAACTGGGATGGAGAGCCTTACTACAAACTCGGTGGTGGTCTCAAGCGCTGGCGTGTGGCCAAAAATGTGAACGGCAGGTGGATGAACACCTGGATGAAGTCGGACGAGTCCAGCTGGATCAACGACACCGACTACGATCGCATCAAGGAACGCCCCTCACTGTTCGAAGAGCTCCTCGGTGACGTAGATCCCCAGCAGATGCTGGAGGCACTTGTGCACGGCATAAACGATGCCCGTAATCACCTGCGCAATTATCCGGCTTCCTGCGCAGCCCGTGAACGCCGCGAGGCTGCTTTCGAGAGACTCTACGAGTTTGCGGCCAACAATCTCGGCATGACACGGTATCAGGTGGATGTCCAGTACAGGACCCTCGACGACTACGTGTTTGCAGAGCTCGTGTATCAGCAGTCCAAGACGTGCTGCTGGAACTCCTCCACCAATGCGATGTATCAGATCATCATGGATTACAACCGCCAGCTCATGGCAGATGCAGCAGCGAACGACCAGTGTGCAGAGCCCGTAGTATTCAAGTGGGATGAAGGCTATGACGTCTTCAAGAACTACGCCGAGGCCACCGGACGTGGACACCTTTGGCGCGAGTGGTCGGCTGACGAGTCCTGCCCCCAGGCCGATGTGCAGCACGACACGGAGAGGGAGCACGGCTGGACCGACTGGTGTGACCTGCCCCGGGATCAGGACGCCACCCATACAGGAGACGCGAGTGACAACGGTAATACCGGCTGCCAGGACGATCCCCTCGAGGACAACGACTCCATGGATTCTGCACGTCCTGTGAGTGCTGGCAATTACAATGATCTTGCCATATGTGAGGAGGATTCCGACTGGTTCGAGATCGATGCATCCCAGGTTTCACGGGTATCTATCTCCTTCACTCATGCGAACGGCGACCTTGACATGAAACTTTATGACAGTAATGGCAGCCGTATCGACTCCAGTGAGTCGACGGGCGATCAGGAATCCATAGAGCTCTCATCGCAGGGGATCACCTCCGGAACTTACTATGTCGAGGTTTATGGCTACGATGGCGCCACCAATTCCTACTCACTGAGTGTGGAGCAGTAATCCGGCATGCCAGGTAGTCTCTGGCGGCAGCGACCTTCCCTTTCATACTGAATCTGAAATACGGAAATCCTACTTACGGGGGAGATATCGCCACCCAGTATACTGATGGGGTGATAGACATGCTCCCGTATCCTCTGGGGGATACTTTGATCAACAGATATCCTCGTAGGTTTGTAATAGCTTTGATGCGTGTAACTTGTTGATATTATTCAGGATTTTTGATTTCCTTCAAAGAAGGGAGGAGGCTCGTAATCATAGGTCTCAGGCTGGAAGAACTCTTCGGTGAAGTCATTTAGCCCGTTGGCTAGGAGTTTGCGCTGTATGGTGGGAATTACCCCAGTGGGAGCCATATAGCCCTGTACCTTGCCGTTCTCGTCACGGCCGGTCTGGGTGAACACGAAGATGTCCTGGACTCTGTAGTCGCCCTTCTCGTTTAAGGGAAGCACCTCGGAGATATGTGTGACCTTGCGTGATCCATCGGAGAGTCGGGCCGCGGAGATGACGAAGTTTATGGCATCGGCGACCTGGGCCCGTACTGCCCGTAGTGGCAACTCTACGCCGGATATGAGTGCAAGTGACTCGAGGCGGGACAGCGTTTCCTTGGGGGAGTTAGCATGTACCGTACACAGTGAGCCGCCGTGTCCGGTGTTCATGGCCTGGAGCATGTCGAAGGCCTCACCACCACGAACCTCTCCAACGACTATGCGGTCGGGTCTGAGTCTCAGGGATGAGTGCAGGAGATCGCGCAGTGTGACTGCCCCTCGCCCCTTCTCGTCTGCAGGGCGCGCCTCCAAGGGAACCAGGTGGTCCTGGTTGAGCTGAAGTTCGGCACTGTCTTCGATGGTGATGATGCGTTCGTTGTTGGGGATGTAGTTGGAAATCACGTTGAGCAGCGTGGTCTTACCAGAACCTGTACCACCGGATACCACCACGTTTTGCTTTATGAGCACCAGACCTTCTATGAAGCGTGCCGCCTCGGGTGTGATGGACCCGAATTCTATGAGTTTGTCTATGGTCAGGCCGCTCTTGAAGAACTTTCTGATGGAGATGACGGTTCCGCATCTGGCTATGGGCGGTAGGACCACGTGTATTCGTGAGCCATCGGGAAGACGCGCATCGAGACGGGGGCGTTCATCGTTGAGTACGCGTCCTACGTACTGGGCAATGTTGCGTGCCGCTGCCAAAAGCTGATCTTCCTTGAATTTGGCCTTGGTCTTGTAGAGCTTGCCCTTCATCTCCACCCACACGGAGTCGGGGCCGTTTATGAGTATCTCTGAAATGCGTTCGTCTTCGATGTAACGCCATATCGGGGCAAGGAAGGAACGCATCGCTTCCTGGTATATGTCGAGGCCTGGCATTCATACCTCCTGTAGTCGGGCAGATTCTACGTCATACAGGGCTGATACTCAAATGTGGATGAGTCTGCTGTACGGGAAATGGCACACTCTCCGAACGTTACATCTCAGCCCAGTAGGTTGCGCAGATAGTCTCCAGAGCGCCTGAATTCACCCTCGACTTCGCCCAGTACGTGGTTTTCTATCTTGCCTCCGATGAGGGGGATGCGAACCTTTATCTCCACTTCCATGATGCGACGGCAGCGGTTCTCGTCCATGGGCTCCACTTTTATGGTGGTGGCGATGTCTATCTTGTCGGACATGACGTTGGGGATGGTCTCCACGGTGCACGAGTCACTCCCTTTTTGCCATATGACCCTCTCTTTGTAGGAGAACTTGCCCTTTATGAATTTTTTCATGAAGGATGGAATATTTTGCGGTGGAGTGACGTCCACTTCACGCACTATCTTGCCGTCTTCCTCGGTTCTGGATACGACTTCCCACTGCTGGAATCCGAGTCCCTCCAGGTACATCTTGGAGGTGAGCTCGTCGTTGAGTATTACGTCCTCGAAGAAACGGTCGGATTTTACGGGTATCTCGTCGCTAAAAACTTTTTTCGCCATCAGTAAACCTCCGGTTGAAACAGCACTGGTGTGCACAGGGGTGACATTATACATCACAAACGCTCTGTCATGAAAGGGAAACAGAGTCACACCCCAGGGCAGTCAAGTTTTGGCATTACAGGCCATCTAGGTTTGCCAGAACTCCACTCCCGTATGCCTGAGGCGGACAAGCCTGGCCAAAAAGTGTCCAACTTAGCCGAGATGGGCCGGTGTTCAGACAGACTGTCTGTGGCATAATGCTAAAAAGTTGTTTTATTTCATTATGTGATATGAGTAATTTCAACAAGTTACACAGTAAAAGCGTCTTTCGTAACTTGGCAGGTGTTCCAGGGCAGCCGAGTTTTGGCATTACAGGCCATCTAGGTTTGCCAGAACCCCACGCCCGTATGCCTAAGGCGGGCAACCCTGTCCAAAAAGTGTCCAACTTAGCCGAGATGGGCCGGTGTTCAGACAGACTGTCTGTGGCATAATGCTAAAAAGTTGTTTTATTTCATTATGTTATATACACCAAATTCCGACCACTGCCCCTGGCACGTATATTGCATAACCCCTCCCATGACTGAACCCTAGGAGACACAAGGATCCCCTGGCTAGGTGCCGAGCGCTCGCATCGTGCCGGGCAGGTGGTGGAG
>JALWFW010000200.1:414-3332 GCA_027013865.1 Polyangiaceae bacterium | reverse complement strand
GCCCTGACAGGTGCTGAGGAAGCATCCGCTCAAGCAGGGGCCAGCAGAAGGCCGGCTGTTCCAAAGTTCTTAATAAGTGCTGAAGATGAGTTCGTTCAAACGGGAGACCAGGCAGGCTTTCGGGTTCAAAGGTGAAATTGGCCGCGGAAAGAGTTAGCTCAACTTCAAACAGGGCTGACAGACTGAAAGATGGCCAGATTCCTAACGTAAGATCGGCCGCGGAAAAAACTACATCTCTAAAATAAAGGAACCGACAACTCGCGACCAACTCTCCATGCGAGTGAGCACCCATCACTCAAGCTGGATATCCATGTATACACGAGATAGGGAGCGCCTGAATCATGAAATCCTCTTACACTGACGCACCCAACTGGCCCAGGTTGACATATGTGTCATGTGTACTATGTTTTATCCGCTTTAAGACTGCCCTAACGGGCCCTTTGCCCAGGAGGTTTTATGATGGATCTCTCCCTTGCCAAGATATTCGGCGCCGGAGTGGCAACCTTTTTCATGCCCTGCATCTATCCCCTGATACCCATATATCTCTCCGCCCTCATAGGAGCCGATCTCTCGGAGATCGATAAAATCAAACGTGGGCAACTGGTTATACGAAGCCTTTTCTTCTCAGTGGGATTCATACTTGTATTCTCGCTGATGGGCCTAGGAGCCGGCGGAATTGGAGCATGGATGGACAGCAACAAGGTCATGATTCAGCTCTTCGCAGGCGTTCTCTTCCTGGTTTTCGCCCTGAAGTTCCTGGGTCTCATCTATATACCGTTCCTGGATCAAATAGTCCGTGCAGACGACTCTAAATATTCAGAGAATGTCAATAATTTTAGCGCGTTCATCATGGGAGTACTTTTTGCGGCTGGATGGTCCCCCTGCGTAGGTCCCATCCTCGGAAGCGTACTCACCTACACGGCATCAAATACGTCCAGCATATGGACTGGTATGCTTTATCTCACCATATACGGTGCCGGTTTCGCATTTCCACTGCTCATCATTGCTATGTTTGCTGATGCAGGAGTCTCGTTCATCCACAAGACCACCAGGTATCTGCCCTATATAGAAAGGACAGCCGGTCTGGTGCTGCTATTCGCCTCTGTGTACTTCTTCAACCAGGTGGTAGCCTCTACTGTTCCCCAGAAATCCGTGTCCTCTGCCAATCCTGCGTGCGCTGCCGAGATGAATCCGGTGAAACCCAATGGTAAGCCTATCATGGTGGAGTTCTATGCGAAGTCCTGCCACATATGCAAGGCCATGGAACCACTAGTAGAAGAGATAAAAAACCAGTGTGACGGAAAATCCATCGAAATTCGCAAGGTTGATATATCAGATCCCAACTATCGGTATCTGTCCAAACAGTTTCACCTTAGGGGAACACCTACTTTCGTGTTCATCGACAGGGACGGTAAAGAAGTGGCACGCCTGGTAGGCAAGCAAAACAAGGATAGTCTGCTCAGATACATGGGACTTCTGAGGGGTGAACAATGCCCTGACATAGGCCGGCTTCCTGAAGTGGAGGATGTCAATTGTGGCGACTCGGACGAGGGATTCTGCACCCAGCCCTAAGTCCCCTTCCCTGCTCCAATCTGTTTCACTATTACCCCTCGGTTACCTGATATAGCAGACTACCTCCAGTTGCTATTTACCAATTGCACATACTCTGGTGTCCAACCGCTCTCGACAGTTTAAAGATGATACGCTTTTATGCAAAACATCAGTAATATCATCAAGTTATATGCAAAATCACATAAAGGACCGTACTGTCAGCAGCGCTGTACAGAAAAAATTCTCTCCCCTGTTCCTACTAAAGGAAGCGTATCATCTACCAGAATACGTAATTCTGTATGACCCAGGTACGGCCTGAACCGTGATGTCTCCGGCAGATTTCACAGCTGTCATGGTGTGATAATCACGCGGATATGTCTCTCCGGTGGCAGGAGTACAGGAACCTGACTCAGGTTTGGCTCCCCCTTCTTCAGTCTGTACTATCAGAGGAACACCAGCATTGGACAAGGTATCGAGTACTTCCTGGGTTGGATGACCAAAGGCATTGAACCCGGGCCCACAAGATACTGAATCCCCCACAGAGACCACGACAGCATGGGGTTTGAGCCAGGAAAGAGTCTGCTGAGAGGTCGAAGTGTCTGAACCGTGATGTCCTAGCATCAGGACCGTGACCGGCTCGTGCTCTGTGGCAAGTTCATATGCGAGCTCTTGTTCCAGATAGGCTGGCAGATCGCCTGTAACCAGAAACCCGAACTCTCCATAACGCACATAAACGGAAATCGAGCGTGAATTCTCGTCTTCCGGGCTGGAGGAAGCCCCTCCCAGAAGTTTTCCATCCACAGATACCACACGTACCTCGAAGTCTGTGTGTTTTGACAGATATTCCCCCACAATGGCTTTGCGGCGCAAGCCATCAGACAGAGCTTTGTACGCCTGAGCATCTGATCCGTCTAGACCGGGTTCCATGCCCCGATCGATGAAGTGAGCCACCGGAATATCGTCCGAACCGGCAGACATGTACTCACCAGGGCACGTAACACAGTCGGTCTGCCCATCCCCGTCATCATCGACGCCGGCTGTACCTGGCTGTCCGTCGGGGCCCATGATGAGTTCTGGTAGTCCGGCAAAGTGATCCGCATCAAAATGCGAGATGACCACATAATCCAGGGAAGTTCCCCACAATGCTGCTCCGATGTGTTCTGCTGCAACCTGACTTCTGCCTGCATCAACTAGTATTCTCTCGTTCCACGGCGTTCGAATGAACACTGCATTGCCCTGCCCTACGTCAAATATTGTGATAACGAGTGTTGAATCCGTCAAATCCGTGGAATCTGTGGAATCCCCACTGTCCGTGCCGTTGTTGGTACCTGTGGAATCACTATTGTTGTACAGGTTGTTCGCGTTAT
>JALWFW010000200.1:0-404 GCA_027013865.1 Polyangiaceae bacterium | reverse complement strand
TTATTGAAATTATTTATGGGAGTGATGTCCATGGAATCATCATCCCTGTCCTGGCCGAAAGAACCGGGCTTGCACGCTGTACTCAAAAAGATTAGTACAGCAGCCATGAACGCAGGTACTGGATGCAAAAAACTGTATCTGGGATTTGATATATGCATAAGGGACAGGATAACCCATTTCTGGTGATTTTCCAGACTGCTCAAGCAGACTGTTCAGTCGTGCTACATACAGACCTCTCCGGATAGAATCCCCCTGATCTCCATGAACCTAACCACGGGTGAATCTAAAAAATCCCAGTCCATGTCTCGTTGTCCAACATAGACGAAGAAGGTCGATCTTTTAACCGACCATACTAAGCGATAAGTCAAAAAGTCTTTAATTACATAGTATTATATATCTTATAC
>JALWFW010000199.1:3013-3339 GCA_027013865.1 Polyangiaceae bacterium | reverse complement strand
TGTCAGGACATTGGATTGGGCGTCCATTGAGGATCATCTGGGGCCAGGAAGCATGATATGGCATGGCTTGGAGGATTATTTCCTCACCGGTGAGGGGGCGAAGTTCGGCATAGAGGTGTCCGTTTCGGGAATAGATATCAGCAGCCATAAGTCACCGAAGGAAGAATCGGACTGGGTGCCGGACATCCCTGCCATGAAGCCCGGCAGCGTGTGGCAGGTTGGTTCATCCCTCTGGCACTGGCACACGTGGAAAAAGCCCCTGGGCAGCGAGATAGTGCTGCCACCGTTGTACCACGAGGGCAATCTGTACGTGGCGGCAAGAAACG
>JALWFW010000199.1:0-3003 GCA_027013865.1 Polyangiaceae bacterium | reverse complement strand
GAAAGGGATACCGGAGGAATGCGGCGTCAGGCAGTATCGAGAGGGTGGAGAATCTCTCGGCTGAAGCCGGGAGGCCTTACGGTGGAATGGCCGTGGCCGGTGGAAGGGTATGGGTGCCCCTGAAACAAGGCAACCTACACGGGTTGGATCCCTCAGGCGGTCTGGGATGCGTCGTGCCTCTGGTTGGAGAGAGGCCGCGTAAACCCGCCTTTTTCGGTGGCAGGCTCTACATAGCATCTCCCAGGTCGGGAATCACAATAGTTGACGTGGGCCGGTGTGAAGTACGAAAGCGCGTCCCCCTGAGGAGATTGAAAAGCCCGGCGGTTGTGTGGAATGGGCAGATAGCCGTGGGCGACAAACGCGGAAAACTGTACCTCTTGAACCCTCGTGGTGGCGAAGTGGTAACTTCTCTCCCCCTCGGGTTCCAGATAGAGTACCTCGTTGAGGATAGCGTTGGCAGACGGCTCGTCGCGGCGGGCGGAGGTGCTAATGGCGGATTCGTGGCAGTGATAGACAGGAAAGGGACTACCAGGGTGGTCAGACTACTCGATGGTCAGGTTCTGTCCACGGAGGCGGGGCCGGACAAACTTCACGACACCGTAGTGGGGGCACCTTTGGTCCATGAGAATGTGGTAATCGTACCTGTAGAATTCGGCGGCGAGAAGAAAGGGGCGATTTACTTCCTCGATCCGGTGAACCTGACGCCTGTTTCAAGGCCGTTGGAAGTTTCCGGAAACCCGACCGCACCCGTGGCGCACCTGGGTTTCGTGTTCTTCGGCGATGATGCAGGAAATGTGTACGCCGTAGATGTTAGTTCCGGGGAATTGCTCTGGAAAGAGCCGTTGGGAAGCCCTATCGAGCAACCGGTGGCTGTGTCGGATACAGATTCCATCTTCGTGGTTGACGGGTCGGGAACCGTCTGGAGCGCTCCTATCTACGGGCGCACCGGTTGGGAGAAGATGGTGCCTATGTTGCTGGAGAAGGGGCATTGGAAGCAGGCCATAGAGTTGTTGCGCACTCATGGGGAATCCGAAAGAGCCATGGAAATAGCGAAAGAGCACAGCAGGTGGGATATTGCGGCGAGCATCGCCAGAGAAGAGGAGTACTACGACGAAGCCGCTGAGTATTGCGAGGAAATGGCGGGGCTTCTGTGGAAGAAAGGACGCACAGAAGAAGCAGCGGAGTGGTATCACCGTGCAGAGAAAATGTGGCTGAAGTCAGGAGCTCCTGAGAAAGCAAGCGCGGCCCGGCGCAAAGCAGCCGAAGCAAGGGGCGAGCCGCTCTTAGAGCTGGAGTTGCTCAACAGGCCAACGATTTACCGAGGGGCAATGGGTGAACTGCAATTCGAGCTGCGCAACGAGGGTTTTGGAGATGCGCGCGAAATAGAGGTCAGCGTGTTTGGGATGGTAATGGAGAGGGCGGCGTACAATGTGAGCGGTGCCATCAAACCGAAAGCAACCCCCAGGCGATTTTCGGTGAGAATCGAGCCCACACGCGCCGGAAAGCCGGATATAAAGGTGCGGGCCAGGTACAAGTTCAGAGGGAGATGGATCTCCTTCGAGAAAGCCCTGCCCATCCGGGTAGACGAGAGGAAAGGGAACGCCATACAGATTGGAGGAGATGCGGTAATAGTGATGCGCGGAATGGAGTTCGAGGGACTTTCAATGGATGTGAAAGGCGATGCAGTCGTTACTGGCAGAAGGTCCTTTAAACAAAGGCAAAAGCTGTGTCCAGTTTGTGGTACCCCGGTACAGGAAGATTGGGCTGTTTGCCCCAATTGTGGAGCTCAGTTGCGGTAAGGAGGCTGTGAATGATTGCGGAAAACATGCAGATTCTCGGCGGAAAGTACACGATTTTGAAGAAGCTTGGGGCTGGCGGGATGGCCCTTGTGTGGCTCGCGCGGGATGAACAATTTGCGGGGCGCACGGTGGCAATCAAGGTCCCGAAACAGGGAAACGAGGTGGAGTTGCTGAAGCGCTTCCACAATGAAACAGAGGTCGCCAGTATTCTGCAGGATGCCGGGGCCACTAACGTGGTTCCTGTGTACACGGTGGAGGAATTGACAGAGGGCGGGTTGAGAGTGCCTCTGCTGGTCATGAGGTACATGAAGGGAGGGGACCTGGCAGGACGGTTGAAGGAATACAGGCGGAAAGGTATGCCTGTGGAGGAAGTGCTGAGGATAGCGAGGGAGGCACTCAAAGGGCTGAGCTATGCTCACGAGAAACGTATCGTTCACAGGGACGTGAAGCCTGGTAACATCCTCTTCGATGAGAAAGGGGTTGCGCACATCGCAGACTTTGGACTGGCGTTGCTTGGTTCGTCATCATACTCAGGCCACAGAGGACACACAGTTGGTTCGAGTTTCTACATGGCGCCGGAGCAAGCAGGGCACGCAAGCGACGTGATGCCGGCCGCGGATGTGTACTCGTTTGGGTGTGTGTTGTTCGAGATGCTGACGGGGCGCAGGTACAAAGCGAAGAAAGCGAGGGTGAAGGAGATGCGTCCTGAAGTGCCGGAATGGCTGGATGAGGTGGTGGCCAAGTGCGTGATGGTAGATCCTGTGAACCGGTACGAGGATGCGTTGGAGTTGTTGGAGGTGTTGGAAGAAGGCGGAGAGTATGACGAAGAAGTGAGGGGATTGTATGAAGCCGGGGTTGCAGCTATTGGGCGGGAGGCATGGGGAGAAGCAATAGAAGCATTTGAGGAGCTTCTGGCGAGAGTGGAAGAGTATGAAGATTCTGGCAGGCTGCTTGCGGAAGCGAGGGTAGCGCTGGAGCGTGAGAAGAGAGAAGAGGAAGAGCGGAGAAGGCGAGAGCGGCTGGAGGGGATGTATGGTGATGCGAAGAGGAAGTTGGAACGTGGAGATTTTCGACGGGCTATAACAGGGTTTGAAGCTTTGCTGAAGGAAGAGCCTGGGTACAAAGATGCGAGGGAACTGCTATCCCGTGCCAGGAAGGGTCTTGAAGAGCAGCGGAAGCAAGAACGGTTGGAGAAGACTTATAG
>JALWFW010000198.1:27456-34493 GCA_027013865.1 Polyangiaceae bacterium | reverse complement strand
TGCCGCGTAATTCCAAGCCTTGTGACGAGGCGTGTGGACCGTGCCGCAAAGGCCGTGAACCCGTGTGAGAGCCTTCTTGGGGCAATGAATTAGTATCACCCGTTCTTGAAGCAAAAGCATATCCAGCTAGGATGGCAACCACGCACCCTTGCAGGGCAGCCCGACAGTCCTGACCCCACCCACTCACTGTCTGATACAACCTCTTGCGGTATCCATGAAGACAGGAAAGTCCAGCGCCCGATACGACAGACGAATCAACGGAAACCATCCACCGGAACTGCACCCCAAAGAAACTCTGTACCATTCAGATAGATCTCCGGACCAGCCAACAGCACATCTGCCGTTTTTTTACCTGGGATTTCCTGCTCATAAATGAAACATTCAGAAGATGTCCGCAGCACGGCTGTTATACACATGTTCATATAACAGTTGTACCTGCACAAAATACTGATAAACTTCCGGCGACAGAAAAGTCGACTGGCTGCCGTAAGACGGTGCCATGTATCAGATATGACCCACGGAGGAAATCATGATTCTCAGTACCCTGTATCTGCTTGCAACGATTCATATCACCGCTGTTCCTCAGACCCCCATAGTAGATGGGGATCTCGAGACGGGTGAACCAGGTGTGGTTGTCATATATAATCAAAACGTGGGAGCCATGTGCACCGGATCACTCATTTCCGACAGACTCGTACTCACTGCGAAGCACTGCGTGATGGACGAGCGGGGAACAGAATTTCCTGTGTCCGGATATGTGGTGGGCATAGCCTCTGACATCTATTCCATGACAGACCAGTATAGTGTTTCGCGCGTCTACCACACGAACGGCACCACCATAGAAGATCAAGATCTGGCAGTGCTAGCGCTCTCCTCCTCCGTATCCGGGGTAACTCCCTATTCCATCGTGACCAATCTGCAGGACGTGAATCTCGTGGTGGGCCAGACACCAATCGTACTCATCGGATTCGGTCTGAACGAATGCGGCCAAAACGGCACCAGCGGCACCAAACACCGTACCACTGACACATTTGCAGGCTGGTACACCACGAACGACATCATAACTCAAGGCAATGGCGCCAACTCAGGCGATTCAGGTGGTCCAATGTTTACCCAGGACATGCGTATCATTGCAGTCATGTCCAGGGCATCTGCTGCCGGAGGAGATTGCGATCCCGGATATACCATCGGAACAGCCGTAGCCAAGCATCTGGATTTCATACAGGACGTGGCACAGCATGAGGGTATATGCATAAAGGTGAGTGACTCCGAGACCTGTGGCAATGGAGTGGATGACAACTGTGACAGTCACACGGATGAGGGTTGCCTTGAAGACGGCTCCCAGTGCAATGAAGACTGGGAATGCGCTTCTGGGGCCTGCCATGCTTTTGGATCGGCAAAAGAATGTGTCAAATCCTGTGACCTGCACGAGCCCCAGTGTCCTGACAATTATCACTGCACAGTGGTGGCATGCGGCAATTCCATATGTGCCCCGGGAGGATATGGCGACCAGGAAGAGGGTTCTCAGTGTGCCGGAGACTGGACCTGTTCCACGGGATTCTGCGCACAGTTCCAAGACGGTGCCCGGTGTGCCCATCCCTGTTCCTTCGATGCCAACGAATGTCAGTGGGGAGAATACTGCGTGCCCGTAGCCAACGGGTGTGGCGCATGTTCTGAAAAGTCCAGTGGTTCCAATGGGTTAGGCGAAAAGTGCACCAACGATTCAGACTGTAAATCCGGAACCTGCCGCACTGATGAAAAGATATCCTACTGCACTCAGTCCTGCTCGGATGATGGACAGTGCCCCACGGGTATGCATTGTGCCGGTGGACAGTGCATCATGGGAACCCGCTCCGATATGGGAGACCCATGCATGGGAGACAGCGACTGTGCCGAAGGACTCAAGTGTGTGGACGGAGGCACCGGAATCTCCCACTGCACAAAGGAATGCACCGACAGCTCCACCTGTGGTGACGGATTCGAATGCCGCAGTATCGCTGGTTCTAGCGTATGCTGGGCTCCAGAAGGTCAAGGCCTGCTTGGAGACGTCTGTCAGGGGGACTCCAGTGAAGATCTCGTCTGTGTACAGGGAGGCTGCGTTGCCGTTGGAAACGGACAGGCCAGATGCCTGGAGGGCTGCCAGGATGGTGCAGGCATGTGTCCAGCGGGCACGGTATGCTGGGATCAGTCAGGCATATCGCGCTGCACACCCATTGACACATTTACGGATGGCTCGGCGGAAAAATCCGATGACGGACTGTGTTCCGTGGGGCACGATTACCCCTTCCCATTCGTGCTGATAGGCATCATATTGTCCCTGGTAATGACAAGGAGGCGTCATGGCCGAAGAAATCGGAAGGGAAATCATCATTGAGCAGACAAAAATCTTTGAGATGGACGACGTGGACGCCATCATGGTGCCAGGCCCCGTATCAGGCGAGATGACCGCAGGCCTGGCAGCCAAGATCAGGGAGGTTGCAGGAGCTCAGATGCAGGAGGAACTGGCCTCCATCGCCCCCCTGGCAATAGGTTCCGCCACCGTCCTAACGAGCGGGGATCTGCCCGTAAAGGCCGTCATCTACGCTCCCAACCGCGAACGGCCTTTCGACGAGCCCCGTATCGAGCACATACGCACTTCGGTCAAGGCCGCTCTGGTGGCTGCAAATGTGAAGGGATACTACTCCATCGCAATTCCTGCACCCCTGGATCTCGTACGGGCCATAACTCACCGGGAGATGGCCAGAGCCATGATCGACGAGGTCAAAAACTATGGCAAACTGCCACCTTACCGCGTCATCCTGGTGGATCCCAGTGATGCCATGATCGAGGCTCTCAACCTGGCCAAGGTGCAGGTAAAATAACCGGCAAAATGGGAAAACGTCCCTGTATCGGCCTTTCCGGGGGTATGGTTCACGGAGGTGCCACGGCTGTGCTGCTCACACTGCAGATGCTCTGGTACTCCGGCTGTTCTCTCGAATGGGAAGGCCCCCACTTACATAGAGAAGAGAGTTATATCGTTCCTCCAGGAACGGAACTGCACCTGACTTTCCCAGGAGACGGACTCCGTGACGTGGCTGTGGACTATGATGCAGCAGACAGTATCAAACTCGTGACTCCACCCCCGCATATGTGGAGATCATGCCAGCCATACCGGAAGGTGGCCTGTGAAGTCCGCGGTCCTATTCATCTGCACAACGATTCACTGTCGTTTCATGAAGTATCGGTACGGGTAGAACCTTCTCCGTCCCCACTGTGTACGAAAACTCCTGTTTCGCCCGGAGATCTCATGGGGGCACTCGACCGTAATTCCGGGAGCCCGACATCAGGAGGCAAACGGTGAAAAGGGCCTGGGTCTGGCTGGTAGCACTTATCCTGTCGTATCTGCCCGTCGTGAGCATGATCCGTGAGGCTCTACAACCTCCACCCTCTTTGTTGGCGATGCAATCGCTGGATTCGCTCATGGATCCGGCCAGGCCACTCGTGGATCCGCGGAACAGACGGCTTTTGGTGAGCACTCTGGGGGAGGACGAAAGATGGGTGGTGGAGGCAAGATGGGATGGTAGCCTGGTGTCCGTGGGCCTCTCACCTGAAGAGGTGGAGTTTGCCAGTGACTGCATGGAACGGGCCAGGCAAGAAGGCAGAGGCTATTCGCTGTATTACAGGTGTTACTCGTCCCGTCTGCTCACGGGTGCTGTAAAGGTGAGTACCTGGTCACTGTGGTGGCTGGCGGCCATGCCGGCTCTGGGACTGTCATTCCTGTGGCTGTTCCTCTCGCGGTATGAACGGATGCAGAAAAAAATGGTGGTGGAGGCCATGCGAGCTGCTGCGAGGGGAGAACTGGAGGCACTTCCACGGAAACTCCGGGATTCCGAGGAAGGCCGTGCCTTTCTACTCATGCTCTCGGCTCTTAGAGAAAAGGAGGAACGCCTCAGGGATCTCCTTCTTACCGTGTCACGCCAGAAATCTGACCTGGAGAAAGCACGCAGAGCACTCGAAGACAAGGAACGGCTGGCACTGGTGGGCACCATGGCCTCGGGAATCGCTCACGAGCTGGGCAACCCTTTGGCCTCCATCATGGGGATCATGGAGGTTTGGAACGACGCAGATCCGCAGACGCGTAAAAGGCTGGGTGACATGGTCCAAAGGGAACTCCGCCGCATGGACTCCCTCATCCGCACTCTTCTTGGAGCAGCACGGCCTCAGTCAGCTGAAAAGAAGGTGCTCAACATCGGGGACACCGTCATGCAGGCATGGGAGCTGGTCTCTCACCGTAAGGACGCCAGTGACGTTACACTAGAGACAAAAGAGTGCAATGCCGGCCTCATGGTCGTGGGATCCGATGAACTAACCAGGGTATTCGTGAACCTGTTCCTCAATAGCGTTCAGGCCATGGCAGGCCGTGGCAAGATAATGATTTCCTGTAGGGATGACGGAGATAAGGTGACCGTTACCGTGGGAGACACGGGCCCGGGAGTTCCGCCGGAGATGCGGGATCGCATATTCGATCCCTTCTTCACCACCCGCCAGCCCGGAGAGGGTACAGGCCTTGGACTCACTGCAGTGATGAACGTGCTCGAAAGCCTTGGAGGGTCCATAAAACTACTGGATCGCTCCGGTGGTGCCTGGTTCGAACTTCAGATTCCAGCTGCAAGAACAGACACGGACTTACGTCACTAAACGAGCCGATATCCTCTAATTGCCGTTTTGTGCGACGAAAAATATCAATAATTACAATAGGTTATATGCGGTGGCGCCCAAATGTTAATATTGGTATGAATCCCGTCTGAACACATGCAGACACGCATGCCGCCATCTCTGTGATATACCTGAGTACACACCACAGGGGCAAGACCACTGATGCTCTGAAATGCCGACCTCACCGCCCCAAGATCAGGATGGTCGGAAATCCAAAACCCCTCCGCCCCACTGCTCCGAGTATCCCTTGAACAGCCCCAAGGCGTAGTGTAACCTTCTCAGTCCGCGTACGGAGGTTTGCCATGGAAGTACGCCAGCCGGTTGTGGCAGGCCGGTTTTATCCTGCTGACACTTCCCAGCTCGCACAGGACGTAAGACACTACATAACCCGCGGCAGGACCAAACTCTCCAGTGCCATGCACGTCATTGCCGGTATGGCCCCACATGCCGGTTACATGTTCAGTGGCCCCACAGCAGGTGTATTTTACGCCGCTATCGGGGAGGTACCGTCCACCGTAATCATTCTTGGCCCCAACCACACGGGTATCGGCGCTCAGGTGGCAGTCGATCCCCATGACGCCTGGCTCACGCCACTGGGACAGGTGACCGTGGCCCGTGACCTTGCACAGAGACTGGCCCGCACCGGGGCAGCCGAAATCGATGCCGCTGCCCATATGTTCGAGCACTCCCTTGAGGTGCACGTGCCGTTCCTCCAGGTACTGCGTCCTGACGTGAGAATCCTGCCAGTGTGCATTGGCACATCCTCCTATGAACGTGCAGAGGCTCTAGCACAAGCCCTGGCTGACGTGACCTCAGCCGCAGGGGACGACGTCCTGGTGGTGGCCTCAACGGACATGTCCCACTACGTCAGTGCCTCAGAGGCTCGCCGACTCGACACCCTTGCATTCGATGAAATCAGTGCCCTTGATGCACGTGCCCTTCATGACGTCGTCCTATCACATGATATATCCATGTGCGGATTCATGCCTGTGGCAGTGGCCATGCTGTGGGCGAAGAGCCAGGGAGCCACACGGGGAAAAATCCTGGACTATACCAATTCCGGAGATGTGCTGGGAGAATGGGACGAGGTGGTGGCATACGCTGCGGGGGTTTTCATAAATGACTGAAATAATTAAGAAAATATTGATCCCTCTTGATAGGCTGGCATCTTTTTTGGGTGGGCCCGCCTTTGGTCTCAAGGATGTCTTTACCATGGTTAACCTGGCCGGTGGTATAGCTGCCGTGCTTCTGGTCATCCACGGACACGTGCTCTGGGCATCGTACGCTATCATGATTGGATACCTCGGCGACGTGGTGGACGGCTGGGTTGCACGCGTCACAGGGCATGGCAACCGTTTCGGAAGTGAGTTCGACACCATCACCGATCACATGGCGCAGTGTGTGGCTCCGGCTTTCGTGCTGGCGGGCTGGTTCATCGAACGCGGCATGGCATCGTGGGGCTGGGCCGCGGCGTTCATATTTATTTCAGCAGGCTCCATAAGGCATGCCCGCGCGGCAGCGGCAAAATTTCACTTCCCCCTGTGCTGGAAAGGACTTCCCCGTCCTGTGGCGGCCATCATCCTGCTGTCTTTCGTAAACTCCCACCTATCAGTGCTGTCTTGGGCCCCATATGCTGGTTTCGCGGCCGTTTTGGCGGCATCCTGGGGCCTTCTGACAGACATGCCCTTCCTCAGCCACCATGGACGACCTCTCCCACGTTGGGTGGTGGTCATAGTGGTGTTCTACTTCATCACCGGCATTGCGCTAGGACTTTTCATGCGCCGCTATTTCTGGGATTTCCTCCTCCTGTCCATGCTGTTCTATTCTTTTGGCTCGTGGACCATCCTCCTGCCTGAGGAAAGACGTCTGTACTGGCAGGAAGTACGTCGATGGCACGCCTGCCTGGAAGATGAATGTCACGATTCCTGAACTTCTCAGGGCCGTCGGGCTACCCTGCAAGGGTCGGTGGTAAGCCTTCCTGACCTTGCTTCAAGAGCAGGGGCAGGCACTCGTGGGGCCGTCGGGCTGCCCTGCAAGGATACGGATATCAACTGAACACCAGGGCTGTCGGGCTCTTTTGCAAGGGTGCGTGATATGTCTTCCTGACCAGACATGCTTCCGGTCGTGGAGGTGATACTGATTCGTTGCCCCAAGAAAGCTCTCACACGGATGCCCGGCCTTTGCAGCACGGTCCACACACCCTGCCACAGCGTTTGGCGTTACGCGGTAACCACTTGATATTACAGCACTTTACCGCAAGACCTAAACTGTCCCATCCAAAGAAGGGCCCACCCCCGCCGTCACACCGGCCGAAAATCCGAACCGCTGGATAAGCCCCTGCC
>JALWFW010000198.1:0-27446 GCA_027013865.1 Polyangiaceae bacterium | reverse complement strand
ATTTTTGGGGGCAAGGTTCCTCCACCACCTGCCCGGCACGGTGCTAGCGCTCGGCACCCAGCCGGGGGATCCTCGTGTCTCCTAGGGTTCAGTCATGGGAGGGGTTATGCAATATGCGTGCCAGGGGTAGCGGTCGGAATTCTGAGTATGTAATATGCTGAAATTAAAAGACTTTTGAGCACAATGCTGCAAATAGTCTGTCTGAATGCCACCCCATCACGGCTAAGTTGGACACTTTTTGGACAGGCTTGGCCGCCTTAGTCATACGGGTGTAGGGCCTTGGCAAACCTGGATGGCCCGTAAGCCCAAAACTTGACTACCCTGGGGTGGGATACTCACTTCTTTGCATGCATAAGCCTTGATGTTATAATCCGACCCCTGACAAGTCCAAGGCTGGAGAGCAACATGACTGAGACTCACAACCGGGAAGAACTGGCTAAATCCATAGAGAAACTGCTTACGGCCTACAATCACGAAGATGCACAGCAGTGGGCCCAGCTTCTGGCTCGTAAGAGTCCGCAGATGAGGCATGCCCTCTTGAGACAGCTCGTCCCCGAGGCGTTTCTCGAACCAGAGACTTCCCGTCTGCACGACATGCTAGACGTATATTATCCAGAACTGCTCACATTCCTGGAAGGCTCCACAGGATACTGGACGGTATTCCCGGAGAAGGGCATCCCCGCCCAGGCGTACGCCATAGAGCAGCACGTCAATCCCAGGTTCAATGCTGGAATCGGAGTGGCCAAGACTCCTTCCGGCGATATCCTTATGAACCCCCTCCTTGGTGCAATCTTCGACCGCCTCAGACCCAACGACATAGATCCCGACGACTGGAGGCGGGTACGCAACACCGTATTCAAGTACAACCACGGTCTTGGAGCTCCCTGGTATCGTCAGGTGGCCTATCTACGGTATATGCGCGACGGACGTTCGGACCGACCAGCCTCCAAGCTCATGGAACGCGTTCTGCGCATCAAGCCCATCCCCATATATGGCGGGACCACTGGACTGACCGTCGCCTTCGGGGTGGCTCTGGGCAGCCAGATGCCCATCGTGCTCCCTTCTACCTACTGGGGGAACATAAACCTGAAAATCGCCCATGAGGGGGCAATAAAGGTCAAGAGCGAATACCTGGACCAGACAGGTACCATCCGGCCCGAAAAACTCTGGGAGACACTAGATTCACTGAAACGCAAGGGCTACCGGAAAGCCGCCATCTACTTCAACTTTCCTCACAATCCCATCGGCATAGTGCCCACCCGCGAGCAGGCCGCAGAATTCCAGGACGTGGTTCAAGGTATGGCCACCCCGGATTTCAGGATAGCGGTGTTCGTGGACGAGGCCTATTATCCCTTCGTCAGGGGGGATGATGCCATCCGGGTTCCCTTCTCCTACTACATGAACCCTGTGGAGAACAGGAACATCATTACTTTCGTCAGCATCAACGGAACCAAGCGCGACGGTGTATACGGCATGCGGCATTCGGATCTCATTGTGTTGGCGCCGGCGACCGTTCCCGACAAGGGCATCGAGCTGCTGGAGCAGGGGGTGGTGGCTGGATACATGAGGGGCACGTTCTCCTTCTCCTCTGGTTTGAATCAGTACTTCATCGCCCGCGCTCTCACGGGCGATCCTCTGGTCCCCCTCAGGCAGCCCTGGGACATTACACTGTCCGAGGAGTACTTCGCAGAAGAGAAGAAAATCGCCGACTACATGGCCGATTCCGTAGAGAAGACCCTGTCCCATATCGACACCATCGAACAACTCGAGCGGGTTACAGGCACCCTCGAAAAGCACGCCTATGGCGGATTTTTTGCCACTTTCCGGCTGTCAGGCGCCGAGCTCAGGGACGTGCAGGCTTTCGATGTTCACAAGGCAGGTCTTCACAACGAATGTGGAGTCATTGCCACCAGTGGATTCCTCAGGATAAATGGCCTCATCACGGAGGATTCGGATGAGCAGTTCAAGGCCAACTTGCGTAAATCCATAGAAACAGCACGTTTGCGCAGAGGGGTTTCAGGTTCTCCTGTGGAGGATTTGATCCTCTAAAAGTTTAATAGAATCATGTAGTTACGCGCCATGAGGCAATACTGGTCAGTTCAACGTTCCCTTCTTGTATCAACAGCTGCACTTCTCATGGTAGTACCGGCCTGGGCAGTATGGGAACAGTCTGTCGGGTATGGGGACGTCATTGAAGCTGCAAGTGCCCTGCGCACCGTATATGAGTCCTCCGTGGTATTCGTAGAGCGCCAGTATCCCCAGGATCAGACTATGACTCTGCCCATGCAGTTCCCTCCCTCAGCCGACTGGACACCATCACAGAGATGCTGGGAGGAAACATGTTCCGTTGCCCGCTGGAAGGTGGAATCGCGCAGGCATGAGGGCTGGTTGGTGGACTCGGAAGGCAAAAAAGTACAGAAGGTCAGGACGTGGAAGGTCCTGGGTCTGCGTTTTCGTGATCCCTTTCATTTTCAGTACAGGTACACGTCCAAGGGTATGGGTTCGGGGGCCTCTTTCACGGCTGAAGCCAGGGGAGGTGCTCATTCCTACCATGAATTGCGCCGTTCTGGCCGCTTGATGCCTTCTGGGCGGGTGGAGTCTTCGGATCTCGAGGTCGTGGATACTGAGTATAAGTAGCTTCGGACGCTGTAATCCGTCCGGCGGCAGTTTGTTGACAGATCAGATTTTTACAGTATCTCTTGTACTGCTTACTACAAAATGATGTTTGTTTAGGAAGGAATCAGGTCATGAGGAGGTTGATATGCGAGACGATTTGAGATTGTTGAAATTGCTAACTCTGGTTATGGTTTTCATTCTTACTGCTCTCGTATTAGCAGGCTGTGATGATGACGACGACTCTTCTGGTACGGGAGAGGCCGTCTGCGGCAACGGTATAGTCGAAGAGGGTGAGCAGTGTGACGGCTCAAACCTAGGGAATGCGGTGGAATGCAAGGATCTGGGTTACACCAGAGGGACTCTGGGATGCCGGGCTGACTGCACGTATGATGTGGACGGATGCTCTTCTGCCGCCTGCGGAGACGGTGTTGTGGATTCTGGGGAGGAATGCGACGACGGGACAGGCAATTCTAATGAGCCGAACGCGTCGTGCCGGGAGGATTGCCGACTGCCGGGTTGTGGAGACGGGGTGGTGGACGATGCGCTTGGCGAGGTCTGCGACGACGGTAACACCCAAAGCGGTGATGGCTGTTCGGCTGACTGCCATTCCACAGAGGTCTGTGGCAACGGTATCATCGATGTGACTGAGGAATGTGACGACGGTAACGACGTCGACTGGGACGGATGCAACACATGCACCATAACCGAGTTTCAGGTGAATACCAGTACAGATGGAGATCAGAGCGTTCCGAGTGTGGCAGTGAGTTCAGACGGTAAGTTTGTGGTGGTCTGGAGAAGTGAGAGCCAGTCAGGCACTGCCTCTTCCGGTCTGTATGCCCGTCTTTATGATTCAGATGGTTCGAGTGATGGCAGTGAATTTCAGGTGAATACTTATGGTGCGTCATATGGCTGGTATCCTGTCGTGGCCATGAGTCCTGACGGTAGTTTCGTGGTGATATGGCAAAATGAGGACCAGGATGGTTCGGGAAGCGGTATCTTTGGTCAGCGTTATGACTCTGATGGCAGTCCCGTAGGCAGTGAATTTCCCGTCAATTCCACCACGCAGGGGAGACAGGAAAATCCGTCCGTGGCCATGGGTCCTAACGGTAGTTTCGTGGCTGTATGGCAAAATCCGTATCAAGATTTTTCAGGCAGTGATCTCTTCGGTCAGCGCTATGACTCCGATGGTAATCCCGTTGGGGGTGAATTCCGTATCAATACCTACACGGACGGCTGGCAGCATTCGCCCCGGGTCGCCGTGGGTCCTGATGATAGTTTCGTAGTGGTATGGGAGAGTGATGGTCAGGATGGTTCAGGGAGTGGCATCTTCGGTCAGCGCTATGACTCCGATGGTAATTCCGTTGGGGGTGAATTCCGTATCAATACCTATACGGAGGGGCATCAGCGTAGTCCGGACATCGCCATGGATTCACAAGGCAACTTCGTAGTGGTGTGGGAGAGTGATGGTCAGGATGGCTCGGGAAGCAGTATCTTCGGTCAGCATTATGCCTCAGACGGCAGTCCCGTGGGCGGTGAGTTCCAGGTGAACGCCCAGACCCATTACTCACAGACCCATCCTCGTATAGCGATGGGTTTTGACGGTCGTTTCGTTGTGATCTGGTCGAGTAATGATGGTTCATACGAAGGTGTCTATGGTCGCCTCTTCGATTCGGACGGCAACCCGCAGGGCGACGAGTTCCAGGTGAACGTTTATACAGATGACGGTCAGGTCATGCCTGATGTTTCGATGGGTTCTGACGGCCGTTTCGTGGTGGTGTGGACTTCGGCACAGCAGGACGGTTCATACGGTGGCATCTTTGCCCAGCGCTACACCCCCGACGGCACGCCCCTTGGCCTTTTGTCCATGCCTTGAGTGCTAAACTCGAGCACTATCCTCCACAGTGATACAGCAGTAGTTCACGTATAGTCCAACTGTCTTATCCAGTAGTAACATCGCCTGTTGAGTGGAAAGTCCTGACCTTACTGGCCGTACACCACGGACAACTGATTATTGTTTTGAGCCAGGTAAATATTTGCATATTTTATATATGAAATCATGTAACATATCTACTCTATAGAATAACAGTGCCGGTATAGAATAACAGTGCCGGTGAAGAACGGTACTGGACAGAAAGAGAGGGACCCATGTATTCATCCAACCATCTGGAATATTTAGTGCACCTTGTGCGCTCTTTCGTGATTGTAGCGGTCTTCCTTACGGGTATAGCTGCCTGCGATGACCATAGTGAGGACAGTGCGGATATACTGTGTGGTAACGGTATGATCGATGCGGGTGAGGAATGTGATCCTAAGTTATCTATTGGAAGTGACTGCTCGATTCTTGGATACAGAACCGGAGTGCTCCGGTGTACTCATCAGTGTACTTATGATGTGTCCTCGTGTGTATCTTCGAGTTGTGGAGACGGAGTTGTTGACAGTGGAGAGGAGTGTGACGACGGGACAGGCAATTCTAATGAGCCGAATGCGTGCCGGGAGGACTGCAAGAAACCATACTGTGGAGACGGAGTTGTTGACAGTGGAGAGGAGTGCGACGACGGGACAGGCAATTCTAATGAGCCGAATGCGTGCCGGGAGGACTGCAAGAAACCATACTGTGGAGACGGGGTGGTTGACAGCGGCGAGGAGTGCGATGACGGGACAGGCAATTCGAATGAGCCAAATGCGTGCCGGGTTGATTGCCGTCTGCCTGCCTGCGGAGACGGAATTATGGATTCCGGCGAGGTATGCGACGACGGTAACACCCAAAGTGGTGACGGCTGTTCGGCTGACTGCCATTCCACAGAGGTCTGCGGTAACGGGATCACCGATGTCAATGAAGAGTGCGATGACGGCAATGACGTCGACTGGGATGGCTGCAAAAGGTGCACTGTGTCCGAGTTCCAGGTGAACGAGTATACAGATGGATATCAGAGCTTTCCGAGCGTGGCGATGGCGCCTGATGGTCGTCTCGTCGTGGTTTGGCAGAGTATGATGCAAGATGGAGACACCAATGGCATATATGCCCAGGTGTATGATGCATCAGGAAATCCCGTTGGTGGAGAGTTCCGTGTGAATAGTCATACGATAGGCTCCCAGAATCATCCGAGAGTGGCGATGGCTCCAGACGGTCGTTTCATGGTGGTGTGGTCGAGCGGTGCTCAAGACTCGGATGGATCTACAGGTATCTATGCCCAGATGTACAGTGCCAATGGCACACCGGATGGTACGGAGTTTAGTGTCAATACATACGTGAATAACACTCAAGACGCTCCTGATGTAGCTGCTGGGCCGGATGGGTCCTTCATAGTAGTGTGGGAGAGCTGGGGGCAGGACGGGGAAGGTTACGGCATCTATGGACAGAGGTACGGTTCTGACGGCAGTCCTGTGGGCAGTGAGTTTCAGGTGAATACCTCTAGTGACAGCAATCAGCAATATCCGAGAGTGACGGTAGGTGGTGACGGCCGTTTCGTGGTGGTCTGGCAGGGCTACGACCAGTATACGAGTTCCTATGACATCTATGGACAGAGGTATAGTTCTGACGGCAGTCCTGTAGGTGGGGAATTCCGTGTCAATACCCAGACCGATCAATGGCAGCAGCACCCCGTCGTCGCAGCAGGTAGTGACAGTAGTTTCGTGGTGGTTTGGGAGAGTCATGCACAGGACGGCTCGGCTGATGGCATCTATGGACAGAGGTACGGTTCTGACGGCAGTCCTGTGGGCAGTGAGTTTCGGGTGAACACCTATACCCAGGGTTCGCAGAGCGTCCCCAGCGTAGCGATGGCTCCGGATGGTCGTTTCGTGGTGGTATGGACTTCGGAAGATCAGGACGGAGATAGTTATGGTAACTTTGCCCAGCGCTTCGATGCCCAAGGAAATCTCGAGGGCAGTGAATTTCAGGTAAATGTCTACACTAATAACGAGCAGTGGTATCCGGATGTCGTTATGGGTTCGGATGGACGCTTCGTGGTGGTATGGACCTCGGTGGAGCAGGATGGTTCATATGGAGGCATCTTTGCCCAGCGCTACACCCCGGATGGCACGCCCATTGGGCTCAATCCAATGCCGTGAGCCAGCTTTCTGGTCTTGGATCATGTTTCGGTCGGCCACAAATGTGGAGTTTACTATATTTTTGTATTCATTTTTATATCTCGTTGCTAGTGAAATATAAATAACATATTTAGATAGAGCCTTCTGTTGATATGAGCGATAATAAGATTTCAAGTATAACCTGTTGAAATCAATAGGTTTTTTGAGTGGCATAGTTGGTTCGATGCTCATGCATCGGTTGTTGCACATGATTTTACCCGTTCTGTTTGGAACTTGACTATATTTATTATGCCGGATATGATATTACGACTCGATTCGGCTGCAGGACACAAGTGAAAAATTCACAATTCCGGGGGCTGGGTTAGGGAAAGGAGACCACTGTATGACATTTGGAAACATGAAGAAAGTTTTTATGCTCTGGTTTGGCGTGCTGCTGCTCGTTTCGTTCGCTCCGGCATGTAATGACACCGGTGATGAAACTACCTCGGAGACCAAAACGGTTCAGTGCGGTGACAGGGTATGCGTTCAGGGGCTCGTGTGTGACGACATACACGGGCTGTGCGTGGATCCCTTGCAGTTTGCGGTGTGTGCATCCCGTCCTGATGGTTCTGAGTGCTCTGTTTACGGTCAGGGCGGGTTCGTATGTGACCATGAGGTGTGCATTCCGTCCCTGTGCGGTGATGGCATCGTGGATGCGGCCCTGGGCGAGGAATGCGACGACGGCACGGCCAACTCCGATGAACCCGACGCGCTGTGCCGCACGAGCTGCCGTCTGGCTGGCTGCGGTGATGGCGTTTTGGACACCGGTGAGGAGTGCGACGCTGGAGATGGCAATTCGGACACCCTGGCCGATGCGTGCCGCAAGAGCTGCCGTCTGGCCGCCTGCGGTGATGGCGTTGTGGATAGCGGCGAGGAGTGCGACGCTGGCGCTGGTCATTCGGACGCCCAAGCCGATGCGTGCCGCAAGAGCTGCCGTCTGGCTGGCTGCGGTGATGGCGTTTTGGACACCGGTGAAGAGTGCGACGACGGCAACACCCAAAGCGGTGACGGATGCTCGGCTGACTGCCGTTCCACGGAATACTGCGGCAACGGCATCGTGGATCCCGGTGAGGAGTGCGACGACGGCAACATAAGAGACTGGGACGGCTGCAACACATGCACTATATCCGAGTTTCAGGTGAACACGTACACTGCTGATGATCAGGAACATCCGGCGGTGGCCATGGCGCCTGACGGCCGCATAGTGGTGGTTTGGCAGAGCTACAGCCAGGATGGCAGCAATTATGGAGTGTATGGCCAGCTTTATGGTCCGGACGGCAGCCCCGTGGGTGGTGAGTTTCAGGTCAACACATATACTGCCCACAGTCAGAGTAATCCGGCGGTGGCCATGGCGCCTGACGGCCGCATAGTGGTGGCATGGGCCAGTCATGGTCAGGATAATTCATACGATGGCATATTCGCACGGCGTTATGATGCGTCCGGCCGCCCTGTGGGCAGTGAGTTTCAGGTGAATACGTACTTCATGAACAATCAGACACGTCCCAGTGTGGCCATGGGTCCCGATGGCAGTTTCGTGGTGGCTTGGCTGAGTTATAATCAGGAAGGTCATGATTCGGGTATATACGCGCAGCGTTTTACGCCGGGAGGATCCAGAGACGGCCATGAGTTTCGGGTGAACACGGACACTGAGCACGGCAAGGGACAGCCCAATGTGGCCATGGGCCCAGACGGTCGTTTCGTGGTGGTATGGACCAGCAATGCTCAGGATGGCGACGGTTACGGGGTATATGGCCAGCTTTATGGTCCGGACGGCAGTCCCGTGGGTGGTGAGTTTCAGGTGAATACCTCCACTGACGGTTACCAGGGAGTGGGACGTGTGGCCATGGCGTCCGATGGCAGTTTCGTGGTGGTGTGGATGGATTTTGGCCGTGACGGAGACGGATTCGGTATATTTGGCAGGCGTTACGACGCGTCCGGCAGCCCTCTGAGCGATGAGATTCAGATGAATTCCGTGGGTGAAGGCGACCAGCACATCCCCCGTATATCCATGGCCCCTGACGGACGTTTCGCAGTGGTTTGGTACACAGAGACATGGGATGATGGTGATTTTGGTTACAACGTCTTTGCCCGGCTATTTGCACCGGACGGCACCCCCGACGGAGAGGAATTTCAGGTCAACGTCTATACCGGCGACCCCCAGGTATCTCCGGATGTGGTGATGGGTCCCGATGGCCGCCTCGTGGTGGTGTGGAAAAGTTATGCAGACTATCCATATACCTTCGGTCAGGACGGTGACGGAAGCGGCATCTTTGCTCAGCGTTTCACGCCTGACGGTACCCCCCTGGGTCTTTTGCCCTGGCCGTGAGTCGGCTCTTTGGTCATGGACCATGTTTTGGTCGACCGCAGGTTTCCTGCTGCCCCCGGATATGGTGAATGCATTTTTTCGGGGCCGACTGAGTCTGCCGGAGTGACCGGCCTTCCGACCGTGCACGGGTCTTGCCGTTGCCTGACATCATGATGATGGGCAGAAAAGCATTCCTAACTTGGTTCCCCTCTCTATTGATTCTCTGTATAACATATTGAAATCATTGCATAATTAGTAATATCTCCATGCCGGCGCCAGGAATGCGGCTGCATGTGCGGCATAGTGCGGGCGTCCTGCTGCCATATCCAGGGCAATCGAGTTCTGCTGAACATGTGCCAATACACATGAGTGGCACGTAGTATTCCATGACCCGCGAGCCGCCACCCTGACGCCACCACCACCGGCAAGGCCCAGGCTTACCGCGCCCCCCACAACCCTGACGCCGCCACCACCGGCAAGGCCTGGTCTTACCCGCGAGCCCCCACCATTGACGTCAGTTCCGAAAAACGCTCAGCACGCTTTTAGGCGCTCCGAAAAACGCATTACGAAAAATCCATCCCATCAAAAAAAGGGCCCACCCCCGCCGTCACGCCAGCCGAGGACCGGATCCGCGGACAAGCCTGTCACGTCCCCACGGGCGGCCCCTTTTGAAAAAACGTCAGTCGCCCTGCACACACGGTATCGGCGGCCAAAAACCAGCAGTCCAGCCGTCGCCGGACGCAGCCAAAAGCAAAGGCCAGACAGCCGGGGCGTGGCCCAGACCGGCAAAACCGGCCGGATGCCACGACGTCAGCCAGCACCGCATGTGTGCAGGAAGCGCGTTTCTCATCCCAGGGGTGCGGGTGAGGTATGTGAGTTACGGCGGATCGTCCACCACCGGCGCCGGATGCGCGCGCGACACCCCCGGCGGGCGGATCCCTGTGTCTCCTACGGTCCAGTCATGGGGTGCCTGATGCAAGAAGCGTGCCAGTAGCTACGCTCGGTTACTTAATGCATGTAACATATTGTAATTAAAGCACTTTTTCGTAATGACGCTTACAGGGTCGATCCTGAGAAACAGAGTTTTCATTCAAGTTGGACACCCCCTGCATCCCCCCACCGGCAACCAAAGTGCAGTACCTACAAATTAGAACTAGACCGCCCTGCTGACGCATCATAAAGATCTTGTGTGCATACTGGGCAGTGCTAATATTCCCTGCCGTGCGCGGAATTCTTCATATCACAGCCCGTAGTCTGCTCGTCATGGCACTGGTCGCCTTCACCTTGTCCCTGACTCAGTGGGCCTTTCATGCTGCCAGCCTGGAGCGCACCAACATACCCACATCGTTCGAGTCCTACTACCTGCCGTCGGCCCGTGTGCTGCATTACTTGTCCCTGGGACACGATGCTGCCATGGCAGACCTCATCTGGGCAAAGTCCCTGGTGTACTTCGGCGAGGAGTTCACGGGCATGAAGCGCCAGACATGGCTGCGGCAGTACCTGGATACCATCACGGATTTGGATCCCTACTTCAGGGATGCGTACCTGTGGGCCGGTACGGCCATGATGTACGGCGGACAGCACATCGACGAGAAGGCAGTCAGAAACGCGATTCATTTCTACCGCAAGGGACTTCGGGTGTTCCCGGAGGACTGGCAGCTCGCCTGGTATCTCGGATTCACCCTCTACTTCGAACTGCCAACTCGTCTGAATGACGAGAAACGAGCTGCCAGGGCAAAAAAGGAGGCCATGCGCTGGCTCGTAAAGGTTGGACGCAATCCGCAGGCCCCGGCATTCTTCCGTTCGTTCGTGCTCGGCGCCCTTGACAAAGAAGGGCTTCGGGAGATGGCCTCACGGATGGCAGCCCAGATTTATGCCGTGACAGACAACCCGGAGGATCTGGCTGCGCTCAGGAAGCACCTGGATAGCATCCTTGGCCGAAAGAAGGCCTCTCAGTGGGAATCCTGGCGCCGGGAGCCTCTGCAGCAGTGGCAGGAACGGCTGCCCTGGGTGCCCTTCGAGCTGTTTTTGCTCATGCGGGATCCCGCTCCTTTAGAGGTGCGTCGCGGTGCGGCCGAAGTCATGAAATCTCTTGTACACGACACTGGCACAGCCGAAGAACATGACCGTGCCGGAGAAAGGAATACCCGACATGACACGATTTCACCTGAATAGACACCCCCAGTTTGCGAAACCGCGCGGCCCCGTGGTGGAGGTCATCATGGACGGCGTAGGATACGCACCGGCTAGTGCAGGCAACGCCGTGGCAGCGGCTTACACACCATTTCTGGACTGGCTGCTCGAAACAGTGCCCTGGGCCCTCATAAAGGCCCATGGACCTGCGGTAGGGCTTCCTTCCGACAAGGACATGGGCAACAGCGAGGTGGGGCATAATGCCCTTGGTGCAGGCCGCGTGTTCGATCAGGGCGCCAAACTGGTGAGCCGGGCCATCGAATCGGGCCGCCTTTTCGAAGGCAATGTCTGGAGGCAGCTCGTCGAGCGCGTGGCAGGCGGACGCGGAACGCTCCATTTCATTGGCCTTTTGTCTGACGGGAACGTGCATTCCCACATAGACCATCTATTGGCCATGCTCCAGCGTGCCAGTGACGAGGGCGTGCACAGGGTGAGGGTGCACATACTCCTCGACGGTCGTGACGTCGGTGAGCGTTCGGCCCTGCAATACGTAGAGCAGCTAGAGAAAAAACTCAGTGAAATCAATGGGTTACATGATAGGGATTACAGGGTGGCCTCTGGTGGTGGACGTATGGTGGTGACCATGGACCGCTACGAGGCCGACTGGCGCATAGTCGAGCGTGGCTGGCAGGCCCATGTCCACGGTCGCGCCGAGCGCACCTTTGACAGTGCGGCCGAGGCCATACGCACATTTTATGACGAGGATCCCAGGGTTATCGACCAGTTCCTGCCTCCCTTCGTCATAGTGGACGAGGCCGGCAGACCCGTGGGTCCCATCAGTGACGGCGATTCCGTCATTTTCTTCAACTTCCGCGGGGACAGGGCCATAGAGATAACCCGAGCCTTCGAGGACGACGAGTTCCCTCACTTTGACCGGGGCCGACGTCCTGACGTCATGTACGCGGGCATGATGGAGTACGACGGAGATCTGCACATCCCGCGCAACTACCTGGTAGCCCCCCCTGAGATAGAACGCACCATGAGCGAGTACCTGGTACACATGGGCATCCGGCAGTTCGCCATAGCCGAGACTCAGAAATTCGGGCACGTCACGTATTTCTGGAACGGCAACCGCTCCGGTAAGTTCTCCGAGGATCTCGAGACATATGTGGAGATTCCATCAGACAGGGTACCATTCCAGGAGCGACCCTGGATGAAGGCCTCCGAGGTGGCGGATGAGCTCCTTGATGCCATCCGTTCCGGCAGTTACGACTTCTTGCGTGTGAACTTTGCCAACGGTGACATGGTGGGACACACGGGGGACTTCCGGGCGGCGCTCATGGCCGTGGAGGCCGTGGATTTGAACCTCTCACGCATAAGGCGCGCCGTCGAGGAGACCGGCGGCGTGTTGGTGGTCACGGCTGATCACGGCAATGCGGACGAGATGTTCATGCTGGACAAACAGGGAAATCCCCTTACTTCGGAGGAAGGCGCACCAAAACCCAAGACCTCCCATACCCTGAGTCCTGTGATTTACGCGGTGTATGATCCTGCAGGCATCTTCAGTGTGGATTCCTCCGTGAAGGATGGAGGTTTAGGCAACAATGCTGCCACCATTCTCGAGATTCTGGGGTTTGAGCCTCCCGAGGACTATCTGCCCTCACTTCTTGCGCGTCCCTGAACTTGGGATATTCTCTCCACGAGTGCCCCATTTGTGGGTCTTAGAGGGCTGTGTTGCGTAATTTATTGAAATTATTGTTTTTTTTGATATCTGTTTTTGCCATGTCGTGTCGTGAGGACAAGGAGATACAGGGGAAGTGCGAGCCTGGCCGGTGGTACTGTGCCGGAAATACGGCCCGTATGTGTACGTCGGCTACGGGCGAGTACAAGGACGTGGACTGCTCTTTGTCTTCCATGATCTGTTCGGAGGGTGTGGGGTGCACCCAGTGCATTCCTGGGGGTCTTACCTGCTCGGGTCCTGATGTGGCGCAGTGCACTGTAGAGGGCACCATTGGCGACGTGGTATTCGAATGCAATACAGAAGAGGGCTACACCTGTCTGGGCGGACGGTGCGTGGATGCCTGCGCCCGGGCCGAGGAGGAGCGCTCCTACGTTGGATGCGAGTACTGGGCCGTGGATCTCGATAATGCCGTGGTGTCCTCTGGCTCTGCTGCAGCTCAGCAGTTCGCCGTGGTGGTCTCGAATCCCGGTCATGCCACTGCTCACGTGGTGGTGGAGCGCAACGACGCGCCTTCTGGCTGGCCAGAGCAGACGTCTGTGGTAGACGAGGTGGACGTTCCTGCCGAAGGTTTGAAAATCATAAAACTGCCTGCCCGTGAGGTAGATGGTTCTGCAGACGGCCAGTTTGGGACAGGCCCTGGTTCGGCCCTCACCAGCCATGCCTACCGTATACGATCCACGCTTCCCATAGTGGCGTACCAGTTCAATCCCCTGGAAAACGTGGGGGTATTCTCCAACGATGCGTCCATTTTGTTCCCCAGACAGTCCCTTGGAACGCGGTATCTGATCCTGTCGTGGCCCCAGACCATTGCCAGAACCGATGATCCGAATACGAACATGGGAGCGAATCTGCGGCCTTTCGTGACCGTGGTGGCACTGAGTCCAGGAACCGATGTGTGGGTTACCCCTTCGGTGGATGTCGATGCCGGACTTGGGGTACCCGATATCCCGGCAGGCCAGCGTACTCACTTCGACATGGGGCCGTTCGACGTTCTCAACCTGGAGGCCAACGGATTCATGGCGGATTTCACCGGCACCGTGGTGGAATCGGACAAACCCGTTGCTGTGTTTACCGGCACTGAAGCCTCGGACGTGCCCTTGTGGACCACTCTCTATGACCGCAAGTGCTGCGCGGACCACCTCGAACACCAGATGATTCCGGTGTCAGCCGTGGGACGCCGTTACGTCGTGGCTCGTACCCCGCCACGGACTCCTGCCATAAGGGCCGCAGGTGGCGACTGTACTGTTCAGGACGAGACGGATCTATTCAGAATCATGGCACTTTATGATGGTACAGTCGTGTACACGACGCTTCCGGATCCCCATGACGCCATCAGGCTCGATTCTGGACAGTGGGTGGACATCGAGCCGGAGTGCGACTTCGAACTTGAGGCGAATCAGCCGGTATTGGTAGGACAGTTCATGCGTTCCCAGGGAACCATAAACGTGCCTCTCAACCTTCCAGGCGGCGACCCCTCCTTCATAATGGTGCCCCCTGAGGAGCAGTGGCGCTCTGAATACGTCTTTCTCACTCCCGACAAGTACGCCTTTGACTTCGTCACCATCACAGCGCCGGCAGGCTCGGAGATAACCCTTGATTACCAGCCGTTGTCACGGTTTCACTGCACCACCCATGCCGTAGGCAATTCATGCGGCGTCACGGACATAGAGGGTGGAGGCTGGGTGGTTCATCACTGCCAGATGTCGTTTCCCGTGCTTTATCCTGACTTGCCTTCTGGTGAGGCCGTGGAGCCAGGGATTCAAAACGACGGTTATCACGTCATCCAGGCGGATAGGCCGGTGGGCCTGGTGGTTTCCGGATTCGACAAGCATGTATCGTACGGTTACACTGGTGGCATGGACGTCAGGATAATCAACGTGCAGTGACGGCAGGAAGATACCAGTGAAACGTTATGGTCGGCGCCTGCCGTACGTGCTGCGACGTGTCGGTTCGGACCCCTAGCATGACTGTATCCACTTTCGTTTAAGTTGGGTATCTTTGGGGCAAAAATTGCTAACATGCTGAAATAAAAGGGAAATTTAATAAAGCTTGCTAGGTTGTATTTGCCTTCCGGTACGAAGGTGGCATGAAACACGAAACGCCGATGTCCTGGGACCGCCTGACATGGTGGATGATTGTGATATACCGCGGTCCATCCGAGACAGGCTTCCGTAGCAGTTGTCGTACCCACAGGTCTTAACCGGGCAATCGTATCCTCGGATTCCCTTGCTGGGCCCTAAGCACGAGCCGGTGTGTGTAGATAGACTGAAAACACCTGGTGCAGGATGATTTTGTACATATGGAGAAGGCCCATCAGTGTCCCCGGCTTCTTAGGGCCGAGAGAATCAGCATGACCCGACGTCGGTCGGGAGCTCTACGTGGAGCAAGGGCTAGGTAACGTTTGTAGGCCATGATGGCCTCGTCCGTGAGTCTGAGTTTCACGTACATGTCTCCAAAGGCTCTATGAACGTCGGGATATCCGGGATCCATGGCCATGGCGCTCTCCAGTTCCCGGCGGGCCTGCCTGAAGTTTCGCTGCATCATCAAGACGTCGGCGAGGGCGACGTGCCCGGCAGGATCCCACGGCCACTTAGAGACATATGCACTGGCCACGCGAAGAGCACTGTCGGTCTGGCCGCTGCCGATGAGTCTACGTACGACCTGAAGTTCCTTCCTCGCAGTGACCATCTGTCTGACTAGGCGGCCGAGTTCCCGTATGCGTGTGCGTGCCAGTTTCTTCCATTTCTGCTGACCACTGCGTTTTTCTTTCTTGAGATAGGTGCGGTAAGCCGCGATGGCAGCTCCGTAACGCCCCATGAGGCGGTAAGTCTCTCCAAGGCCGAACCACCCGTCGGGATCGGATGAGAACGAGGTCACGTAAGTGCGGTATGCCCACAGCGCTTCCCTGAATCTCGAGGTTTTCCTGGCACAGTAAGCATAGGAGAAGAGGATTTCGGGTTCTTCCGGATAAAGCGAGGTGCCTTGCCTGAGCAGGTGGATCGCTCTGTGACATTTGTTCTGCAGAGGAGCGAGTCTTGCCAGCAGAAGGAGCAGTCCGCGGTGCTCGGGCACGCTTCCGAGCCCCCGTAGCGCCAAGATGACGGCCTCGGCTCCGTTGCCCCGTGCCGATTCGCGTACAGCACGGGCGTACATCTCGTCTGCGAAGCTGCCGGAGTTCATGCCCCGTGCCGCCAGACGGGCCACGGACTTCTTTGCCTCATCCAAGAAGCGGCTGCTGCCGAGGGCAATGACCCTTTTGTAGAGGATCATCGCCTGGGAATACCGTCCCGTGTGTTCCAGCGCCCTTGCCATTACCATCAGACCGTCGGGATCAGAGGGAGCAAGACGCCTGTACTGTGCGGCGGATTCTACGGCCTGGACGGACATTCCCTCCCGATCTTGGCATACGGCAAGGGCATACCAGACTCGGGACACCGACGGATTGAGCCTTGCTAGAGGACTCAGGAACCTGATGGCCCTGGGACATGCGCCTTTGATGACGTATAGATCGCTCAGGGCTTCTAGGGCTTTGCCATTGGTCGGATCGGCTCCAAGTGCCTGCTCGTAGTTTAAGAGCGCTCCGGTGAGGTCCCCGGATTCCTCAAGGCGTTTGCCAAGGGTGTAATAATTCTCTGAACTGAGTCCGGTGTCTTCCGGTGCACCCGATAGCAACAGTATTACCGTGAGCAAAGCGTACATGGCGGGATTATACCGCGGATGGAACTCTTTCATAAATGGAAAAAGATATAGAACTGATGTACAATGCAGCCCCAGTGGAGGACCAGCATGTTTTCTTACATCAAATGGCTCGTCTTTGGTGTTGCAGTTTTGATTCCATTCACATACGTCTCATGTGACGACGATTCCAAGGCCGTATGCGGTAACGGAATAGTCGAGAAAGGCGAGGAATGCGACGACGGAAATTTGCAGGATGGTGACGGATGTACCCGTTTTTGCCTGCTTCCTGCTTACAAGGGCTCCACGGTCGTCGTGAGGTGGTACATCAACGGTACGCAGACCATAAGCGGTCAGTCTTATTCCTATGACACGTGCTCTGATGTGGGAGCATCGAAGACGCGCATAAAGATATTCGGACCGAACGGATTGGTGGGAGAGGACACGGTGCAGTGTTCCAGCATGGAATACCGTCTCACCGACAACGAGGACAGCCAGTTCCCCGACGGCAGCTACCATGCTGAGATAGCCTTCCTCGACTCCGGCGATGCCACCATATCTAGTGTGATCACGTCCGACTCCACCACTCTGATACGTCGCGGACAGACGGAACTTTACGCGACGACATCACTGGATGATTTCACCAACGGACCTTTCAAGGGTGTCTTCTATTTCAATCTGAAATGGGACGGCGGTACTTGTGACAGCGGGGCAGTGGCCACGATGAAGATGACGCTGACTCTCGACGGTTCCCAGGTGGGAACCATGGAGGGTAACTGCATAGCCACGAGCTCCAGTCTGGCCAATGAGGTACCCGCTGCAGACGATTACATCCTCGATGTGGTGGGTTACACGGCAGACGGAACGGTGTGGGGCTGTCTGACCATGGAGAACGTGAAGGTGGGAGCAGGAGTGACCAACCCACCGCTGGAGATAGACGTTCCTAAAGACGCCACGTCTTGTCAGCAGTGAAATGCATGTGGTGACTAAAGAAAAGATCAATGATATCAATCAATTACGCTAGACCTTCTGTGATTTCGGTCATGATTTTGGCAGCATTGGCACCAATATCCTCCTGTTCCCAAGAGCGTGAGAAACGCGCGGCTCTAGAACCGGCGGTGCTTAGGTTCAATACACAGATAAAGTGGGGTAGAGGCGAGGAAGTCGCACGTTACCTGCCTCCGGGAGTGTCGTCGTCTTTCGTGGTCGAACTGGCTACACTCATGGACGACGTCGACATCGTTGGCCACGAGGTGGTGACTTCTACTCGCAGGCCCGATGGAACGGTGGATGTGCTGGTGCGTTTCAGGTGGGTGCGCAAGGACGAGGGGATTGTTAGGACGTCCTGGGTGACTGAAAAATGGAAGCCGATACGCAGACAGTGGATGTGTGTATCCATGAAGACCGTCAGAGGCAGGCCATGGCCTCTGGAGTTTGTTGAGAGATGAGTCAGTCCTATCTGGAAAAAGCACGTGAGCTCCTCGAACGGGAAGAGTATCAGAAGGCCCTTCTCACGATATCTCGGGGTCTACTCACGCAGCCTACCAACGTGGAGGCATACCGTATCAAGTGCCAGTGTCTCATGGAGCTGGGCCGGTACCGTGAGGTAATCACCACGGTGGATGGCGCACCGGACAGTATCAGCAGCGATCTCGAACTGCAGACATACAGAGGCGAGGCATTCTATTTCCTGCGCGATTTCAGGCAGTCATACCGGATACTCAGTGATGTATTCTCCAGGAATCCCAAGAATACCAGGGTTCAGTTGCTCATGGAGCAAATCCTTCTGGAGGAGCAGAAACGTCAGGGCCGTAAACCCGTCGTGGTGGGACAGGGCGACGCAGAGGATCTATACGGCTGGAAAAGCGTTCTGGATTCCTTGGGACTCACACCGGAGGATCTTCCTCCGGAATTTTTGTCCAAGGTGGGAGATGAGGCTACTGCCCTAGATCTTCCGGCTGGAGATGAAGGGGATCCCACCAAGACGATACCCGTGGAAGTGCCTGCGTGGCTAGAGGACTCAGCTTCTTTCGGTATGGATGACGGTTCCGACGGACATTCCCCCGAGCCATCGTTTCCTGGACTGAAAGACGGTTCATTGGGTGAGCTGTCCGACATGGATTCGCATAGGGATGACAGCGATCTCACACCCATAGCGGTGTCTCATGATGCCGTGACTCGTGCCCGCACGGACATGAGACGCCCTCTGTCCGGAGACGATAACCTCCTTGAAGACGACGAGGAAAACGATCTCGTTCCCACGCGCGATTACCTTCTTCAGCCGCAGGACAGTACCGACGATGACGAGATTCCCACCAGGAACTACGTACTTCAGCCCAGTAGCAACGTGGATGTGCCTGTGTCAGAGTCCCCCACTCGGGATTACCTGATCAGTAATGTTCCTGCGGCAGAACAGCACATGGATACATCCGAATTCGAGTCCCTGCCCACGCAAAACTACACCCCGAATCCGTCATCTTCGGGTTCAGGAAGACGCAAACAGCGCCGGCAGACCGACAGAAATGACTTTGTGATGCAGTTCCATGCCATAGACGACATGGATGCACCACCACAGGAAGAGCTTGGTGAGGTAGAAGGTGAGATAGAGGTGCAGCGGGAGGACTCCTTTTTCACTGAGGAGCCAAAACTGCCCTCGATATCAGTGGATCTGTCCTCCATAGAGGAGCTTCCGCCACTGCCTTCCATCCCTGAAGCGCCGATGCCTTTTCAGTCACCTCCTGCACCTCCTGCACCACCACCTCCTCCTGCACCTCCTTCACCAGGCAGGCCTCCTCATGGTTCGCCTCCCAATTTCGGCACCCCGGTTTCGGCAGCACCGGTTCCCGCTTCTTCAGGGGCGGATTTGATCAGGGCAGTGATCCAGCCCCCGGCTCCAGCGGTTCCTGAGCCTCCCCCTCCCGTGGCTCAGGACGTGGAGATAGAGCAAATAGTCAACAGAGTGGCTCCACCGCCGCAGGCCATGGCTCCCACGATGCCCATCAGTAGGATGGACCGTACTTCTCTCGTGCATGCCGTGTCACCTGCAGGGAGAAAGCTCTGGTTGCTTTTCATGCTGGCTATACTGCTGATTGCCAGTGCAGGAGTGGGGCTTTACTTCCATTTCAGGGCTCCGCCACTGCCTCCTCAAAAGAAGTTGGTGGCAGACATAGACAGTGCAGAAGGAGTCGCTCTCAAGAGCCTGATGAGCAGGATAGTGGAGTACGAGCGCAGTTATCCTGACAGAAGGTGGCTCAGACGGCTTCATATACTGAGTTTTCTCAAGGCAAAGCTCACCGGGTGGTATTCTCCTCCACAACCGAAACCCAATGTTGGAGATCCGCTGGTGGATGGCCTGATGAACGCCTTCTCCAGAGTGGAGGAGGGCCAGCCTGCAAAGGCACGTCAGGAGTTGGACAAACTTGATTCATATCTTGATTCCTGCCGCTTGTGTACCTCCCTGGCCGCAAGGGTCCACCTTATACTGGGAGATGTGAAGAAGGCGTCTAAGTTATTGGAATCATTGAAGTTAAAGGGTGCTGTCACTGCAGTGGACGCGTGTCTTCTAATGAACTTGTACATACAGGCGGGAGATTACGAACAGGCAGAAGAACTCCAGAAATATTTTCTCCCTATGTACAGGAACTCGTCTTGCCTGGAGGCTGAGAGGATCCATCTGGAACTGTCCCGTGGCAAGTATTCCGAGACATTGCCCCAGGAAGTGAATGAGCTTCTGTCCCGTCCTGGCATATCACCTAGACTTATGGTTCGTCTGCAGCTCCTTCAGGTGGAAGTTTTGGCACGTAGCGGTCAGTCCTCTGATGCTGCAGAAAAACTCAAGACCATAAAGGAGCTCATTCCGGAGTGGGATCTATACATGCTCACGGAGTATGCCTCTACGGCCATGGATCTCGGACAGTACAGGGAGGCTTCAGGAGTACTGGGATCCATTCTTCGGAAGCTTCCTGCCCATGCCCGTGCCCGTGCTTTGAAGCGTGAGGCGCTGTTCAGGCTCGGCAAGGTGCGAGAGGTCATGAAGGAGGGTAGGGGAGTGCGTCATGATGCCACCACGGCAATGGCCTACCTGGTTTACGGAGACGTTCCCAGGGCCCAGAGGATACTCGGTCCCGTGGGTGAATCATCGTCCCTGATGAAACGCATCGCCGGAGCACTCCTGCAGGTTCGCATGGGCAGACCGTCCAGGGCAGAGGAGCTTCTTGGTCCAAAACCTCCGAAATACAGTCCGGCTGCTCCGCTATGGGCCTGGGTCAAATCGGAAATCCTGGTCATGCGCAGGGTAGGTTGTTCGCATGCCGTACGTCCTTTGAGGGAATTCGCCTCCTCTGCACTCCTGTGGAAGCGTCTGGTGGAGCTAGAGTGTCTCTTGCGGGAAAGGCAGTGGGTCAAGGCCGTGGACATGTTCAACAGGGCTGTAAAAGAGTTTGAGGGTGTGGATGCTCTCGAACCTCTGGGCTTTAGTGTCATGCGGGTCATGGGAGACTTCAAGCAGCTGGCTCCAAAGCTCAGGGATTACATTCAGTCTCTGTCGTCGGCTCACTATCAGTGGTATCTGTATCTTGCCGAGGCACACCGCAACCTGCGGCACTGGAAAGAGGCCCGGGCCACCCTCGATGAGGCTCTGCGCCATGCCCTTCCGGGTGAACGCTATTATCTCGAGAAGGCAAAACTCTACATGTCCCGGGGGTTTTGGCGTTCTGCTCTGAAATATCTCAAAAAACTGGAAGGGGTATCCGACGCCGGTATCGTCATGGAAAGGGATGTGCTACATGCGGTGGCATATGGACATTACCGCCATCGTCCAGAGGATGCCTTCTCCATGATCGAACCTTACGCCAATGTTTACAATCCTACGGTGTTCTGGGGTTTCGCAGAGATATACTGCATGTCCAAGGATATAGAACAGGCCGTGCGTTTCTATGACGAGGCCATAAAACTCGCCCAGAAAAACCGTCAGACACCCTGGGAACTGTCCCGTCTCCTGTCCCGAAAGGCCTGGTGCCTTTATAGAAATAAAAAGTATACCAAAGCCAGGGAGGTGGCGGCAGCAGCCCTTGCCATAACGCCATTCCAGTACAGGGCTTCGCTTCTTTTGGGCCGCTATTCACTGCGCACAAGGAACCGATCGGGGGCACTGGGCTATTTCTCTTCTGTGGTTCGGGCATGCCCCAATCATCCAGAGGCCGTGTGCAGGATTGGACTGCTAATGGGCCCAGAGGATTCCAGTGGTCTGGCTTACCTGAAGCTCTGTGCTTCCATGAGAGGTGCACCACGAGGTCTTAGGCGCAGGGCCCGCAGGGTTCTTCGGAGGATGAGATGAAAAAGGACGGTCAGCAATTCGTCCCATCGGCCAAGGTAGCCGATTCTGACGTACTTGCAGGACAGATACTGGATCGCGTGCAGCAGGGGAAGGCCAAGATCCCGGTGTGGCCGGAGGCGGCTGAAGAGGCCCTGAAACTAAGCAGGAATCCCCTTGCGGATCTGAGGGAGATAGCTCGGGTCATTGCCACTGATACAGGGCTGTATGCCGAGATTCTGGCTGTCGTGAATTCACCCCTTTATTCCAGAGGAAGGACCATAAAGGAGTTGGGACAGGCCCTAGTGCGCCTTGGTCTCGAGACTACCCGTTCCATTCTCATGCAGTCGGTGGTCATGTCTGGAATTTTCAAGTCCAAGAAGTTCTCCTCGGAGGTGCGCGCCCAGCTGCTCCATGCCCTGCATCATGCGTATCTGGCGAAGGAGCTGCATCGTGTCTTCGGAATTCCCGGAGACGTTCTGTTCTCCTTTGGTCTGCTTCACGACATAGGTATCGTGATCGCCTATAAGCTCATGGAGGATTTGCGCTATCCCGTTGGACCTGAGGAGGCACGTAAGGCAGCTATGAAGAACCACGCCCAGATCGGTGCTTTGGTACTCTCCAGAAATAACGTGCCTGAAGATATAACTGCTCCCATCATGCACCATGCGCAGGAGAGCCCGCCAGAGGAATACAGAGCCATCATAGATGCCCTCAGGACCATATCCGGACTTCTGTTCACCCATGCCGATTATCCGGCGGATCTGAAGGCCATCTTTGACAGCCCGGCTCGGGATATGGCGCTGGTGAACACCGGTATTTCCGGAGAACTCGCGGAGAGGATAGCTTCCGATATCATTCCAAAGGTCATGGAGGGAGTCGGTGTGATAGTCTCAAGGGGGAGGTAATCGTGGCTGTATGTCCTTTCTGCCTGACTGACGTTTCGGATGGTGATGTCTGCCCGGCCTGCGGCGGTCTGGTGGGCCGGGCAGGCGGTGATGAAGGTCCCCTCGGCGGTGAGGCGTTTCTCGAGGACCGGACCGGGGCCTTTTACGTGACTGAAGACCAGGGTGAACGTCTTGTGGTATGGTGGAGCTGGTATCCTACGGATGAGGAGCCGTCTGGCAGTGACGGTGCCCAGTCGTCGGATTCCGGCAGTGACGTGCCACCAGTGCGAGAAGGGGTTTATCTCGGGCGCCGTTACCTTGCCTGGCCACTGCCCAAAAGGACGCTGGCGTCGTCGGGAGCAGCGTTGCCCATTGAACGCCTGCTCGACTTCCTGTCCGGACTGTCTGGCACATGTGAGCTGTATCCATTTGAAATTATTATAGATTCAGATGGCAATCCTGGATTTATGTCAGGACGTACGCAATCAGTTCCAGCCCGTGTTCCTGGTAACTTGTTTGCTGCTCCCGAACGGCAGATCGGGTATGAATCCGATTCCCTGACACGCGACTATGCCCGCTCGGCCCTGCTTTACTGTGCCCTTGCCGGACGCTATCCCACGGGCGTATTCCCGCCACCGAATCCGGTTGCATCGTCCCTCACGGATCCGGATCTTGCGCTTTTTGGCGCCCTGCGCTCCGAGCGCTCCGCCAGGATCCCGTTCGATGAGGTGAAGCGTGCTTACACGCCTCCTAGCCCGCTCCGAAGGACCCTGTCCGTTGTCTGGGCCCTTGCCGGATCGGCTGCTCTCATGGGTTTCGGCGCGGCTCTGGTATATGCCGCCTGGGCGTATCTTCACTGAGTTCCCGCCAGTCTTCCCGCTCATTTTTTGCTGCCTCACATCATTGAAGTAGACTCTGACGCATGAATACCCTTCTCGTGCTGTCTGCCCTGCTCATCTCCTTCGATCCTGCAGCCACGGATCTAAGTGTCGGGGTAGGCATGTGGTCGTCCCGTCCTGGAGCTCTGCTTTCTCTGGAACTCTACCACATACCCGACGACGACGTGCATCTGGCGGCCAGGCTGCCGGTGACATACGTAGGTGACGGTTCCGTCAGGCTGGATGGACGCTGGTACCGAGGACCGTCGGGTATGGCCGCCACTTTGGAGAATCTCGCGTGGGAGGGCCGCAGCGGAGATATCGAAGCCGGTCTTGTGTGGGGAACCAAGCGCATCATCATGAACCCCGGGGCTCACGGTATGTATCTTACCGTGGACGGTGCCGTGCCGCGTCCCGTTTTGGAGCTGGGTGTGAGTAGCCCGTGGGTGGACGCCTCAGCCTGGGTCGAGGGAATAGATCTCCACGAGGCATCGGGAGGCGAGGTCATGGTGGGCTCAGGTGCCTTTCGGGTGGGTTCACGCATATCGGCAGCGGGGCACGACTGGCAGCACGTCTCCGTAGATGGCCTCGTCCGGTATGCTCCGACTGGATGGCTGGTACTGGGAGGAGGGTACAGGCATTCCGTTGCCTCTGGGATAGTGGCCTGGGCCCGGATGCATCGCCGGTGGACGGACGTCTCGTCGGAGGCGCGTCTCGAGGTCGCGGCAGGCCGTGAGGGTTTCGTACCCTTCGTCACCGCTCCACTGACTCTGGTGCAGCCACCCATCCCTACCGTGTGGGGACTTGCATTTCACGGAATGCTCACCTGGGGGCATCTTTCCATGTCTGCAGATCTCGTGCACGATACCCGTTTCAGCGGATCTCTCGCTGCTGGCTGGGGTACTGCCGGCACCTTTTACTTCGAGGGAGCCATGGCATTCAGCGAGTCCGGGCCTGTTCTCGTATCCGGATCCATGCGCTGGCTCGTGCATGATCCCGTATTTCTCTGGGCCTCGGGCAGCGGTACCGTCTCAGGCCAGGGACCTGCCAATACGGTGATGGTGGGTCTTGGTCTGCGCACCTACTGGTTCAGGCCCTGACGCATATCGGTATACACGCCCTTTTTTGAGGGTTGAGATACCGGAATTCTCATTCAATGATTTCTTGCTCCATCCATCGATAATTTTTTGCAAAAATGTTCCGTTCATGTTCATGAATCGTTTGGCCTTTATACGGAGGCATACATGTAACTTGTTGAAATTATTGGACTATTTGAAGCATGCGGACACGAATGACTCTGTTAGGCACTCCGAAAATCGTTCCGATTGTAACAAATAAGCGTTTGACATCCACGGTGCTGATGGATATCAAATGCGATTGCGCGCGACGCGGGAAAGGAGTTGAACCATGATCGAATTCAGATTCCACGGACGCGGAGGCCAGGGGGCAGTCACGTCGGCTGAACTTTTGGCTCAGAGCGCCGTAGCTGACGGGAAATACGCACAGGCGTTTCCGAGTTTCGGACCCGAGAGGCGAGGTGCACCGGTTCAGGCGTTCGCGAGGATTCACCACGGCCCCATTCACACCCGTAGCAAGGTGTATGAGCCGGATGTGGTTCTCGTGCTGGATTATTCACTGACTGCAATTATGGACGTGGCCGCCGGTCTCAAGCCCGACGGGCTTCTGGTGGTGTCCACTTCCAAGACCCCTGAGGAGGTCCGCAAGGATACCGGTTATCAGGGACGCATCGCCGTGGCCGACGGTATTGGCATCGCCATGGAGGTCATTGGCCGTCCCATCAACAATATCACCATGCTCGGCGCCCTCATGAAGGCAAGTTCCATCGTCCCCATGGACATCCTTGGAGAACTGGTCGTTGGCCGTTTTGGCGAGAAAATCGGTTCGAAGAACATAGCCGCCATGAAGAAGGCGTTTGAGGACACAAAGATACTGGAGGCTGCAAATGGCTGACAAGTATGAGCTTTCATGGAAGGAGATCCCGATGGGCTTCGTGTTCGACAAGCCCATGGCCTCCCGTGAGAATCTCACCGGATCGTGGCGAAGCGAGCGGCCGGTGTGGGATCATTCCAAGTGCATCAAGTGCGGTGTGTGCTACATGTACTGCCCCGAAGGATGCATTCACGAGACAGAAGAAGGTTATTTCCAGGCTGACTACGATTACTGCAAGGGGTGCGGCATCTGCGTACAGGAATGCTGGACCCAGTGCATCAAGTTCGTGCCGGAGGAGTCGTGATGGGCAAGAGAAGAGGAGTCGAAAGCTCTATAGCAATGGCTGATGCCGTGGCAATGTGCGACGTCGATGCCATTGCCGCATATCCCATAACCCCGCAGACCCACATCGTGGAGCACCTGTCCGAGCTCGTCTACAACGGCGAACTCGATGCAGAATTCGTGCCCGTGGAGTCCGAGCATTCCGCCATGAGCGCCTGCTGCGGCATGAGCGCTGCCGGAGCCCGTACCTTCACGGCCACCAGTTCCCAGGGACTGCTTCTCATGAACGAGATCGTTCACATCGTGCCGGCCATGCGCCTACCCGTGGTCATGGCAGTGGCAAACCGTGCCATCTCGGCCCCCATCTCCATCTGGAACGACCACGGTGATCTTGCTAGCGTGCGTGACACCGGCTGGCTCCAGATCGTGGCCGAGAACGGTCAGGAGTGCTTCGACATGATGCCTCTGGCCTTCAGGGTGGCCGAGGACAAGCGGGTTCACCTGCCCATCATGGTGCACTTCGACGGCTTCATCGTCAGTCACATGATCGAGGCCATCGCATACTGGGAGCCCGAGCAGGTGAAGGAATTCCTGCCTCCCTTCGAACCACAGATCAGGCTGGACATCCACAATCCCGTGGCCATGGGCATCGTGGGCGTCCCCGAGATCTACTACGAGACACGCCTTGCCCAGCATCAGGCACTCCTGGATTCCCTGAAGGTCATAAAAGAGGCCTTCGACGACTTGGAGCGCATCGTGGGTCGTCGCTACAACGTGGTGGAGACCTACAACATGGACAAAGCCGAGATCGCTCTGGTGATGATGGGCTCCCTGTCAGAGACCGCCATGAGCGCAGTCAAGGCCATGAAAGAGAAGGGCATCGAGGTGGGTATCATACGGCCGCGCGTGTGGCGTCCCTTCCCCACGGAGGACTTCCTCGCAGCCGTCAAGAACGTCAAGGCCCTTGGTCTGGTGGATCGTGCATTCACCTTTGGCGGACACTCCCATCCCCTCGCCACCGAAATCAAGAGCGTCCTGTACGGAAGCCCAGTTCAGCCGAAGATCGCCGAGTTCACCCTTGGCATCGGAGGCCGCGACGTAAAGGTCGAGGACATCGTGGGCATGTACGGAAGCCTGGTGGACATGCTCGAGGGTAAGGACGTGCCGCGCATTCAGTACGTGGGGGTAAGAGAATGATGGAAAGCTTCAACGTATTCGCAGCCAAGTTACTTCCGGATCACGAGCTGTTCGCCGCTGGCCACAAAGCCTGTCAGGGCTGCGCCCCCGCGCTCGCTCTCAGGCATCTTCTCAAGGCCGCGGGACCCAACACCATAGTTGCCAACGCCACGGGGTGCATGGAGATCATCTCCTCGTCGTATCCCCACGTGGCTTGGGGTGTGCCGTGGATTCACGTGGCTTTCGAGAACGCCGCAGCAGTGGCCTCAGGCGTCGAGGCAGCCATAAAGGTGCTTCAGCGCAAGGGCAAGCTCGATCCCAACGAGAAAATCAACATAATCGCCATTGGTGGTGACGGTGGAACGTTCGACATCGGTCTGCAGGCCCTGTCCGGCATGCTGGGGCG
>JALWFW010000197.1 GCA_027013865.1 Polyangiaceae bacterium | reverse complement strand
GCTCGTGGGGACGTGAGAGGCTTGTCCGCGAGTCCGGTGGCTGCCGGTGGTGGCGGCGGGGGCGGGCCCATCTTTGATGGGCGCGAATCAATACTTACGCAAAAGTACTGTAATATCAATATGTTATATGTAATTTACAGCATATGTCACAGGGAGTCGAGCTACGCAGGAAGCACAGGCTGAATACATCCCCTCCGGCTTGCGAATGAACTCACACCTGGATAATCAAAGCAATGCTCTGTCCGTGAAAAAATGAAACCATGGGACGCACTGGAGGGATGGCTTCCGGGGGACTGGAGAGAATAAACCATTGGACCTGAGGGATGTATCTCCCAGAGATTCGCAGCAGTATACCGGCAGCCTACCACCGGACGAACGTCCGTACCACCGGTTATGAAGCAAAAATCAGTTCCTGGTAAAACCAGCCCTCAGACAGACGCTCAGAAGGGACGACCAGACCGGCGCAGACAACTTCGTGCAATCACGAGTCTTGTGAGCACAACACATATCGTTCTTAACGGAACGGATCGACATATCCCGCCCACATCACCGTCACTTGGGGAAGTTTCACACAAAAGTTGCCCTACGCCGGCTATGGCCTAATCTTCAACCTCGGGCCGGCATCACGACAGCAGACACGGAAGCGCTGCCGTGCAAGGCTGTGATGCTAGCGGCCATACGAGGTGCATCATGGATCAGCAGGAACTCATACTTCCCCATTCAGTGGAGGCCGAACAGGCTGTCCTGGGTGCCGTTCTCCTGGAGGGGGACCTGCCACCGGGGGTGGAGGAACTCGTCTCCCCGGAGGACTTCTACATACCGGCCCACCGCTACGTGTACGAGGCCATGCTCTCACTCAAGAGCAAAGGCCTTCCTGTGGACCTCACCACCCTCACCGAAGAGCTCAAAACCCGCAGTACCCTGGAGAAGGTGGGGGGCAAGGAATACGTGGTCAGGCTCACTGGCAACGTGCCTACCACCGCCAACGTGGAGCACTACGCCCGCATCGTGCGCAGCCGTGCACGGGTCAGGCGGGTCATAAGGTCTGCCCAGCACATCGCATCCGAGGGATACACGAAAACCGGCGACGAGCCCGAGGACTTCTTCAACTGGGCCGAGCAGTCCATGCTGGCTGCCACCCGCGACACCCTTGGCGCCTCGTACGTCCCCATAGACCGCTCCCTTGTGGAGTTCCTGGAACACGTGTCCAAGGTGATCCAGAACGACCCCCTGCCAGGCGAGGGAGTGCCCACGGGCTACCGCAAACTCGACGAGCTCCTTGCAGGCGGCTTCCACGCCGGCGATCTGGTCATCCTGGCGGCACGTCCGGGCATGGGAAAAACGAGTTTCGCCCTAAACATGGCGGAATACGTGGCTATGGAGCAGAACATCCCGGTGCTCATCTTCAGCCTCGAGATGGGTGTAGACCAGCTCACCCAGAGGCTCCTGGCATCGGTTGCCAGGGTCAACAACCTCAAACTGAGGCATCTATCGAAACTCAGGTACGATCCCGATGCCCAGCAGATAGTGACCAGCCTGTTCAACGCTTACGAGCACTTAGCAAAAGCCCCAGTCTACATGGACGACACCCCGGGCCTCACCATACAGGCACTGCGTAGCCGTGTACGGCAGTGGCTAATCGACCGCTCGGTGTTCCCGTCCGGGGACGACCCCCACAGAATGGGCCTCATCATAGTGGACTACCTGCAGCTGATGCGCTCTCCGTCGGGTGCCAAAGGCAGCCGCGAACAGGAAGTATCGGAGATCTCTCGTGCGCTCAAGGCCCTGGCCCGTGAAGTGGGCATGCCCGTACTTGCACTGAGTCAGCTCAACCGGCGCGTGGAGCAGCGTGAGGATCAGCGCCCCATGCTCTCCGACCTGCGTGAAAGTGGCGCCATTGAGCAGGACGCGGACATCATCATATTCATACACCGCCCCGAGGTATACCAACGCAAGAAGGGCGAGGAGGATCCGTCCCTGGAGGGCAAGGCCGAGATTCTGGTGGCCAAACACCGTCACGGCCCCACCGGCGACATCGAACTGCACTTCGCCAAGGAGTTCACCAGGTTCGAAAATCCCATAGACCCATTGGATGCAGCCGAACTTCAGCATCATACCTCCTCTGGTTCTCAGCCGGGCACCTATGCAGGCGGGTACGCAGGAGATGACACTTACGGGCAGGACTCCCCAGAATCATGGGAAGGCAGTGAGGGGTACGGTTCCGAGGCCGACTCCTACGCCCCACCACCTGACGAGTTCGCCGACGAGGAAGACTCCCCGTTCATGTAAGTCTGCCTGCACCCCAGCACACTACAACTTAACCCGTTGAATTTATTCATTATTTTCAAACAAAAACTCATAATCAGGGTCTTTGCTGATGCTAATCCCAAGAGCGGCCCAGACTACAGTATCCAATCCCCTCCGAAGAGCATGGAAGAATTCATGCCCACACCTGCCAGAGTCAGAACAGATGCCGACGACACAGGGACGCACTGTAGTGATGAAACCTTCCTGCATGCCGTAGACACATGGTCCTACCCGAATGTCATGATAATTTCCTTGATATGCAAGTCCGGTTTGTGATTATTCAGGTCATCGAGGCCATTTCACACCCGGGGAGGCCGGCATGACAGGCGAGTTCATGATCTCAAAGACACTCAGGAACCTGCTCATCTCCAGAGTGGAGATAGACGAGGAAGATGCACGCAGACTGCGCACTGTCCACTCAGACGGCGCTGTACTTTATGTTTTCAGACTGTATGGCGAGGCCGAGTACACCATGCTGGACGAGGTGCTGGGACAACTTCACCTTCCCCGCCCAGCGGCCCATGTTCCGCCGTCAGTGCTCACGGAACCAGCCCAGTGGTTCTCATCGGCCGTGATCCCGTCGGATCCGCCGGCACAGGAACACCTGACCGAAGCCTTGAAAGCCGGCAAACCGGCCGTGCTAGCACTTTTCAGGCGTACCCCACTCCTTCCCCACAGACCCATATCCAGGCAGACCCTGATAAACCTGGTGCGCACCCTGCGGGACCATCCCGTACCAGTGACCGTGGTTCCGGTGATTCCGGTGTGGGGTAAACCCCTCGTCAGAAGTACCCTCCCCCTGGAGTCTCTTCTGGGCCACGACGATTCCCCAGGTACACTGCGTAAGCTGGGTGCCCTCATATCTGGTGGACTCAAACCCCGTATGGTGGTGGGAGAAATGTTTAGACTCGACACCGCCGTTACTTCTGTAGACACCCCCGAGCAGGCGGCCGATGCCGTGGCAGCTCGCATTCTGGCAGATATGGACACCAGATGGCGAGCAGTCATGGGCCCTAAGATCACGCCACGCCGCAAAGTACAGGACAGACTCATGCGCAGTCCTCTG
>JALWFW010000196.1 GCA_027013865.1 Polyangiaceae bacterium | reverse complement strand
GAAGTTCGCTAAGGTCGGCGGTGTTCTGCATTTGTCCGAACAGTCTCCGTGTAACGTGGCAAAGCAATGGATGGACTAGAACAGAATGGCTGTGGATGGTTGCGAACCCAGCCAAGTCGGATCTGACGGCCGTCTGATCGATCGTGATCGAACGGTTTGTTTATGGAGAACCGACGATGATTTATCGGTTTCGCTGATTTGACAATTCGTTTATTTAATGATTTTCTTATTTGTTTTGTATTTTGACTTATTTCGACGCCGTAATTTGGCGGCCAGTGCGAGAAGCACGCAAACCTTTGCCTCTGTTGTATATAGTTGTCCGATGTTTTTTTTTTCATTCACCGAATTAGGATAATCGCCTACTTTGATCAGAACCATCCGATGTATGATAGATATTCCATGCCTCACTTCGCCTCGGTGCCGTCGGAGGTAACTTGGCTCGTTTAGTCTTAAGCGCATGCGCAAAAATGGCTTTAGAACTACATCATACGTCCTTGACCTTTGACATCGTTTGAACGATATTCTGTAAGTGCAGCGAGATGACGTAATTTTGAGGACGTTTTGTCGTCTGACTTAACATCTGAAATCTGTTGTTGTATTTGCGCTGTTTCTACTGGATGTCTTTAGGTCAGCCGTGGCGGGTATCTGACAAGTTGTAACCAGATGACAGTGGTTGTCCATATTTTGGGGTATTTCTGTACTGTTAAGGTTTTAAATTACACATTAACTTGTTAGTCAGTGGCTGAGAGCAGAGTTTAAAAGCGCCGTTTCTGACAGAGTAACATTGTGCTGGTTCACATCTGACACCGTGTAAATATAGCTTGACTTTGATGTTGTACCGTTTCTTGTCCTGACGAGTTTGTAAAATTTGCAGATGCAGATGTGACGCCAGTCTGTTTGATGTTCTTTCTACCTGAATACATTTTGTGTTCTGAATATTTTTTTTGTTATGTTTATATAAATGCGTTATTCTTTTACTGTATTCTTTTGTTAGCCACCTTGGGACAATCTTCTTATGGGTCAAGCAGTGCGTCATTCAAATTTGATATATTTATATTTTGATAACAAATCTTTGGTGAACTTCTGCCGACATGATGCACTCGAAGGAACTCAGAAAACAAGCCAACTTGAGGCATTTTCGTCTCGTGTAAGTTTTAATTTATACCTTCAGATCGTTTACAGGACAAACACTGAAGCCACACCGACACACTCGCGTACAGGACAGTACACACCCAGTACACACCCAGTACACAAACGATATATGTATAATACACGCAGAGAGAATAACACAAACCATATACGCAAATACTGTTGAATACACTAGATACACAGAAACGCTATTATCTCGTGTAGAAGTATTCCTCTTTGCTGGTCTGTTTCCGAAAACTAGTTTCCGCTTGTGGTTTGTGTTCATGTTTCCGTCGCCTCCCACAACAACAACAACAACAGCAGCAGAGTTCCACGAAGGAATGCCGGAACTTATCGTAGTAGCTCAGGTAGAGCGGAAGTTGGATAGCGAAATAGAAATAGAAAACGAACTCGAATATGAGATAGAGCCCGTTGTAGAGATTGTCGGCAGGCCACGCCCAGTAAGGTGTGATGCCGTTGATGATGATGAGGAAGGTGAGAGGAGCGGAGAGGATGACGTAGAGGAGGATCATGACGACGTAGAGCCGCGTCAGGTGGAGATCCTCGGCTATCCGTCGGCCGACAGAGGCGCCAGCGTCGGCGGCGTGTTTGTGGAGCAGCCGCTTCCGGTCGTGTCGCGTCCGACGCATGCCCTGCGCCAGCAGCACCGTCATGACGATCATGGTCGGGTAGGGCAGGAAGACGGTGATGGTGACCGAGTACCAGAAGTAGAGTATCCTGTACTCGGGCGAGTCGGCGGTCGGCGACAGGTGCGAAACGACGATCGTCCGGTTGCTGACGTAGTCGTAGGTCTCGATCGGCTCGTACTCCCAGAACTCGGGCAGCGCGCTGACCAGGCAGACGGCGTATACGGTGAGGACGACGGCCGCGGCCTGGCCCGCCGAGCAGAACGTCTTGTGGCGGTGGTTCTGGATGAGCGACAGGCCCCGCTCGAGCGTCATCACGACCAGGATCCACAGCGCGCTGTACCAGAGCCAGTCGTTGGCGCTCTTGATGCAGCCGTAGGCGCGCTGGTAGCCGTTGCTGTGCGCCGTGTAGTCCTGGAGCTTCAGCGTGCCGCCGCAGGCCAGCAGCAGCACCGACGCGACGCCGAACCCGATCAGGTAGCTGTCGCTGGACGACTTCCGTTGGCGCGCCATCGCCGCCAGGCTCAGCAGGCCGCCCACGATACCGAGCGTGATCTCGACCGGGAACGCGTAGTACAGGATGCCCTGGCTGGCGTAGATCCAGGCCTGCTTGTCGTCGACGGCCAGCGGGACGTGGTCCGACGGCGAGAACGCCGACCCGCTCGGCGTCTGGCCCGTACGGTTCGCGCCGGATCCCGAAGCCGATCCCGAACCGCCCGATCCCGATGGCGATGACTTCGAGTCATTGATCTCCGCTCCGTCGTACGACAAGTTGCCGCTGAACCAGCGCTCCAGTTCCGGATCCAGCGGCAGCGATACGGTGACCGTATCCGGATAGAAGAATGCCATTTCGGTCCGGTTTTGGTGCGTTTAGAAACGAGCGGAATTCCCCACGGGTATTTCCCGACGATCAGACACGAGCATGCCGCTCGGGTCTAGATACGAGAACAATAGTTAGAATTGCCGTAGTTGGTTATAGCATTTAATGCTTATCCCTTCTGCGTTCGGATTCGGTGGGAATTTCCCACTGGTATTTCCCAGTGATGAGGCACGGGTAGGTGTCAAGCCATCACAGTTGTCTCTGTATAACTAGAACATCGCCTTCCCCATTAACGCGTACCCCATTCCCTTGCGCATTTGCATACACGGTTGCAGACATACACATTCGCTGGTTCTAGATGAAGGTGAATGGTGCTCTCTCTCTCTCTCTCTCTCTCTATGTGTGTGTGTGTGTGTGTGTATGAGTGTGTGTGTGTGTGTGTGTGTCGTCAGGGCACAGCTGTGTACTGGGGAGAACTCAGGCAACCAATTATACACTCGTCATGGCTCTTGTCATGGAATACCTGAAAAAGACAAGGAAATTAAATATATAAATTACAAGTCGTTGACATATCTTGTAAACGTATAGTTGATCACGAAATAATCACCAGAGAAGTGAAATATGCACTAGATCACGACAAAAATATGTAAATATGTAGAATATCATGAAAACGCAGTGAACAAGTACACCAACTCATGGAAAATTGTTAAACAAATGCAGTCAGTCATAAAAATAAGTCGTGAAAGCGTGCACTAGCTCAGGGAAGTGTTCTGAAAATGTACTTC
>JALWFW010000195.1 GCA_027013865.1 Polyangiaceae bacterium | reverse complement strand
TCCTCTGAATGGGCAGCACTTTACTGTGTTTTGAAGCTTGTCGTACCGCTGGTGCCCTTGTACATATGCATATATACACACATTCACACACATACGCACACACATACACACGCATACACACACACATACAAACACACACACACACACACACACACACATACATGCAGCGTTGCCTAGAGACACAAATGCCTCCACGCATACGAACCCAATTACATTTCAATGAACAATATATCCTAATAAATAAATATAAATATTTATTACTTTAACTGACAACTCTCTCGTTATGATTTGCAGAAAGACAACTAAAAGGTAGAATCACGCTCCAGAATCGGTCTCCAACCAAGGAACTTCAGGATCACCGTTTACTGGGTCTGCTGTATGAAGCGGTACATCCTTCGTAGGAGCATCTTCGCTTATTTAAACATAGGTTTTTAGGGAGCTCGCATACAAATTGGACTTATCAGGATTTTCTGTTTGTGCTAAGGACTCTTCAGGTTATTTGTGCGGAACTTCAGGTGGATTTACCATAAAGTGAACTTGAGACAGTCGTCGTTACACCTCAGAAATAAGTAATCATTCGGCGGTGTTATGTTAATGCTATGGTGTGGTATCAGCAGATAAAGCCACACTCATGCATACTTTCTCCCAATGCAGCTATCAGGATCATGTACCGAGAAGTCGTCCGGATCACCGCGGAACGCACAAGAAGAAAGCCTTCGCGTCGAGACAGGACAAGCGCCCATCGCCGGATTATGACACGTCGTCCAGCTGCGCGACGATCCCGGAAGAAACGCAGCTGCTCGCATACAAAAGCGCCGCCCTTAACAACATCAACAGCAACCACATCAACCATCGGATACTGAGAACGCCGGTGCCACCTGGCGGACAGGTGCGCAGATCCGGTACTGACGCTCATCCGAATCGGTGGCGCACCCAGGCGACGGACGATGCCCGCCGATCCCCGGTCCCTCGCCCGTCGCCCGCCGATTCAATGCCGCCAGCAAACATGGCTCTCATACCAGGAGGAAGCGCCGGCTCGTTGGCCGCGCACAAGAAGACCAGGAGACAGAGTCTGTTGGGCAGCCTCAGGTCGTCGTTCCGAGTGAAATCGCCGAGCCGGCTCGCCCGAGGGACGGGCCTCCAGCAGCAGCAGCAGCAGCAGCCGCACGACTGCAAGGCGTGCGGCTGCGAACGCATCCGGATCAACGTCAGCGGCCAGTACTTCGAGACGCGCGTCGGCCTGCTCAACGAACACCCCGACACGCTGCTCGGCAACCCGAAGAAGCGGCAGAAGTTCTACGATCGGACGCGCGACGAGTTCTTCATCGACCGCCACCGGCCGAGCTTCGAGGCGATCTTCTCCTACTTCCAGTACGGCGGCAAGCTGAAGCGGCCGCACACCGTCCCCGACGACATCTTCCTCGCCGAGTGCATCTTCTACGAGATCGAGAGCGACGTGCTCGAGGAGTACAAGACGTCGGAGGGCTACGTCCACGAGGAGGTGAAGCTGCCCAAGAACGAGACGCTCAAGAAGCTCTGGATGCTGTTCGAGTACCCGGAGACGTCGAACTGGGCGTTCGCGATCGCCGTCATCTCGGTGATCATGACGCTGATATCGATCGTGCTGTTCTGCGTCGAGACGCTGCCCGTCTTCGCGCTGACGCACTGCGTCGAGAACGTGGCGCCGAACTTCCTCGATCCGTTCTTCATCATCGAGACGGTCTGCACGGCCTGGTTCACGATCGAGGTGATCGTCCGCTTCCTGTCGTGCCCGAGCAAGCTCGGCTTCTGGAAGGACTTCAAGAACATCGTCGACGTCACCGCCATCGTCCCGTACTACGTGACGTTCTTCAACGTCATCTCGACGATGAGCTGCGCCAGTGCCAAGTCCAGTGCTTCCCTCGCCTTCCTGCGCGTCATCCGGCTCATCAGGATATTCAAGCTGACCAAGCATTCGGTCGGACTTCAGGTGCTCATTCTGACGTTTAAGGCCAGCGTCGAGGGCCTCGGGCTCTTCCTGGTGGCACTCACCGTCTGTCTGCTGGTCTTCTCCAGCGCTATCTACTACGCCGAGCTGGGCATCGAGGGCTCGCAGATTCACAGCATCCCCGACGCCTTCTGGTGGGCTATCATCACCATGACGACCGTCGGATACGGCGACAAGTACCCAGTCGGCGTTTGGGGCAAACTCATAGGAAGTATATGCGCCCTGGTTGGCGTCCTCACTCTTGCCATTCCTGTACCAATAATCACGGGTAACTTCAATAGATTCTATTCGCACAAGACTGGTCGAGGCCGTAATATATAGCGGCTAGGCGACATGGGCGCGTTGCCAAGCGACGTATACGACTAATACATCTTCTCAAGTGTTTGATCAATGCAGTCTTATTCCTTCAACTAGTTTTTAATGTATTTATATTAATTTAAGATTTATTACTATACCGTGGTTACAGCGCATCAGACGAGAAGTAACGAGTACAGAGAAATTCAACTATTCACTATGTGGATGGTTTTAAGTAGCTAGTGCTCTTTTCCTGGAAAACAATTAAACTCAATTGCTGTTGCAGGAATAAACTTCCTTGCAGCAAGCACACATAAACCTAGTTGACCTGATTATATCAAGAAAATTATACAAGAATTTTGTGATTTACGTTAATTAAACTCACGAGCGTATGCTGACACAGTTCACGAGTATCGCCGGGAATAATCTGCCAAAATATTACATAAATTGGAACACAATTATCAATTTCCTTTATATTTTTTGCAAGTTTCACTGACTCTCTTTTCGGTATTTGTGCTTTTTGCTTGTTACTAACCTAATACATTAGTACATAGCACCTAGATTCACCATTTCTAAAACGAAATATCATTTCACAAACCTAGCAATACTTCTTCGTCTTGTGATAATCGTTTAATAAGTAACGGCACACGAAACTTTAGTGACGCTTTCTACATCCGGTACACAGGTTTTGGAATGCCTCACGCCATCCCATCGTAGTCCTTTTCAAAGCGTCCAATCGGAGGCCATTTATCTGGGTCATATCAGGGTCATACATCGGTCCGGGGTGGTTGATGGAGTGGCCCCTCTACGCCAGCATTGACTTATTATAACTGTCAATTAGCGACTGATAGAGTGAAGCCGGGTCATTTGCTGCATACGTAAATACGTCTGGATTGCGGGGGGCGGGGGGGACGCGAGCGGCGTCTGGATCAAATACCGGTATTGGTCTTCGGGAGAAGATTAATGGAGGCCGTGATTTAGGGCGCGCCTGGTTTCCGGATCGACGTAGCTGCGTCAATTTCCACGATCCGTGTGACGTCAACAACTGAGCCACATACCGGCAGTACGTGTGTGTGTGTGTGTGTGTGCGTGCGTGTGTG
>JALWFW010000194.1 GCA_027013865.1 Polyangiaceae bacterium | reverse complement strand
CTCCTCTATGGTGAAGGGGCCTTCTTCGGTCTCTCCTATGACGAGATACCAAACCTTCTCATCGCCGCTGCCGCCCGATGACGAGGACTGCACGGAACCGTAGTCCACGACCTTGGTGGCTTCTCCATCGTCCTCTTCTTCCGGAGGCCTGACGATGATGAAGTTACCGCACTTCTTACATTTTATTTTCAGGGTCTTACCCTTCTTGAGCTTATCGTCACTTATTGAATACTTGGCATGACATTTGTCGCATACAATTTTCATAGCAGCCGTTCTCCTCGGAGCCAGAGCGCGGAGAATAATAGGCCTATTAGCGCCCTGTTGTCAACGGTGATGAAACAGTATACGTTAGTAATCGTTAACATGCCGGATCATGCTCCCAGAGACTCATCCGCGTACCTTACGCAAGGACGACGGTATCCGTGGACTCGAAAGATACTCTTTTTCATGAATGACCGGCCGTCTCTTCTATAATAAACCACAAAACACTATATTTGCCTCTCAGCCCATGTGCATGCTACAGTGGCCCTGGACCGATGCGCGATAAAGATCTCGAAGAACGCAAACGCCGATCTATTAAGACAACGTTCCGTCTCATGACCCAGGGCATGAAATCTTTGGACCCCCTGGAAGAGATGGGGTTTTCCTCTGCCCTGCTGGACAGGGAAAGACGTAGACTGCGTCAAGAACTCAACAAAGGCACATTGAATTCGGAAACCTTGGAACGTCTAGTCCGCCGAAGCCTCCGATGGTCACCTAGATCAGTGCCCATGATCCCAGACGACTACGTCACACTGCTTCGTATTCTAAGACGCAATCCGTCCATGGGCGCACTGGAGGCCAAGATTCCGGCCGACTCCAAACTGGCAGGACATATCATTGGCACGGCCAATTCATCCATGTTCAAGGGTCGCTCACCCGTGACCACATTGCGCAACGCCATGGTGCGCCTGGGTATAGATCTCCTCAAAGAGCTCATATACCGCTGGGTGATCATGGATACGATCTTCAAACCACAGACCGAGGAACACGTGACGTGGATCAGGAAAATGTCCTTCAGAGCCGTGGCCTCGGCCTACATGGCAAAGGAAATTGCCACCCGGGTGGGAGTATCCGGAGACGAGGCATTCTTGGGTGCCCTGCTGCATGATGTGGGCGAACCATACATCGTAAACCTTCTGGATCTCATGCGCGTTCCTCTTCCTCATGATACAGTGGAGAAAACCGTGGCCAAGGTGCATGAGGAGACCGGAGCAGTACTCCTGCGCAGACTAAACTTTCCCGAATCAGTGTGCCAGGCAGCGGAGACACACCATGATCCCGTTGCTTCCGCTGCCAATTCCGTGTCACTCATCTCGGCTGTAACCGACCAGCTGCTGCTCAAATACAAAATAATGACACCACCTCTATGGGAAATTCGGGAAACCAAGGCCCCCTTCAGACTCCTTGGATTCACGGAATTCGAGGTGGAAGGCCTGCTGGATCGCTTTCAGGAAATTTTAGACTTGGTAATGCAAGAGGAGAATGAGTCTTCCACTTAACCGTCTTACCCTCACTGTTCTGATAGGGGTGATACTGACCGCTGCTACGGCAGCGTTTCTCGTCCACGTATACGTCACCAAGTCCAGGCATGTAGAACAGAAAGAAATCATAACTCAGCGTAATTACACAAAAAATTCAAATCAAACCCCTGGTGGGGCCACCACGGACGCCACACTTCCGTCTGTCGTGTGCTCGGTGTATCCCCTCGATGAAGACCTGTTTCTGCCCTGTCTGCCCGAACAGTGGGGTATCATGAGAATCCCGCTGTCCCATGGCTTCCGGTATGCCTTTGCGCGTAACAGCAGTCTTCCGCTTTCGGAACAGTACGTCCCTCCCACTGCAAGGGTGCAGATACATGCCTTTGATAAAGGACAGAGCGTAAGTGCCAGTGTTCGCATAACCGAACTGATATCAGGAGACGGCACTGTTTTGGCTCTTACCGGCTCAGGGGTCGAAACCGTACTCGAACCGGGCTTTTACACCTTTCACGTGAGCCGGCCCGGACTTGCCGCCAGCCTTGGCCCCCTGGAGCTCGGAGTCGGACGCTACAGTGTGGAGGCCCACCTCCATCCTGTGGTTAAACTGCGTGGTCTCGTGCGCGATGCTCTCACCGACAAGCCCATACCTAAAGCAAAAATCAGGATATCCCAGCAGTATCCGGACTTCGCCGTGCGTCAGGTATTCTCGGACAGCCGGGGCAAATTTCTCCTGAATGCCATCAGACCTGGACGCTGGCGCATATCCGTGGAGGCTGACGGGTATGTTCCCCTTCTCAACGTCTCCTACTGGATATCCGAAAACCCGTCCTTGGCCCTCCTCGAACTTCACAGGGGACACACCGTGGAGGGGATGGTAAAAGACGCCAGGGGGGTTCCGGTACCGTCCGCCACAGTAAGCATCTACGGTGTGGCAGAGGACACATCCATAGTCTCTCCCACCACGGGATCATGGCAAACCGTCACCAGCAGGGATGGCACTTTCAGACTCACCGGCGTGCCAACGGGTCAGGCAGTGCTGCGCGCAAGGACCAGCCGCGGCGAGTACGGCGCCCTTGATTTGGGCTGGATCTCATCTGATAGACGCGATCTGAAGGTATTGCTCTCTGACGCTGGTGAAGTTCACGGTCTGATACGCGACAACCGTGACCTTCCGGTGGAGGCTGCCATCAGGGTAACCAGCCCTGACGACCCCCTATTCGTGGCACATGCATTCAGCAGACAGGACGGCTATTTCAGAATATACGGTACACCAGAGCACCTGAACATCGAGATCACTGCACCGGGGTATACTCCCCTGACCAAAAGCATCCGTTCCGCAAAGAACGATTATCGGTTCGTCCTGAACCCAGCCTCATCGGAACTCACCATCCGGTTCCTGGATTCCAACGGTCTTCCTGTACGCGGAACAGTACACCTGCAGCACCGTCATCCATGGATCAGCCTGTCAGGCAAAACGGATCCCTCGGGCACGGTCTCCTTCAGACGGGTACCTGACGTTTCCTTCGAATATACCTTCGATGCCTCCGGGTTTCCCAGGCTCAAAAATACGGTCGGACCGGGAACCCACACCGTCACGGTTCCCTTTGGATCACGCATAAACGGATTCGTGAGGGATATCCAAACAAAGGAAGGACTGGACGCCACGGTATACCTGGAAGACGCCCTGGGAATGAGACACACTGCCCGCACGACACATGGCGAACTCCTCACCGCTCCGCTTCCTCCGGGGAAGACGAGGTTGGCCCTCGTGGCTGACGGCCATGCACCACTGTTCGCAAAGATCACCGTGCCTGAAGGCAGATATCCGGGCAGCCAGGCTCCTGATGACCATCTATGGGAGATGAATCCCGGTGTGAGGATCACCGGAGAGGTGCTCACGTCCAGGGGAGTACACGTTCGAGGAGCCCTGGTGGGTTGGCAGTGGGGATCAGCCAAGACATCTGGTAACGGCACCTTCTCCCTGGCATGGCTTCCTGCAGGCAAGGTGACACTGTGGGCATGGCATCCATCACTCGGCTGGAGCGTTCAGGAGGTAGAGATCCCGCAATACACGGATACCTTCCAAGTCACCTTGATCCTGGCAGGGAAATCCGACCATAAACTTCCTTCAGCCGCTGCCATATCAGGCAAAACCATCCTAAGAGCCGGATACGTACCGTCATCCCTGGGCATCTCACTGAGCCTCATCATGAAATCCCGCGGAGCCATACCGCTGATGATGGATGATCTGATCCCGCAGTACATGCTGATATCTGGCAGCTCTTACAGGCTCAGTAAAAAGTAATTTCAATTTGACACCCCCCCTTATATCAACCTAAGTAAAGAACGAAAAAGTATACCAGGAGGCATACATCATGCTCATAAGAGAGATTTTGGATAAACAGCCCACAGGACAGAGGCTGGAGGTCCTTGGATGGGTGCGTACCCGCCGCCGCTCCAAGAATGTGGCGTTCATTGAAATCAACGACGGCTCGTCCCTGGCCAATTTACAGGTGGTCATAGACCCGGACTCTCCAGGCTGGGAACACCTGTCAGATCTGGGAACCGGAGCATCCGTCCGGGTTGCCGGTACGCTTCTCGAGTCTCCGGCCCCCAGTCAGCCCGTCGAACTCAGAGGAGAGGAAGTGGAGGTCCTTGGAACCGTGGCCAGTGACTATCCACTTCAGAAAAAACGACACTCTTTCGAATTTCTTCGTGAAATTGCACACTTACGTCCAAGAACCAATACTTTTGGCGCTGTGTTCCGCGTGCGTAACGTGCTTTCTTTCGCAGTCCACGAGTTCTTTCAGTCCGAGGGTTTCGTCTATCTCAATACCCCTCTCATAACAGGTTCGGACTGTGAGGGTGCAGGCGAGATGTTCCAGGTGACCACACTGGACATCGAAGATCCACCCAGAGACAGCCGCGGCAAGGTGGACTACTCAAAAGACTTCTTCGGACGCAGTGCCTATCTAACCGTAAGCGGACAGCTGGAGGCCGAAACCTATGCATGCGCCCTTGGTAAGGTATACACCTTCGGTCCCACTTTCCGTGCAGAGGATTCCAATACCACACGACACCTGTCGGAGTTTTGGATGGTGGAGCCTGAAATGGCCTTCACTGATCTCGCCGGAGACATGGACGTAGCTGAACGTTTCGTGAAACACCTGCTGAACGCTGCCCTGAAACGCGCTCCCAAGGACATGGAGTTCTTCGACAAACGCATAGCTCCGGGAATCATGGAAACCCTGCAGTCCATAGTGGATGCCGACTTCCAGCGCATGACCTACACCGACGCCGTCAACGAGCTCATGAAGGTGAAGGACAGGTTCCAGTACGAGCCAGGATGGGGACGCGACCTTCAGACCGAACACGAACGCTACCTCACCGAGGTTGTGGCAGGCGGCCCACTATTCGTCACCGACTATCCCAAGGACATAAAGGCGTTTTACATGAGACTCAATGATGACGGCGAAACCGTGGCAGCCATGGATCTGCTGCTCCCCAAGGTGGGGGAGATAATAGGTGGCAGCCAGCGCGAGGAGCGATACCAGGTACTCTACGACCGTCTGGTGTCACTTGGTCTGGATCCAAAGGATTACTGGTGGTACCTGGATCTACGCAGATACGGCACTGTGGTACACTCAGGATTTGGTCTGGGATTCGAGAGAATGGTGCAATTCGTGACCGGCATGGCCAACATCCGTGACGTCATTCCCTTCCCACGTGTCCCAGGATTCGTGGAATTCTGAGCCACAACGCAATACCCATGCATACGATCCCTGTCTTCCATCCCTCTTTGCCATGAGCTCGAAAAAATCGTCACAAGGTCCGTCAGCAAGGGAACTGGTCAAAATCAGCACCCTGAGGAAAAGACGCGTTCAGGGGACCGTGACGCGTGGCAAAACCGCTCCAGGGCGCCACAGACGCATAGATGCCTACATGCTCGGCAAGTTCACTCACCATTTCACGACAGGCAAACTGGTGGTGGACCACGGATTCGGCGCAGTCCCGGTTACCACCTACGAGCTGCGCAGAGCCATGGACAGGCTCAGACTCGGAGCCCACATACTTGCCGTCGAGATACTTCCAGAACGGGTCATGAGCGGCCGGGATTCGACGGGCATAACCTTTAGACTCGGAGGGTTCAACCTCCCCTTGGATGAAGGTCGGCAGGTATCCCTCATAAAATCCCTGAACGTACTCCGTCAGTACCAGGAACACGAGTACTGGCCCTCCCTGCAGACCCTGGCACTTTACCTGGAGGAATATGGCATCATTGTGGAAGGCACCAGCAATCCAACTGGTTCCCTTGCAGTGCTCAATATCTTCAGAAAACGGGAAGGGTCCCTGTACTGGACGGAAACCGTGTTCATATCCCGCCATGGAAGGCCGCATCCCGAGGAATTCAAGGCCGTTTTACCAAAAAATCTCATTCACAAAGCCGGTCCGGGTACCCCCATGGACCAATTTCTATCGGCATGGGGACTTTACCACGTACGCATGGAGGGATGGTCATCGCAGGTACTCAGGGAACTTGCCTCCAACGGTATGCATGTACTATCCTCCAAACGTGATGCAGCAAGGGGATGGTGGCGCTTCTCTCCGGCAGCGTTCGGTCAAACCGCGAATTCGTCACCTCATAATCACTCAATATCTTGAATCTGACCAGGCATTGGAGTAGATTCCAGTTTCCAGGGTGCAGTTTCATGGATGAGGAACTCTTTATACCAGAGGTGGTGACGAACACGAGGCACTGGCTCACCAGCCAGGGCATCGATCCTGACATACCCATGGAATGCGAGGTATGCAGGCAGCCGGTATCGGCATGGGAAGCCGTATACGTGCATGTGGTATATCATAGCGTGATGTCTCACCTCATATGTCCAAAACAGGCAGTCATGAAACTGGGTAGTGACACAGGACTGAATCCTGATTTCGATTTCGAGACATTTCTCGAGGAAATCCACTCCATGTGCAGACAAGACGCAGACAAGCCACCCCGGCCTGCTTCTGGCGAACTAGAACAACGCTAAACACCCCGCCTCTGCTTTAAAAACCCTTTAATTTCAATAAGTTACGCACCTAAACATATCCATCTATGCAAGGGGACGGTATGTCCATGTATCACACGTACCCTGACTGCTGTGCATTCATCTGAAGACCTAAGACTTCCGAACCCAGTAGCCATCCGGAGTCATGCAGACGGTTTGCGAATAAAAGGAAGACGAGCGAAGGACGGTTTGTAGATATCAGTCGGGACCTATGACGTCCGTGACCCAGCGCTCATAGGAGACGACCATCTCGTAGGGAGGGAACTCAAGGGGCTGGTTAAGAAGAACGATACGGTTCGATGAAGGTCTGTACTCGAATCCCTGAGTTCTCGAACGCTGAAGCACCTCGAAGGTCGACTGTGAAGGGTCGCTCGGATTCTTGCGTTCGAAGGCCACGGCCAAAGACACTGGAATGGGAACATGCTGAAGTATTACATTGGAGGCCATACCAGCGATGTCGGAAATCATGAGTTCCATGGTGGTCTCGAATTCACTCTCATCGGAGTGGCACAGGGATCCCAGCATGCCTCCAGTGGTTTCTATGAGTTCCTTGTATCCGTGGGGTGATGAGCTTCCTTCCGAGCAGTCGCTCGGATCCGTGTCGAGTACACCAAGTGCGTAAACGATGAGATCGTGATCCTGGACGAATTGCACATACGGGGCAACCAGGGAATCACACTGGGGACTCTCCCATGTGCTGGAGCCAAGGCATCTGTAGATATCCAGGCACTCATTGTGTTCCCACATCTTCTCATATTGGGCACACTGCATCACCAGTGACTGATCCTGTATGGCATTCATGCAGCCGTAAGGATCTTTCTCCATGCAGCCACCAAAGAAGTGACATGCATTGGGATCATCCGGGTCTGGATAGTCAGGGCACATATCCGACTGATTAACCTCATTGGCCATCTCATCGGACATGAACACCACCACCTTGGCGGCACTGGGACGGTATTTCTGGGTGGAATCCTGGGCAGCAGGTTCATGGCGCTCCACACCCTTCTTCATCTGGGTGAGGCCCATCTCACGACCACCATCGACTCCCTGGGATCCGGCAGGATCCAGGACGCAATTCTTGAAACGCTGCACATCGCCACCGTCAGACATGAGGAGCCAGCGGTCACCGGACTCGTCCGTGTCAGTGCAGCACGAGCCGTCATTGTCTGCCGTCATGTCCACCACGCACATGCGTGCATTGAGTTGATGGGATGAGGCTCTGGCAAGGAACGCATCCGTGGCGCCCTCCAGCTTTTCCTGGTCATCGTCCATGGAACCGGAATCGTCTATGACCCACAGTATGTCCACCGTGGGGACATCGTACATGTAGACCTCGCACTCGGGTTCCACTGAGTCTGAAGTCTCTGCCAGACAGGTGCCTCCAGCTGCGTCTGACAGATGGAAGAACACTCCGTCTTTGCTCTGCCAGTTGGCGTAACCTGACACACCGCCCATTATGACCGTACGGCTGTCGCTGAAGCGCTGCACCATGAACACAACGGCCAGCTCACTATACGTGTTGAGGAAAGGAGAATTTGGAAGTTGAGAGAAGTCACTTAACTGACGTCCCAGCAGTGTGGCGATGATACGGTTGCGCAGGGTACCGGGATCCAGGGAACCAGAAACATCGATCTTGAGGGTGATGCCGATGACCTGCTCCTTGAGTGCATGGCTCAGCCTGAATGAACCGGCAGATATGGTGGAACTCGAGGAACCGAGCCCTGCTATCTCCGATATTATCATATTGGCCTCGTCATATATGGATCCGCCCTGGGCATCACGTGACACTACAAATCCGGCGAATTCGCTATCGCTATCGGTCATGTCGAAACCTGCTGCACCCTCGGAACCTCCAGCTCCGTTGGGATCCGCAAGCTGGTACCGGGCCTCATCCTCGATAGCCACCTGGAAAAGGCCCATGGGATGACTCTTGTACTGCACGCGTTTGCGTCCCTCGTGCTCCTCCGTGCCCTCGTTGCATATGAAGGTTGGTTCCTGGCCGTCCGGTACGCCGTCCTCGTCCGTGTCTGCAATGGTGGGATCAGTCTCGCCCCCCATGCATACGGGATCGATGCAGATGAGCTTGGTTGGGTGGCACACTGCCTCTGAATCCTCGCAAAGTCCGGGGCCTCCGCAGGGTACTGGATTGTCCTCGCAGGTACCCAGTTTGCCATCGTGATTGCGGTCCTCGTCGCCATCCTTCACGCCATCGTTGTCGGAGTCGGGATCCCTGAAGTCCGGACTTCCGTCACCGTCGGAATCCTTCGGGGCCCCGCTGCTGTCCACGGTCTCATACTTGTCTGGCAGACCGTCGGCATCGGAGTCGACGTCCAGATAGTCGGGGATACCGTCGCCATCAGTGTCCGTCATGCATGCACAGTCCTCGTAGGCATTGAGAATCCCGTCATTGTCATCGTCCCTGGACGGCTCACATTCGTTCACTGGATTGTCACAGGATGGAGTATAGTTGTTGGCACTGGAATTGAAGGAACCGCCGCCACCGTCATCATCACCTGTTGGTGTACAGCCTATGAATGCTGCAAGAAGTATCACGACCGCAGTAAGAAGAATGCGCTTCATAGATTGTTTTCCTCCACGTCAGGCAATTCTATTACAATTGATTTCAAACGCAAACCGATTCTCCTGACTCATGGTGTTGTGAAGGGGACAGCTTATGCTATAATGGGCCGGAAACGTTACCGCAGATCACACGACAGTCTGTCCGGTTCACGTTTTGGACTCAAAAAGCCATGAAAACAGTCGCCGTATTCAGAAACAACTTCCTTCCTCTGTCAGAAACGTTCATACACGACGAGCTGCGCCACCACGAGAAGTATAGGCCGGTGGTGTTTGCCAGGAAAATACTCAATACCAACGCCTTTCCCGGCCACGAAGTCATCAGTCTGGACGATAGCCCAGCACAGTCCACCATCTATGGCCTGACAGGGCTTAGCACCAAATTCTTTAATAAATTCAACGAGTTACAGCCAGACATCATTCACGCACACTTCGGACACAATGCGATGTATGCCCTGCCCTATGCCCGCAGGTTCGGTATTCCACTGGTGGTTTCCTTCCACGGTAGGGACGTGTCCATGCTCAAAGGCCCCGACAGGCTCAATCCCGGATGGTGGCACTACACCTTGCGCTACAAGCGTCTGTTCGAGGAAGCAGACCTCATGCTGGCAGCCTCGAAGGAACTCAAGGCACTGCTCATGGAAGCCGGAGCACCCGAAGACAAGATAACCGTACACAGGCTGGGCATAGACATGACACGATTCAAACCGCGCTCCGAATTACCGTCAGGACAGCCTGTCATCCTCATGGTAGGACGGCTGGTTGAAAAGAAAGGATTCGGCTATGCCATAAGGGCACTCGCTTCCGTACATTCCATGGGACATGACGTGACGGCCCGTATAATCGGCGATGGCCCCCTGCGGCCCATACTGGAAGATTTGGTGCGCTCTGTTGGACTGGACGACCGTATACACTTCCTCGGAGCACTCCCCCATGACGAGGTTTTAAGACACCTGTCCGAGGCATATGCCGTACTGACTCCAAGTATCACGGCCTCCAACCTGGACCGTGAGTCAGGACTCATCGTGGCAAAAGAGGCATGCGCCATGGCTCTTCCAGTCATCGGGACATGGCATGGTGGTATTCCCGAGATAATAGACGACGGAAAAACCGGATTCCTGGTGCCTGAACGGGATCACGAGGCTCTTGCAGACCGGCTCTCGTGGCTGCTGGATCACCCCACCGATGCCCGCGACATGGGCCGGGCCGGCAGGCGCAAGATGGAAGAGACGTACGATATACGCACTGCCAACAAAAGGCTTGAAAGTATATACGAAAGTTTATAGATGTTGCACTAGTGACAATTACGTTAACCGAAACGGTCAAGAAAGGAGAGTAGACATGAAGACCAGAAAAATTTCCCTAATCATTACTATGTTCATCACCTTACTCGTGGGCACCAACACAGCAGCGGCCCAGGAGTTTGGCAGCGCTCAGTCCCTGGGTTACTCTGCCATGGGAGCCGGCCATATGTCCTTCGAGGGCGGCTTGTGGATTCACGATTTTTACGACAACAACACAGTGGCCATCAAC
>JALWFW010000193.1 GCA_027013865.1 Polyangiaceae bacterium | reverse complement strand
GCTGTGTGTATATGCTATGATGGATCTGGAGTACGATAACTTCGATGACAGCAATAATAATCTGGGAGCCGCTGAATCGGAAGGGGGCAATCCAGATTCATTCATGTTCTTGTTCTCGAAGGCATATGGTAATATCACTAACAAATATCTTCCCAAGAACGAGCAGTGGCGTTACTTCGTGTTCAAGGTATGCCGCAGTGATAAAGATTGCCAATACGTATCGTACATGTCGGACAACCCCCAGTTAGACATAGACATGAAGGAGGATTATTATAATAAGAAGAATTGGTCCAATGCTAAGGCACTTGACAAAGATGCAAAATTCCTGAACATGCCCTATCTCGAAAAAATCAAGAACCCAGCCCCCTTTGATACCACCCTGAAATGTATCAAAGGGTTTACATCCATTCAGAAACGTCCTGATGGAAAAAAGGAAAACACTGGGGCTGTATCTCCTCTCGTAAAGGATCCGTCTGACCAGTATCCCGGATGGGGTATCTGTCTTTGAGACCATATAACAGGACTTTATAGTCTGAATACGAGGGGACCCATCGCGGATATTCGTGAATCTGATAACGAATTTGTACTTGACCCGGGGAGCCCAGTGGTTATTCCATAAGGGTTATGTGTCCCAAGGAGGTCTATCATGACAGTAAGAGTAGCCATAAACGGTTTCGGAAGAATAGGTCGTGCAGTAATGAGACTCATCGCCCAAAGGGAAGATACTCCCCTGGAAGTGGTGGCGATAAATGATCTCACTTCGCCTGATGTCCTGGCCCATCTTCTCAAATATGATTCAGTACACGGCAAGATGGAGGGGGTTCATCTCGATGGTGACGTGCTGAAGGTCGGTCGTCACGAGGCCAGGATTTTCTCCATACGTAATCCCGAGGAATTGCCCTGGGCAGATCTCGATGTAGATATTGTGTTCGAGTCTACAGGCATATTCCGTGAGAAGGAAAAGGCCGAGATGCACCGTTCGGCTGGAGCCAAGAAGGTCATCATCACTGCTCCTGCCAAGGGTGATGTCCCCACTTTCGTGCTTGGTGTGAACCACGAGGATTACAATCCCGAGGAACATCACGTCGTCTCCAATGCATCATGCACCACCAACTGCCTGGCTCCCATAGTGAAGGTGCTTCACATGAACTTTGGTGTGACAAAGGGTCTCATGACTACTATTCACTCCTATACAAATGATCAGCGCATCCTAGATCTTCCCCACAGAGACCTGCGTAGGTCCAGGGCGGCTGCGATGTCCATGATTCCCACCACCACTGGTGCTGCCAAGGCTATTGCTTTGGTTATTCCAGAGCTTAAAGGCAAGATTGACGGTCTGGCAGTACGCGTCCCTACTCCCAATGTGTCCCTCGTGGACTTCGTGGCCGAAGTGGAGCGCGATGTCACCGTGCAGGAAGTCAACGATGCCATACGCAAAGCCGCATCAGAAGGTCCGCTGAAGGGAATCCTAGGGTATACGGACGAGCCTTTGGTATCCGTGGATTTCAACGGCAGCCACTTCTCGTCTACGGCTGATCTCGGTGCCACCGCCGTGGCAGAGGGCAGACTGGTGAAGGTCCTGTCCTGGTATGACAACGAGATGGGATACTCCAGCAGGCTCGTGGATCTCGCCGAGATGATCGCAGAGAACCTGTAATTCCGCTTGTCGTGGTATACCGCACTTCGGTATGTTCCTGATATCATTGAAATATTCCGTACATGACAGCAACAGGGGCAGGCTGTATTTACCCAGGAGGAATCCATGTCCATAAGAAAGATAGACGAGCTCAACCTGGAGCATAAGAGAGTATTCATACGCGTGGACTTCAACGTTCCCATCTCCGGCGGCAAAGTTTCTGACACCACCCGCATAGACGCCGCGCTTCCCACCATAAGGTATGCTCTGGAGCACAGAGCCAGGGTCATACTGGCTTCCCACCTAGGGCGCCCCAAGGGCAAGGTGAATCCCGAGTATTCCATGATCCCGGTGGGCCAGGTGCTTGGTGAGAAATTGGGCGTGGAAGTGCTCGTCCCCGATTATCCGGTAGGGGATGCAGCCTTCAAACTTTCCAGGGATGTGAAGGCAGGCAGTCAGGTGGTCCTGCTGGAGAATCTCCGTTTCGATCCAGGGGAGACGGCAGGAGACGAGTCCTTTGCCGAAAAACTGGCCGAGCTGGCTGACGTATATGTGAATGACGCCTTTGGGACTGCCCACAGATCCCATGCCTCGACCTATACCATGGTGAAACACTTCGAAGAACGTGGTGCAGGGTTCCTTCTTGCCCGTGAAGTGGAATTCTTCGAGAAACTCCTTACCTCACCGCCGCGTCCTTTCGTGGGTATACTCGGAGGCGCCAAGGTTTCCGACAAGATAGGTGTCATCCGTAATCTTCTAGGACTCGTCGACAAGCTCGTCATTGGCGGTGCCATGGCCAACACTTTTTTGGCTGCCCGTGGGGTTCCCATGGGAGCCAGCAAAGTTGAGGAAGAACGTTTTGCTTTGTGCCGGGAGCTTTTGGACATAGCCGACAAGAAGGGTGTGGAGATACTGCTGCCCGTGGATCTACTGGCCTCTGATTCGGTTTCTGCCACTTCCTACGAGACTGTGGAAGAAGTACCGGCAGGAATGATGGCTCTGGACATAGGTCCTGCGACCAGGGAACTTTTCGCCAAGGCTTTGGAGGGTTCAGGAGCCGTGTTCTGGAATGGTCCAATGGGAGTGTTCGAGAATCCGGTATTTGCCGAGGGTACCCTGGCTGTTGGGCGTGCAGTGGCGGCTCATGCTGGTATGTCTGTGGTGGGTGGAGGCGACTCGGCTGCTGCAGTCAAGAAGCTCGGCCTGGCAGACAGTATATCCCACATATCTACCGGCGGAGGCGCATCCCTTGCCATGATGGAAGGGAGTCCTCTTCCCGGGGTCGTTGCACTCATGGATTAAGCAACATATAACCCATTGAAATAAAAAAACTTTTGGCTAAGCATCTTCAGGGTGTTCACAATGCGACTCCTATATGGTGCAATGCAGCCAAATACCTTGACGCCTGCCGTGGCAGGTATATGAAGATTCCCAAGGAGATGCCCATGACCCGCAAATTCCATGTAATAGGTAACTGGAAGCTCCATCATTTCATGGAGGATTCCAGAAAGTTGGCCCGCGCCGTGCTGGATGGTTCACGGCAGTATCTCGACTCCATGGTGGTGGGAGTATCCCCGGTGCATACCACCTTGTGGGCGGTTCACGGCGAACTTTCTGACAGACCCGAAAACTTCTGGCTGGTGGGGCAAAATGCATACCACGAGAACGAAGGTGCGTTCACCGGTGCTGTATCGTACCGTCACCTCAAGGATGCGGGCTGTGATGGTGCCATTGTCGGTCATTCAGAACGTCGCCGTATCTTCAGGGAGTCCGACGATGAGATCATGGCCCAGCTAGAGAGCGCCATCAGGGCTCAACTTCATGTTATTTACTGTATAGGTGAGACAGGGGAGGAGCGAGAGGCTGGCAAAACCTTGGATGTGATTGAGCGGCAGTTGGGCGAGGCTCTCAGGCATGTTCCTCCTTCCGGTCGCCAGGCCATAAAGTTCATCGTGGCCTACGAGCCGGTATGGGCCATAGGTACTGGAGTGAACGCAACTCCTGAACAGGCTCAGGAGGTTCATGCAGCCATTCGGGAGATCATTGCTGGTCGTTGGACATCCGAGGAAGCCGACAGAGTGCCGATTTTGTACGGTGGAAGCCTCAAACCGTCCAATGCCCGGGAGATATTCAGCATGCCAGATGTCGATGGCGGTCTCGTGGGTGGTGCTTCCCTGAAGGCTGATACATTCCTGGATCTGGTGCGCATCGCATCCGAAGTGGCAGGAAAGTGAGGAGGTGGTAATGCCCCGTTACGTAGAAGGACATCTCAAGGGAGATGGAAAGAAGATCTGCATCATAGTCTCCAGGTTCAACTCCCTGGTGACCGAAAAACTTCTATCCGGAGCAATGGATGCACTATCTCGTTCAGGCGTCTTCGATGACGACGTCACGGTGATTCGCGTTCCCGGCAGTTTCGAGATCCCCATGGTGGCCCGGCAGGTAACCAGAAAAGTGGCCCAGGGCACGTCTGATTACGATGCCGTGGTGTGTCTTGGTGCCGTGGTCCGGGGAGAGACTCCTCATTTCGATTACGTCAGTGCAGAAGTCTCCAAGGGAGTGGCCCAGGTTTCACTGGAGTCCGGTATTCCGGTGATATTCGGTGTTCTCACCACTGACACCATGGAGCAGGCCCTTGACAGGGCAGGCGGTAAGGCCGGAAACAAGGGATTCGATGCAGCCAGAGCAGCCATCGAGATGATAAATCTCATGGAGGAGATGCCCTGAAGCCATGGGAAGAAGAATAGCAGGAAAATACCAGAACAGACGTTCCTCCAGACGCAGGATACTTCAACTCCTGTATGCCCATGAGATAAGCGGTATGCCCCTTGTGCTCCGGTCGGTACAGGCCATCCGTGAATCATTCCCACGTGACTCCTGGAAAGAGGATCCAGACTTCACTGAGGGTCTGGTGGCAATCTTGGACTTGAGACTGTCAGCCATAGACGAGGCTATAAGCGTTGCTTCGCCGAGATGGCGTATAGAACGGATGGACAGGGTGACGCTTTCCATAATCCGCAGTGCTGCAGCAGAGATGATGGGCATGGATACTCCCAGAAAGGTGGCGATAAACGAGGCCATCGAGCTCGCCAAGGAGTTTGGGGCCGAAGATACCCCCAGATTCGTCAACGGTGTTCTGGATAGACTCGCCAAGTCCTTGTAAAGACAGGGAAAAATCAGATAAAAAAATAGCGAAGGTGTTTCATGAGTGTCAGGCTGGCTGATGCCACACGGGAGCACGGAGGCAAGTCCCAGATGCTGGCGCGTCTCATCAGGGGCGGATTTTCGGTTCCAGATGGCGTACTCTTCAGGCCGGGATATATTCCTGAGCCGGCGGAGATCCCTTTTCCCAAACCATGGATAGTGCGTTCCTCGGCAGTGGGTGAAGACTCGGTGCAGGCTGCCTATCCGGGGCTGTACAGAACCATAGGTCCGTTAGGGGAGCAGGAACTGGCCCAGGCTGCCAGGAACGTGGCCCGGCTTGAAGAGGCTGTCATCCGCTATGCCTCGATGAAAGGACTTCGTCCGCGTCAACCGTGGCTCCTGATTCAGCCATGGATCGAGTTCGAGTGGTCCGGCGTGGCTGTCTCACCTGATTTGTGGTCCGGTGCGTCCGTTCGGGTGGAGGGTTCGAGCCAGCATGGTGGAGTGACTGACGGGCTTGGTAAGGAGTCCATTCCCAGGGACCTGGCTGACCGGGTGGAGGTTTTGGTACGTACGGTTCGCGATTACCTGGAATTGCCTGCAGTGGACGTGGAATGGGGGTATGACGGTGCCAATTTGTGGATTTTGCAGGCCCGTCCTTTGGCTCTCGTCCGGGGGATGCCCAAGCGAATGGTAAAGGGGCTGTGGCGTGTCGACACAGAACACAATCCCCGTCCGGTGTCGCCCCTTCATGCTGATTTGATTGAGTACATGGACATACCATCTGCGGTGTGGAACGGCTGGGTGTATTACCAAGATCATGCTGATGGACTTCCTGATAGGGATGTTTCAGTACTGGAAGAACTCATGCCCGACTCTGACGACCCTGAAGAAGCTCTGCGCATGTTCGGGGCTTTTGCATCCTATTATCTGAGCACACGATACGACCATGGTGATGGGGCACCCTTGGCTGTGAGAGCTGCTGCCGCACACCTAAGCGGTGATGACGGAGATTTCTCATATGTTCCCGTCCACTGGGACGTGGCTTCTTCCGTATGGGGAGATGTCATTGAAGATGCCATTGATTTCAATAGGTTACATTTTTCATATGATTACGGGGCGTCAGCCGAGGAAGATGACCTTCTCTTTGCCAGGGCCCTTCATCATCTGAGTCAGGCACTGCACACCCGCGCCCAGTCCTGGTATCCCGACGCTGTACGAGCAGGTCTTTTCGCTGGTCTCGTACTAGGTCACCTTCTCGAACGTGAGGATGCGTCCGTAGTGATTGCCACAGCGCGCAGCCGCATGAGTCTGTGGGCCTCGTGGCACCGATGGACGCCCCCTGATGCCGTCAGAGACGGTATTCCCGAATGGCAGGCGTTGTCCGGGCAGCAGCCATATCAGGACTCGGGGGCGGTATGTGCGGTTCCTGGCCATGTCCGTGCCCCAGTGCATTTCCCAGGTAACGGCCCGCCTCCTGAAGGACCTTGGATAGCGGTGGCCCGTCAGGTGACGGTGGGCATGACCCTGGAGCTCTTGGGAGCGTCCGGACTCGTACTGGGGTCTTCGAGTATGTTGTCTCATGGTGTACTCCTGGCCCGGGAACTGGGTATTCCCACGGTGGTGGGATATCGCCAGTGGAGCCAGCTAGATGAAGGGATGCTCGTAGAGCTGGATGCCCGCCCTGGCAGCGTCTCCGTACGTACATCATGATCCGTTTTCATCCAGTCATATCCTGCATGGGTATATGACTGACGATTTCTTCAGTCAAAACAGCATACTCCAGCACATGGAAGATTCCTGTTGCATTGTTCTGTTTCAGGTACATGCTGTGCTGCTGCAGGCTTTGGGCCGGCATGGTGAAGGAACGGTTGACTGAATGAATGGACGAGTATTCATATGACATTTTTCAGATGGACGGATGAACTGGCATTGGGCATAGACGTCATAGACAGGCAGCACCGTAGGCTTGTGGATCTGATTCGTTCACTTCACGAGGATATACTCGACAAGAGGCATACAAGGGAGTCCACGGCAGAAGTCCTGGAGGAACTATTTCTCTATGCAGCCATACATTTTCGTGAAGAGGAGCGGCTGATGGAGGAATGCGGATATCCTGATATTGACAATCACAGGCAGGAGCATGTTTTTTTCCTGAATAAGATAAAGGATCTGGACATGAAATTTCGCTCCGGGAGCGTTACGGTGAACATGGAGCTCATGGATTTCATGAAAACCTGGCTACAATACCACATCAAAGTGACCGATCGCAGGTATCTTACCTGTATGAATCGGCAGAATCCGTCGAAGGACGTGGATAACCAGAAGTCGTAGGGTCCTAAAGTCGGTTATTTATTTCATCCACATACGCTCCCACTCATGGTCGTGAATCTGGACTACCATATATATCTGGGATTAATACCCCCTTTGTTTTTGGATGAATTACCTTTGTAATGTACTGAAATAATTGAATTTTTGACTAGTGATCGCTCAAGGGGGCGATGCCCGAATGGTATGACTAAAACCCCATCTCGTCGTGGATTGCCGGCAGGTAGTGCTCCAGGATCTTCAGTGCCACACCCAGGGGACCGTCCTTTGGCATGAGTATGAAAAGATAGAACTCGGGATCCAGGGTTTCGAAGAGTACTTCCGTGTCAGATGTCACCAGTATGAGCCTTTCGGACATCATGCCGACCTCGTTGTGCATACGCCATATTATGCCCCACTGTGCGGCTGCGATTTCTACATCCAGCGGATCCAGGCCCTCCCGTACGTATGCTGCCACGGTTTCCCCTTCGGCTTCCTGCATGATGATGGCATCCACGCGACCTAGCTGTCTGGCCATGGACTCGAACAGGGACTCAAAGAGTGTCCTCACTTGGCCCCTCCCTGCATTCTGATGCGTACACCGTATTTTTTGCGCAGTTTTTCTAGGTGGGAGGCAAATTCATGTCTCAGCATCTCCTGACGGACTTTTTTGCGTATTTCAGGTGCGGCTTCTGACAGACTCCTGTGGGTGGCGGCAGGCTGTATCTGCATCAGTTCCACCACATGGGCGCCGAATGCGGACAGGAATGGGGCTGACAGCTGGCCTGTGGCATCCATACTGAACAGCTCACTCAGGAACGTGGTATCCATGGATGCGTGATGGCGGCGCATGTTGTATTCATTGTCCAGGGCAACTGGTGGCAGTTCTTCGAGGCTGACCTCGAAGTATCCAGCCTGAGCCATTTCGGCGATGCGAGACAGGACAGCGTGAGGATCGTCCTCCAGGGACTTTACCCAGGGAGTTATCACGTTCAGATAGGCCAGCCGTACGTCGTCATCGTCAGGGGTACGTTTCCGGATGGGGCTTTTCACCACCACGTGAGCCGCCCTGCGCAACTGTGGGTGGTTGATCAGTCCGGCACTGTCGAGTCTTTCGAATATTTCCCTGACCTGACTGTCTGATGCAGGAGGGAGTCTGAAATTTTTCTCGAAGTCATGCACTGCCTGACGCACGGTCTCACGTTTTGCTTCTGCGTGACTTTCGGGATTTTTCAGGGCTTCGTTATACAAAAGAGCGTTGATGATGGCTGCATGCAGGGCTCTTTCCGGAGATACACGGTATTCGTTCATTATCGAACGAATCTTCTGTGCGGTTATCGTAAAAGAACCCACTTCAGCAATGATGTCACCGGACTGGGAAGTGCTTCGTGCAGCGCGGGAGACTGTCCCGGAAGGACGGTCATTTTTGGAGGCAGGCCTGGGCGACGTACAGGACAGCATCGCAAGGGTGAGGAGAGGCAGTGTCCGCAGGTTCATGGGGCCTCCAGCGCCGAAGGACACACATCGTGCAGGGCACATTCGTGACACTTGGGCTTTCTGGCACTGCATACGGTACGTCCCAGCTTAATCAGCCTGTGTGAGAACTGGATCCACTTGTCCCGTGGCAAGAGCTCCATGAGTTCTTTTTCCACTTTTTGAGGGGTATCTGCCCCGGCTAGCCCGAGTCTGCGCGAAACCCTGAATACATGGGTGTCCACCACAATGCCCTCGGCTTTGTCGAACCAGTCTCCCAAAAGTACGCCTGCGGTCTTGCGACCCACTCCAGGAAGCGTGACCAGCTCCTCCATGGTTTCGGGAATCTTCCCCCCAAAACGAGATACGACTTCCTTTGCCATGTTTACGATATTTTTGGCCTTGCTGCGGTAAAATCCCGTGGAATGAATGATTCGTTCCACATCAGGTAGGTTGGCTCTGGCAAGATCCTGCACAGTGGGATATTTTTCGAAAAGCGCAGGAGTGACCTTGTTTACCTGCCGGTCGGTACACTGGGCTGACAGTATGGTCGCCACCAAAAGCTCGTAGGGATTCCTAGCCTGGAGAGCAGTATCGATTTTTTCGGGGAACAGTTCATCAAGGATGCGGAGCACCTCGGCTCTGCGTTCCCTCTCCTTTTTCGTGATGCGCCGTCGTCCGGAAGCCATGTTTAGTCGAGTTTCTTGAGATAGCGGTTTTCTATCAGATGCACCAGGGACTCGTAGATCACGAGATCATCGTGAGGAACCCTGTCCAATACCGTCCTGATCCTACCAAGGTTGTGAACAGCCTGGAGCACGTCCAGCTGCTGTGGTGTGAGGTCACGCAGCGGAGGATTCATGGGATGGGCCAGGGCATATATGTCACTGAGAGCCGGTTTGCGGTCTCCCAGGCGGTTGATCTCGTCCAAGAGACGCATGGCCTCCATGATCAGACCACCGGTGGATTCCTTGATTTCCGTAAGAAATTCACTGTCGTCAGGGGGAAGTAGTTCGAAAGTTCCCGTGTCCCAGCGTAGGATGCGATAGAAGGACTTTTCTGGTCCTACATCGAAGTTGTTGTCTATGATGGCAAAGGAGACCTGGCCGTCTTTCATGTAAATGCGTCCTTCACGGCTAGAGGAATGTATCACTAGCACTCCTGATTTACGGGAATTTGAAAGGAGCTGGAGCAGATCGGGCAGGGGAATCTCCTCGATGGAGCCGCTCATGTGCCGGGTGACGAGTACAGTGGTGTTTCTGTGTTCGAAATTGCCCTCCGCACTGTGTGCATGGGACGGTTCACTGGCGTTGTATGCCACGAGCTTAAGTACTGATGACCCCACCAGGATACGGTCACCCTCTTTGACCTCCACTGGCTCACGACCCACCCGTTCGCCGTTGAGGAAGGTACCGTTGGTGGAGCCCAGGTCACGCACCGTGACCCTGCCGCCCTTAGTGGATATGAGGGCATGTCTGCGGGATACCATGTCCTCCACTACGACCATGTCTACGTCCGTGGCACGGCCTATGATTATATCTGTATCTGGAGATAGCCTAAACTGTCCGCCCTGGTATTTGCCGGAAACGAATTTGAGTGCGTATTCTTTCATCGCAACTACACCACCGCGTGAGCACTACACTATATGCAGCGGAAAGCGCTTGGCAACAAGTGAAGGAATAATTGTTTAAAAATTAATAGTTTCGGGGACGCGGGCCCATGTATCTTCCGGCAATATGAGGGATACGGGCCAGTCGTAGGCTGCCCCGCCGGCAGCAAGAAGCCTCAGGAGACGACCCAGCCCTGCCGTGGGTTTTGGGTACATGAGGTATACGGGGGCACAGGGAGGCAGGTCTGCCATGCGGAAGGTATGCAGCATGGCGTCCAGGAAGGTGCCCTGTCGGTCCGTCAGTCCCAGAGTCGTTGCATGGCGTCCGGTGAATATGCGTCCGCCACCGACTTTCATGGGGTCTACGCCCTTGTGTCTGCGCGAGGATACCACGGCGCCAATGAAGCGCTGGTAGAGCCAGCCCAGTCTTTTCATGATCAGGCGCCGTTCATCTGAGGTATAGGGTCTGAACTCGGAATCGATGTCTGCGTAGGGGGCCTTCTTCAATACAGATACTCCTATTCCGAGCTTCGAGAGAAGTCCGGCAGCCGAGACCTTGCCACCGAACACTCCGATAGAGCCCACGAG
>JALWFW010000192.1 GCA_027013865.1 Polyangiaceae bacterium | reverse complement strand
TGTATATATATATATATATATATATGGGGGAGGAAGTACAGTGTGTGTGTGTGTGTGCGTGTGTAGAGAGAGAGATCCAGATAGTGAACTATCATCTCATTACGGTAGGCGAGATCTACAATAGATCACTGCATCTGTAAGTCCGCTGTAAACGTCAACAGAACACACATCGTACCACGCAGGTGAGTGCACGTACACACAGCAAAGGCGCTAGACGAACAGCGATATATACGCGTACACACACACACACACACACACGCGTACAGACAAACACATCTGGATAGTGGGACAACATTACTCGACCACTAGCAGCCGCAGCTGCAGCAGGAGTGTTCGCACCGCGCATCCGTAGCCCAGTAATACAGCATAGTACAGAACGGGGGGGAATTTTGGCGCCAAGTGGTTGCTACAAACAGAAACAGCTGTCAGAAAGATGGCCCGACGTAGCAGCTGGCTGACGTCAACGCCGACGACAGCGGAGCCGCTGATGGACGCAAACACGACGACGGCAACACGAAATAACGAAAACAAATCAACGAAACGAATAAAGAGGCAAATCTCACCTAGATAACGCTGTTCTTCGATCGATCCAGATTCGGGCGTCTGGCAAACGAAATCCAGATGTTTTGCGACAAACGTGCGAACGCCGGCTCCGCCAATGTTATATCGATTGTCGATGGAGCAGGTGATAAAGTGGTGTTAGAAAACAGGTGCGACGAGCTGGCGGCGAGGGGGCGTCGGCAGGCTCAAGTCACCGAATCCCTGCACGCTGGTCTATCCAGAACGGCCCCACGCCATTGTAATCCGGATTGCGGCGTTCTCGGGGCGCGCGAGTCGGTCGCTGGATACGATCCCGCGTACGAGACAGACGCACCGACCGACAGACAGACGGACGGACGGACGGGCAGCAGGATGTCGTAATCCGGAATGAATCGGTCAAGAAATCCTACTAGGACGCGGCCATTTTCGCAGGCTGCTCAGGGAGACGGACGTACAGACAGGCGGACAGGCAGTTCCTGTATCTCGAGTCTGGCCGTCGGTAACAACGCTCCGGGATTTTAGCGCGATAGTACAGCGCCCCGCACATACACATACGCACGCACACACGCACGGAGTAGACTGGCTCGTGTTATAGGCAGCTCGGCTGAGCTGCGTACTGTAGCTGCGGGGCCTAGCTGGTGGCTCACACACACACACACACACAATGTAATGTACACACGTATAGACAGACTGGGGTCTACCGCACACACGCACACACACAAGCCTCGCCGCTGTATGGCTGAGGCTGGCGCAGAAATGCCTCGCTGATGAAGGAAGAGACTATGAGGGCAAGGAAGGACAACAACTAGGGAGATACGAGGCCTCGGAACATTACCTTTACTTGTACGAGGAGTGGCCTAGTGTACACCTGCACTCCGCGCGCGTGTGTGTGTGTGTGTGTGTCGGTTTGTGTGTGCGTGTCTGTCTGTCTGTCTGTCTGAGTGCTGTTCCCCACACAAGAATGGTTTGTGTTTATTTGTACTGACGGTTGTAGAAGACATTAACGTGCTGGGATATTCGTTCTTTTGTACGCCTAAACACATACATGCACATACATACATACGCACACACACGCGCGCGCGCGCGCACACACACACGGGGACACAGATAGTGCTATATAATGTTAACACACGGTCGAGCCATACAGATAACATCTGTCAGTAGGAAATAGGATGGTATCACTGCTGCTGTTTGGCTGATATCACTGCCTGCCTGCCTGCCTGCCTGCCTGCCTGCCTGCCTGCCTGCCTGCCTGCCTGCCTGCCTGCCTGGATCAGATAGCTCGGTGTTAGTTCGAATAAACGAGAGTCTAGAATGTCTGCTCGGGTTTTGCAACATGAAACCATCCATACGTGTGCGTGTACGTGTATGAGTGTGTGTGTTTGCACGTGTGTGTGTGTGTATGTATGTATGTATGTGTGTGTGTGTGTGATAGAATGCAGAACAATCACAAGTGTCATAAAATGCTTCTTCCTGATTGGTCAATTTATAACCGCGGTACGTCAGTCGACATCTGCGCAATGCATTTACGTCATCATGCAATACAAACCAGTCATACAAACAAGCCATACAAACCAGTCATACAAACAAGCCATACAAATCAGACAAAGAAACCATACATACCAGTTATTCAAACGATACAAACCAGCTATAGAAACCAGTCATACAAGTCATGCAAACCTGCCATATGCAAGCCAGTCATACAATTCATACAAACTGGCCATACAACCCGGACATACAAACGATCCGACTCAGGGAGAAGCTATTCTAACATTGGCGGCGTGTTACAAGTAGCGGGGGAGGCCCGGCAGAGAATCCCTTCTATAAATAGCACCAGTGTGTGTGTGCGTGTGTGTGTGTGTGCACGCGGTCTTACCCACGAGGCGCAATGCGCGGACGGGAAAGCGGAAAACAAAGCGAAAATAATGGAAAATAGCCGTCAACAGAGAGGCACCATCATCATCATCATCATCATCAAACATGGATGCTGAGATAGCAACCACTCAACAAACTGTATTATTTCTGGAGCATTGTGAATATAATGGCGCCATTGCCCTCAATAACAACAAAGGCTCCGTGTGTGTGTGTGTGTGTGTGTGTGTTTACGTGTGTGTGTATGTGCGTGTGTGTGTGTGCATGTGTGTGTGTTTGTGTTTACGTGTGTCTGTATGTGTGTATATGTGTTTACGTGTGTGTGTGTGTGTGTGTGTTTACGTGTGTGTGTGTGTGTGTGTGTGTGTTTACGCGTGTGTGTGTGTGTGTGTGCGCGCTGAGAGCTGTTAGGGGAAGCGAGCCGCGTATTAACCAGAGACAGAGTTCAAGGCTGCCGACTACGTCATAGAGCGGCAAGATGGCGTCGATGCCTCGCCGATGACGTGCTATGATGACGTCAGCAGTTCGGGGGTACGCTCGGCCTAGGTTATTACCCCAGCGATGACGTCAATGCCGTCACTGGTCCGCTTCTAGGAATGCCCCTGGATGGGTTATGACGTAGATACGGTGACTCCCCCTCCCTCTCGCATGGCCTCTATCACACCCAGCACACTAACAACATCATGGAAATAGGTCACCATCCCGGAATGGCCCTTTAGAACCCCGGAGCGCAAAAATATGACAGTCCTGTCACAACCTTGTGTACTCGTGACGGTCCCCTCTGATATAAAAATATCTCTTGTTTACGTTTTAACGGGCGTTCGGGAAAAATCCCCAATAACAGCATGACATAAAATTGGTAGAGAAATACATGTTTACATAATAATGCACAATGTTATTGTTTGTTTGTTTGTTTGTTTGTTTGTTTGTTTGTTTGTTTGTTTACTTTCTTCGAGACATAAGCTAGATTCCTGGTATGTATCAATAGATACGATAAGTGTTTTAGTTTGGCGGTACAAACAC
>JALWFW010000191.1 GCA_027013865.1 Polyangiaceae bacterium | reverse complement strand
TAAGAAGGGCGTTGTCGAGATCATGGAACACCATCATGCCCAGCGCCGTGGCCACCTGGACACCGTTGGTGAGTCCCAGGCCCTCCTTGGCCTCCAGCTCGATGGGCTCATACCCGAGTCGCCTGAGGTTCTCGGGGGTGCTAGGCACGAAAGCGCCGGGATCCGGTCGGGACACGTACTCGCCCCGCTCGCCGGCCACACGCTCACCGCCGTAGATCCTGCCTGCCCCGTCCCCGGTTATCACCAGGGCCAGATGAGCCAGGGGGGCCAGATCTCCGGAAGCCGACACCGACCCCTGGGTGGGCACATACGGATAGATGCGCCGGTTCAGCAAATCGACTATACGCTCCACCAGCTGGACCCGCACCCCACTCATCCCTCTGGCCAGGGCATTGGCGCGCAGAAGCAAAGCCGCCCGCACGACATCCTCGGGCAGGGGATCGCCTGTGCCAGAAGCATGGGAACGGATGAGGTTCCACTGGAGCTGGCGGGCATCCTCCCTCGATATGAAGACGTTGCGTTTGGATCCGAATCCGGTGGTGAGTCCGTAAACAGGAACATTGTTCTCCAGAAGTACTTCCACCACAGCCCTGGACTTCTCCATGGCGATGCGGGCGCTTTGGGCCAGAGCCACGGGCCGGGCATACCTGGCCACCTGAACCACGTCATCTATGGTAAGCGAAGAGCCATCAATCACGAGCGTGTCCATCTCCACCTCCGGGCCGGACTGTAGCATACCCTGACGGGTATGGGGAAGCTTCCGTCAGCATATACATGCCCTCGGTCTCAGCGTCGGTCCTCTTCTGCCCCTGCAGTAGCGTGTCTTGTCCAAAACAGAGTACTGTGCAAAATTATTCTATTATTTCATATGGTTAGAACGATACTTTGCATACTCCCAGGTTTTCTTCCTGGCTGCAAAGAGCCGTTCCCGTGACCCATTCGAAGTGCCAGAACCACCTGCCAAGTGACGGCACCACTGAAAACGAACACATGTCACCCAGATCGCCGTTCGGATAGGAGGTCACCACCTGCTCGGTGTCCTGCTGTATGAAGTACCTGACTATGGCAGATGCCGCCGTGTTGATGCCGTCGGTCCCGGCCTTGGGATAATCGATGTAAAAACCACGCCCCGGAATGTACCCCGCCATACCTCCGGATATGTTGTTCTCACAGTATCTGAACTCAAGTGGAGAACGTCCCGATGCGATGACATGAACATCTCCGGAGTCCAGCATTATGACCCGCCACTTCTGGTCAATGGCAGTATAGACTATGACGTACCCTGGACCGCTGTAAACACCGTTCTCATAGTTGGTCCCATGGACTACCAGGGGGATAGGCTCACTCAGGGGTCTTATGTTGTTCGTGAGCGTCATTGTATCAGGGTTGTATTCGGCTATCGCATTCCACACACCATTCATGCTGTCGACCTCATTGGGTCCGTATTCATCACCATCAGCCGGTGTCATGGTATAGGGCATACCGATACTGTTATCGTAAAACACATAGAACAGACCAGATTGCATATCCACGAACATGCCGTCCTGCCGGTCTCCGTAGGCTGACGAGTATATATTGGTAAAGTCGGCATTAATGGTCTGGCTGTCACCCGTGTAAATGACATAAGAGGAATTGGCAAGTACATTGCCCCTGTCGTCACCCGCAACGGGATCCACATGAGGTATGCAGATACACTCGGTCGAAGTATAGGAACTGACCACATAAGAAGGTTTGCACTCACCGAATACGCATACATCATTGGTTGGACACAGGTTACCGCAACCACCGCAGTTGGCTTCATCGAACTGAGTGTTCACACACGATGATACACAAAAACTGAATCCATGGGCACAGTCACATCCGGAATAGTCCAGGGCGCAGCTGGCATCACAAGTCACCTGACCCGCGTTCATCCCCACATCGGCACACGAAGCGTCTCCTGTATTACTGCCATCACACTGCTCTCCCTCCGTGCTCTGAATGATACCATCTCCACATACCGCAACCCCGGAATTGGTATTGTTGTTGCCGCTACCCGTGCATCCCGTAGTATCGAAACTACACCCAGCACTGCATTTCAGAGTACCACCCGAAAAACCCAGGTCCGTACACGAGGTGCCCCCAAGATTGGTGCCGTCACACTGTTCCGTGCCTTCCACTCTTCCATCACCGCATACCGCAACCCCGGAATTGGTGTTGTTGTTGCCGCTACCCGTGCATCCCGTAGTATCGAAACTACACCCAGCACTGCATTTCAGAGTACCACCCGAAAACCCCAGGTCTGTACACGAGGTGCCCCCAAGATTAGTGCCGTCACACTGTTCCGTGCCTTCCACTCTTCCATCACCGCATACCGCAACCCCGGAATTCAGACCTTCAGGCTGTTGTGAAGGAAGTCCAGCCGGGTCGAACTCACACCCAGCCCAAAATACGGCAGCCACAAACCATAGTGGTACGTATTTTTTCATCTCAAACCTCGCTTAGGACGAGCATACGTCCTCATGCCAGATGTCACTTCAAAAAGAGACATCGCAGTATCCGATATTGTTATCGACGTTACATCCATCCCAGTCCATTTCCGTATGCCAGTACCACCTGCCAAGTGACGGCACCACGGAGAACGAGCACATGTCGTATATGCTATTGAAGGACTTCAGATCCGTGGAACTGTTGTTTTCGATGTAGTAACGCACTATCTTGTTGTCGACGTAATCCGGAAAGTCCACGAAAAATCCCTGTCCTTCCTCGTATCCGGCCACTCCCCCCTTTATGTGGTTGTCGCAGGACCATAACCACGGTTTACCATCTCCCTGGTGGATCACATGGACCTCACCGTTGTCGAGCATGACCACCCTCCATGTGTCGTCCCTCTTCGTATAGAAGATGACGAAACCCGGTCCCGAAAATATGCCCGCAGAGTATATTAAATCTACGTTAATGGGTATGGGAGAAGAAAGAGAGATCACGTCTGACGTCAGGGTCAGGGTCGAGGAATCGTACCTTACCAATGCGTCCCAAGTACTGCTGGTATATGCAGAATACACTATCTGATTGGCACTGTCGTAAAGCACGTACATGTCACCAGTCAGTATGTCCACGAAAAGGGAATCCTGGACGTCACCGCCACTGATATATGAAAGCGAAGTGCCATCAAAACTGACCGTATGGTTTTCACCGCCGTAAAGTACATAACTGTCATTAGCCTGGACCATACCTCTGTCATATCCAGCACTGCCGTCTACGCCGTTATGACAAAAGCAGTTGTTCGTGGTGTAATTGCTCACCACCACTTCATCCAGACACCTGCCGTATACACAAACCTGACCGCTACCGCACGACACCCCGCATCCTCCACAGTTGTTCTCATCGAACTGGAAGAAGTCGGCATCCTGACAGGCACCGTTACAGTATGTCCGGCCAGTGTTGCAGGTGCACTGCGAATAGTTCAGATTGCAACTGCTACAGAAGACCATGCCGCTATCGTAACCGTTCCCAGCACATGATGCCCCATTTAGATTTGCGCCATCACACTGCTCTCCCTCCGTGCTCTGAACCACGCCATCTCCACAGTAGCCCCCACACCCGCTCTCATCGAACTGGCACGACGAGTCGCATGTCAGAGTCCCGCCGTAATAGCCCAGACTTCCACACGTAGCGCCACCCAGTTCGGTGCCGTCACACTGCTCGTACGAGGCGTCAAGCGTGCCGTCTCCACACATGCCATTACACCCGCCCAAATCGAACTGGCATGACGAGTCGCATGTCAGGGTTCCACCGTAATACCCAAAATTCTCGCAGGTGAAATCATTCAGATTCGTGCCATCACACTGCTCGTTGATGTCAATCAAACCGTTGCCGCACCTATCTTGCGCTCCGACGCACTGGCTCCGGTCATAGCGGCACTGGTCAGTGCATGACAAAACGCCTCCAGCATACCCAAAGGATTCACAGGTAACGTTGCCGAGATCCTGGCCGTCACACTCCTCCCCCTCATTCTTTACCCCATTTCCGCAGTTTTCAGGGACACCGACACAATACGAGAAATTCAGCGTGCAGTCGGCGTTGCACCACAGTTTACCTTCGATATACCCCAAATCCTTGCACGTGAGTCCGCCCAGATCGGTTCCGTCGCATTTCTCATCAACCTCCCGGGCACCGTTGCCGCACACAGGATCAAGGCCAGCTGGGTCGAACTCACATCCGAGCAACACCCAGGCAGCAGCCATGGAGGACAGTAAAACGGCACGAGCGACAGAGGACATGGTCACCTCCTTGAATACCGGCCTTGAGGCCTGCACAGCAGGTTCATAGGCCGTAAAGGAAATTCTAGCACTTAAGGTTGGCACCTTCCAGTAGTGTCATCTAGGTGTTTCAATAAACAGTCTGGAAATGACCAAAGATACGTGGTATTTTTTCGCCCTGTGGCTGTTATAAAAAAATATTAATAATCTCAACTAGTTATATGGCTGGAGGACATCAGTGAAAGTCACGTACGCATCACTCAAGGAATACACGGCCGCTCTCGAGGCCCGTGGAGACACAGAAGGCGCCCTCAAAGGATGCATGGCTGCCCTCACGGCTGATCCCGCAGACCTGGACATCCGCAGCATACTGGTAAGGCTCCTGCTTGCCCGTGGACACCGTTCTCAGGCCATCGACGTACTACGGGCTTCGGCATACCTCGCCATACGGGCCAACCATCCGGCCACGGCCATGGCATTCATCAAACGTCTGGAGATACTGGGAGAGCCTACCCGGGAGCTCTGGAACGAGATGGTGGTACGCTATAGTGCCGACTCTACACTGCTGAGCGACATGGCCCCCCGTCTGGCCCCCCTGCCTGATGATACACCAGTGGACCCACCTGCCGAGGAACTCGATCTCGATGCACTGGTGAACGCTGCTATAGACCCGTCACGCTGGCCCGCCATGCCTCAGCGCCATCTGAAAATGGTCTTCCTTTCTGAGTTGAAAGAACGTGATTTTATGCAACTTGCTGAAATAATTGAAGTTTCATCCAAGGCATCCGGACAGTTCATCATTCAGGAAGGACATGTCGGCGATAGATTCTACATACTTGCCACAGGCAGGGTCATGGTCACCCGACTCCGTGACGGCAAACAGCATGTTCTGCTGAGACTCAATCCCGGCGCCCTTTTCGGCGAGATGGCCATCGTCCACGAAGGCATACGCACAGCCTCCGTCATAGCCGAACATCCGTCTCTGCTGTTGGAATTCCCTGCCAGGGCCATAAAGGTACTCGCTTCACGTAGTCCGAGTTTTGCCGACGCCCTTGCGGGATTCACCCAAAGACGCATGCTCGACAATCTCATGAATACATCACCTATCTTCAGGCCATTTACCAGGGAACAGCGCACAGAACTGCTCCGCCGGTTCATTCCTTTCAAAGCAGACCGGGGCAAGGTGATCATAGAAGAAGGCTCAGATGGGCACGGGCTTTATCTCATTCTCACCGGGAAGATGGCCGTCATCAAGGACCTTGGCAAATCCACCGAAAAAATGATCGCAGAACTTGGTCCCTCTGATGTATTCGGAGAGATATCCTTGATAAAGGACTCCCCGGCCACTGCCTCCGTAGTCGCCATAGACTCTGGAACACTCCTTTTCCTTCCCAAGGCCACTTTCATCAAACTCGTGGAAGTGGTTCCACAACTCAAGTCATATTTCGACCGTCTCAGTGAAGAACGGCTACAGGAACTAGAGAGCAGTGACAGCGAGCTAGAAGAGGAAATAATCCTCATATGATGCCTCTATGGATGATTCATGACTTCCCTGACTGCCGATAATGCTGCAGAGCCCCCTGTTTCAAAAGCACCGCCATCTGCTGGAAGGGCACGCCTGTGGTATGACCGTGATGTGGCCTTTCTATGGAACTTTCTACTCCTGGGCATACTACTCTACATTGGAATAGACCGGGTATGGTTCAGATTCCTGGGCTCTTCTCCCCAGCCGGATAATCTCATCTCTTCCTGGCAGTGGCTAGCCCTGGCGACCACTGCATTCGTCGAGGTGATGTCTTTCGTGCTGTCGATCCTCCTGACCGCGAGACTGGTGAGGCTGCCGGGTGGCGGACACCTCCGTCTGGGAGCAGTGGTGGTTTTCGGTATGATAGCTCCTTCCCTGATATATGCAGCCATACACTTCTTCCTGTCCCGTCAGGGCCTTGGCATGGACATATATCACGTGGTCGGCTCTTTGTTCACAATCGCCTCAGGTCTGGCATTCTCCTTTACTATTGGTGTGCCCCTAAGAAAAAGAGCGGTGTATCTGCTGGCCGTACTTCCATCAGTACTCGTGCTTGCCGGCCAGATGGCCTCGTACTCCATGGATGGTTCACTTCCAGGCCTTCTGTTCGCCGCTGCCAAAGAAACGTATCTCTTTGCCCCCATTGCGTGGATCATGCTGCTCAGACCACCAGTATCAGTCCCTGCAGCCGCTGGATCGCTCCTGTTCAGTGCCGCAGTGATGCTGGTGCACAGAATTAATCCCGATGTTCCTGGCATACTGACGGCCATCTTGGGAATCCCATCTCCCGTGGGCTGGGCTGCCCGCCTGAGCGTTGGGCTCAGTCTGTGGGCACTGTCCTATCTCGTCACGGCATACCTGCTCACAGGAAGAAGATGGGGCTGGTTCACGTCGTCCGTACTCCTCATGTGGTCATTCGTAGCCTACGGGCCCTATCATTCCAGAGACGTCTGGCCACAGGCGATAATCGTGTGGGCTTTTCTTTATGTCCTGCCATTCATGCCAGAACAGCACGAGACCGGTCTCAAGTGTAGCAACGCCATACCGTTCCTAAAAGAACGATTTCCCTGGTTCCCGGCCTCTGGAGCGGTTGAGTGTGCTTCCGGAGAAGTGGAATCCATCTCCCTGAACGTCGGCGAACCCGAAGGTGAACCCGACTGGGAATTCGTCACCCTCGCCCGGGTTTCCATCTTGCCTTATCTCATATCAGCAGCTCCAAGATTCACCGTGCATGCATCACAAACCGGCCGGGAGGTGGTCATCTGGGACAACGGCTTTTTCTCGGATGATCTTCTGACTCCCCTCACTCCTCAGCAGCTCGATCTTCTGGGTAACTGCTCCATAAGTCTATGGTGGGGAAGTGGTCTTGCTGCCACCATTTACGCCCCCACCGACCTCAACACACTGGAGGAGACGCTCCTCACCCTGCAGAAGCTAGCTTCGAAAGCCGGAATTCAGATGCCTGAAGACGATGGCAGCAGTACGGAAGAGCCGGAAAACGCCGAAGAAGACTGATGGCAAGCACGCCTCAGCCCTTCACTCCACCAGCCGTGAGTCCTGATACCAGATGTTTCTGGAGAATATAGAAAAGGGCCATCACCGGAATGGATACGAGTACTGCGCCGGCGGCGAACTTGCCCCACTGAGTCGAATGAGTCCCCACATAATGCTGCAGCATCACCGGAAGGGTATAGGAGGTCTCCCTGGACAGGAAGGTCTCAGCTAGAATGTACTCGTTCCATGCGGTCATGAACGAGAAAAGGGCCGTTACTGCCAGTGCCGGGCGGGATAGAGGAATCACGATACGCCAGAACATCTGAAAACGGGTGGCCCCATCTATCCAGGCGGCTTCCTCTATCTCCCTGGGAATGGTGTCGAAGTAGCCCTTTAGGGTCCAAACACAAAACGGGATGGCAGTGGTCGAATACACGAGCACGAGACCAACGAGGGAATCCAGGAGTCCAAGTTTGTCAAGGATCACGTACAGCGGAATCATTATGAGTGTGGCCGGGAACATCTGCACCACCAGGAACATCATGAGTCCCATCCTGCGTCCTGGAAATCTGAGTCTACTGAAGGCATAGGCCGATGTGGACGCCAGAAACATGCCCACCAGTGTCGTTGCCAGAGACAGGACAACGGAATTCAGGACGATTCTCCAAAATAATGGACGGCCGTTGAAATCCCTGCTGCCAATCACCTCGGAGTAGTGGTCCAGCGTCACCCTGGAGGGAATCGGAGACAGTGAACGTTCGAAATTGTCACCTGGAGTGACGGACTTGCGTACTACCAGGAGCACCGGATACAGCGTCATGGCTGTGAAGAATATCAAAAATCCGTGGATCAGTATGGTCTTCCATCTGGACATGACTCAACTCCACTCCAGGATATTAAAATAATAACATATTGAAATAATTGAACTTTTCATAATCAGTCCAGTTTTTGTTCCGTGAGTTTCTGGGCAAACCAGGAATATAGCAGCAAAATGATGAAAATCAGGACCGCATAAGCCGCTGCCAGTCCGTAACGCTCTCCCCGTTTGAATGCCCACTGATATGCCTCGGTGATGAGAATATCGGTGGAACCGCCAGGCTCTCCGCCTGATACTAGATAAATGACGTTGAACATGTTGAAGGTCCAGATGGAGCCCATGACGATGGCCGGAAACAGAGCAGGCCTCAAAAGGGGCAGTGTGATGTTCCAGAACTTCTGCCATGATGATGCACCATCTACATCGGCGGCCTCGTAAAGAGATGTGGGTATACTCTGAAGTGCGCCAAGGGACACCACCATCATGAAAGGGAACCCCAGCCATGTATTTGTGACCACATTGGCAGTAAAGGCAGTCCAAAACGATGAAAACCAGGACACTCCCCCCAGACCGAGTTTGTCCAGTAGAATATTCACCGCTCCATACTGCTGCTGAAACATTCCTTTCCACATCAGTGCCGTGATGTAATTAGGCATTGCCCAGGGCAGGATGAGAAGTACCCTGTAAACAGACCTCATTTTGAGAAGCGGATTCTTGAGGAGCAGGGCAAGTCCGAGGCCAATGGACACATGAAGCAACACGTTCAGAAACGTCCACATGAGGGTAACTCCCAAAGTGAACCAGAAGTTGAGGGGATTGGTAATGGAGGCACCGCCGCCGGACAGAATCTCCCAAAAATTCCTGAGCCCTACGAATGTGTAATCGCCCTTACAGTGATTGAAGAATCCGAGGGTGACTCCAAAGGCGAAGGGTACGAGCACCAGGATGCCCATACCCAGGATGGCAGGAAGGACATACGTGTAGGCAATGCGGTGTTCCTTCAGTGTACGGCACCATCCCTTGAACCTATTGAGTGCATAACTTATTGAAATGAAAAGAGAAATTGCCGCAGTCAAAAACCAGACCACAACCAAAGCCGTATCCGTACCTTCATAGATGTGGGAAAAGGAATAAATCCAGTCTGGCTCTGCATCTGCTCTGTATCCAAACATGCCATTGGCAAGGTAGAAGAAGGCCACGAAACTCATGATGACGGGAACGGGCCTGGGAGGAAGCAGAAGCATGAACAGCGAGAAAACGAATAATACGAGGAGATGTTCCCAAGGTACGTCAGGATACTGTCCCCTGACAGGCGCCTGACCCACATGCACGGTATCATCCATGAACACCGCCGTTCTTATGGCCGAATGTCCGGGCTTAGACACCCATCTCACAGCCCCTTTCCTGGATTGCCAGGCCTCAACGGCCAGATCGTGTGCCCATCTGGGGAGTTTGGCGTCTTTTTCACGGGACACCTTACCTGATGGCCTTGTCCCAATAACCCTGAAACGTACCAAAGAGCCTTCCATATATGGCTCAGGCCTAAGAACCCATACCGGAACACAGGGTTCTGAAGAACCCACACACTCAAAAGCATTGAGTTGAGCCGTGGTACGGAACTCCTGTTCTTGAACCTGTCCTGCACTCCACAGATACACCACTAGCAGTGGCAGTACCGCCAGCAGGGCGACTGCCCAGCTCTTCAGCGACTCAAGCAGGCGCCCAGGTATTTGCCTATCTCCCATCTAGCTTCCTCCAGGGCCTGGCGCACTGAAGCACCCCGACCCGCTATAGCTGTAAGTGCCTTGGTATATGGGGGCCAGATTACACTGGCCTGGGGACATGACGGTATGGGAATCGCATCCTCCATAGCCTTACGTAGTGTCAGGGTATGCCTAGCCATCGAGCTGTTCTTCACATATCTGATCACCCCGTGTACAACGGGCGGCTGTCCACCATCTACGGCCCTAACCAGAGATGACTGCTTCGACACCAGGTATCTCATGACCTTGAAAGCCGCATTCGGTCTGCGTGCACGGGAACTCATGTACAATCCCTCGATGGTCAGAAACGGCCTGGCGCTGTGGCCAGCCATAGCCGGAAGCCTAACCATGCCATAGTGTATCCCTGGTTTTATGCTGCCCATGAACCATGGACCAGAGATGACCGTGGCCAGTTCTCCGGTATTGAACATCTCGGCCATGAGAGAATAGGACAATTCCGGTGGTACTACGGCCCTACCGCTACCGCTCCATACCATGTCCCTGAAGAAGCGAGCTGCTTCCATGGAAGAATGCGACACTATCGTAGGATGACACTGACTATCCATGAACGTTCCGCTAAACCCGTGGAGGAATGGTGCGAAATGGTAGGATGACACCTGAATTCCCAGTCCATAACATCTGAGATCACTGTTCCACAGGCACTTTCCGGTATACTGGCGTGCTATCTTCAAAAAGGATGACATATTCCAGTGACCCCGGGAACGGAGAGACGCTATCTCGACTCCGGGATTCCTGCCATCAGGCAGAGTGCGGTAATAGAGCACTAGTGTCTTGGCCGTCATGGGAAGGGCGTAAAGCCTGCCATTCTTTATGAAGGCTGTCACTGTCTTGGATGGAACGAACGTGTCCAGTAGTTCGGGCGTCGTCCAGTAGTCGATGGGCATGAGAAGCTTTTTGTCTACCCAGTCACCCAGTCTGTCATGAGCAAAGATAAAAAGGTCAGGGCCCTGTCCGCGGGGAATGGAATTAACCAGTTTGTCAGGAAGATTGGAAAAACCCACCGACAGTAGTTCAACCCTGATGCCATCGCCGTTCGTGCTGTTAAACTTACGGACGACCTCTTCGAGGGCAGTACGTTCCCTACCTGTGTAGGAATGCCACAAAACCACCGTACGGGCGTCATCTCTCGAGGCTGGAGAGCATCCTGAGAGAAAAGACACCGCCATGAAAAGAAGCGCCACCACCATCAGAGTCGAGGCATGACCAGCCGGAGTAGCCTGAGACCCAGCAAGGCAGGAGGAGACTTCTGCTGACCTCATATCGTGCCCCCCTCAAGGAGCAGTGACTTCTGATCGCCATCTGCCTCGAAGAGATGAACCAGTTCCATGGGGAACACTACATGTACGGCATCACCGGGCTTCCATCGAGCTTCTGACGCATCCAGCTCACACAACACGGAACCGGCAGGAGTATCCACCGTATAAAGCACTCTGTGCCCCAGGGGTTCCATGACGTCTATGCGTCCCTGCAGATTGCCAGTGTCTGAACTCAGGCGGACATCCCCGGGACGTATACCCATGAGCCCATCACCCTGATAGTGCATGAACCGTGCTGTCACCTGAAGAGAGAATCCCTGTCCCTCGATGGTGGTTATGCGTTCCACCTCTCCCGTACGCACTTCCACGGGCAGGAGATTTATCGTGGGAGAACCGATGAAGGCCGCAGTAAAGGCATCTGCCGGCTGACTGTATACATCCATGGGATTGCCAACCTGACGTATGCGTCCTTTTTCCATCACTACCATGATATCGGCCAGAGTCATGGCCTCGACTTGATCATGTGTAACATATACCATGGTCGTCTGCAGACGGTGATGAAGCCTTGCTATCTCACGGCGCATCTCGCCGCGCAGCTTTGCATCCAGGTTGGACAGGGGCTCGTCGAAAAGAAAGACCTGGGGACGTCTGACAAGAGCCCGTCCCATGGCAACACGCTGACGCTGACCTCCTGAAAGTTGAGATGGCCGGCGGTCTAGATACTCCTGAAGTCCCAGCATCTCTGCTGCATCAGCCACCCTCTTTTCTATCTCGGACGGTGGAATCCTTCTGAGTCTGAGACCGAAGGACAGATTGTCCCTAACAGTCATATGCGGATAAAGAGCATAATTCTGGAAGACCATGGCAATGTCCCTGTCCCTAGGCAGCACGTCATTGACCCTACGCTCACCAATGAACAGGTCCCCTTCCGTAATGTCTTCCAACCCTGCTATCATTCTAAGTGTAGTGGATTTACCGCAGCCTGAAGGGCCCACGAGTACGACGAATTTACCGTCGGGGATGAAGAGGTTCAGTTTGCTGATCACGGTGTGGTCACTGTACCTCTTTACAACGTTCCTGAATTCCACCGAGGCCATGTACCCCTCCAACGGAATGGAATCCTAACGCATCACCGCTGAATTTTCTATGGATTTTCCGCAGATGCAGACAGCAAGGAGTAAAGCGGTGGGGTTTTGTGCCCCCCTGTTTCATTACGCTATGTCAAATGAGGATATTATGCCGAAGGGATGAATCCGGGTGAACGGCTATCACCAGTTCACGAACTCGTAGATGTGGGAGAGAGACCTGAACATCTCCAGGTTCTCCACGTAATTCTTGAGCTCGCGGGTGACATCGGCCAGATGGTCGTAATTCTCATCCGTGGGGTTGCTCTGGTAATCGTTGCTGGCGGTCTCCCACATGCCCCTCAGATAGTTGGCATAATCAATCATGCGGGCGCCGATGGAGACGTAGTAGCTGTCGCCACCCTGAACTCTGTCAGGATACTTCACAGACCAGTAAACCTTCTGGGAGAAGGGATCGGTGAAGGTGACCACGTCACCGCCCAGGTGTGAGAAGTCCGGAGCAGAGTCACCCTGGACGTAAATCCTGGAGTAATCCACGAATTCCTGGCTGTAGTTCATGGGGAACATGGCCATACCGAAGGCAGCCGTGTACAGCTGGATGGTGAAGGTCGTCTCGGGGCTGATGATGCCCTGGAGAGAACCACCGACGTCGGCGCAGGCCGCGCGCTTCATGTCTGCACCGTCCACATAGTCTATGGCAGTAGCAACAGGCAGATCGCCATTGTCCGTGGTCAGAGTCTCGGTCTGGCAGACTCTCGGAGCGATGGCATTCCAATCGTTGGCCTGGATGGCGCCGATGTAGTCCAGAATCTGGCTGGGATAGACCCTCATGAAGTTAATGGTGTACTTACGCAGGTCTTCCTGGGTGTCGCGGCCGAGGAAGTTGTTGCTTGCCTCTGCCAGCACCTGGATGGCCAGGGCACGGTCGAAGAACTGACCACGGCGGATCATCTTCATATACCACTGATAACCGTAATCCCAATCCCAGGAATCATCGATGAACTTACCAGCGATGAAGGGCACCCATACGACCTCGTCACCCCACTGCTGACGCTGAGCGCACTCGGCCTGGGATATCTGATCGTAGGTGAACTCGTAGTAGGTACGTCCGTCAGTGGATGTATGCTTCACGTGGCAGCCGGGCTGCGGCATGGTGAGCACACGTGTAAAGGTATTGAATATATCGTTGACTGCAGCAGTCCACCAACCGAATCCGTTCTCGTCATCGGTGAAGTAAGCCTCGACACCGGCCTCGCCAGGAGGCAGCCAGCTAAGCTGCTCGAAGTACTGCTTGAGGTCGTCCACGAAGATTGAGTACCACAGCACATAGTACTGTACGTGATTCTGGAGAATGTCGAAGTACCTGCCGAATATACGGTGGAGATAGGAACCGGTGTTCCAGCCCCAGGTCAGACGACCGCGGCTGAAGTTGTTGAAAATGTAGTAGTTCTCATAGGACTGAATCTGGTTCTGGGTGATCTCGTAGAGATCTGCACCACGGTCGAAATAGTTGCAGCCCAAGGATACCTGACGGAACTCGTCGGAGCAGAACATGTAGGGAACCATCAGACGGGAATGTCCCTCGGGATCGAGGTCGGCTATGGTGGCCCACTGCTCGGTTCTGGGATGCTTGGCGATCCAGGCATTGGGAACCCAGGTACGGTTCTTATCGGAGAGATCTGCGAAAGTGTAGAACTTGGTGTAATGCACAGCCTTCAGAGAACCCCAGTCGATGGCTGCAGGATAAGAGAACTCGGTGAAGTTCTGCATCAGCGTGATGCCGTTGGTGTTGTTCACCTCATTGAAGACCTGACGGAGACCGGCATAGGTATAGAAGATGGCGGCCTTGTCGTATTTTCCGAATCCGGAGAAGTCGGAGTTGAACTTGGCGCCGTAGTCCATGATAGATGTCCACTCATACTCGTGAATTCTGTTCTCGATCTCGTACTGGGTCTCGGGGTCGCTGGTACGCGGACCAACGGTATGGTCAGCAGCACGGATATTCCAGTACTGATCAAGGTAGTTCATGGCATCGTAGGAGCCCTTGAAGTTGTGACGAAGACCCATGTTGTGGCCCATCTCGTGAAGGGTCACTGCCCAGAATATGTGCTGACGCAGGTACTCGTAGATGGTCTGGCCGCATTTGGTGCCATTGGCGCCATCATTCCAGCCATTCTCGCAGTAGGAATCCACTAGAGCCTTGGCAACGCCATAAGAGGCAGGCTCCTCGAAGGGAATCATCTCCAGATACATGACTGTATTGCGGAAGTTCTGGAAGCGCAGTTTGTCCATCATGCGGACATAGGACAGGTTGAGCCATGTGAGCGGGGACACCTGCTTACGGATATCGGAACCGTAGGGCAGATTCTGGGAACTTACCGTAGCGGGATCGTAACCTGCGGCAAGAAGCTCGGGAGCCTTAGCCAGCAGGATGTTGGAGTTCATCATTTTGTCCTCGATGACTGTGTCGCGCAGCATCTCGAGGCGTGCATAACCAGAGTAGTTGCCAGTACCGTCGCCAAAGGCACCTGTAGCTGAAAGGGCATGAATCCTGGCCTTGATGGAGTCGTAGAGAGCTTTGGGGCCCTGTCCGAGTACCAGATGGGACTGAGGAGCGAGACCGCCGGCAGCCCAGGAGAAGTCCATGTTGTGATACATGCGCTTAAGGGCTTCACGTGACACGGGCTCGGTCATGGTGGCGCGACCCATCCAGTCGAGTTTGACGGGACGCTCGAAACCGCTCTTGCCTTTCCAGCCGAGGCGGTTCATCTCCACCCAGGAGTACTGATAGTCACCAAGCAGGAAGGCATCCCACTGGAAGTTCTCATCGGTAAGCATGCGCACCACGTCGCGGGCGTAAGCGGCGTACCAGTCGAGAGGTGCACCATAGATGTTGGCCACTGCGGATATGGCCTCACCGGTCAGCGGATCCGGAAGTGCGGGACCATAACCGAGGGGACTGTACTGCTGGGGAGCATCCACCCACACCACCTGATTGTGGCGGAAGTCACCGGGGCGTATGTCCTTCTCACACTTCACAGTACCATGGGAGCCATATGCATAAATGTCGGGACCGTCGTAATCCTTGGGGATGTAGGGGCACAGCAGGACGGAGTTGACCTCTACCCAGCTACCGTCATCTGCCTGCATCTGGCGGGATACCTTGAGTTGATCGAGCCACTCGTTGTGCATGTTGGCCCAGCTGTCGAAAAGACGTTTTACGGAGCCAATGAAGTGGTTGCCAGCATCTCCATCCGCCGCCGGGCTTATATCGAGATACTGAGGAGACTTCTCGGGAGCATCCTGTATGTAACCCCAAAGAGTGTCATAGGGGAACAGCGGGTTGAGGTAGTAGACCATGGGTCTGAAGGGACGCTCGCTGTAGCGCAGCTGGACATACTCCATGTCCTGGCGGGCTATGCAGTCAGAAGACGAGTCGCCATCCACGGCGTCCACTGCCTCACATACGGGACGGGCCTCCGTGTACTCCATACCGTCGTCCTTGTAGAAGCAGGGATGCTTACGGTAACTGTAATCGTCATAGTTCACGTCATGATCCATGGGGCAGTATACTTTATTTGTTGCATTGGAATCCTTGATGTCTGCCTCGTGATAGATCTTGGCACCGGTGATGTAGACCTTGGTACCGTCGTCGAGATAGCGGCAAGGCTGGCCGCCACCGGGGCAGGTGAAGTACTCGCCGTCGACAGGCTCATGCTTGTCGTACTCGGCATACTGCTCGGCCTCGGCCTCGGTTGTGGCCTTCTTGAAGACCTCGCCGAAGAAGTTCCACCTGGAGGCATAGTATTTGCGGGACTGGATGAGCTCGCCATACTGCCTGTTATAGGTGTCACGCTGAACAGTGAAGAATCCGAACCTGTCCATGTCTTTCTGGGTGTACTCCAGGGGAGCGTACTCGTGATCGGGATCGATCTTCCAGAAAGCATGACGCACCTTGATGGTGGTGGAGTTGCAGGACAGCGTGGAATCGAAGAAGAAGCAGTCCGGAATGGCGGTGATGCCCATGAAGTCCCAGCCGTCGAGGGAACGCATCTGGGGACCGATGACCACTTTGGTGGTTACGCCGATGTATACCAGCTCGCCATCCTCGTTGCGCACATACTTCGGATAGTCGGGATCGTTGGGATCCGTGGGGAAGTAGGACACAGAAGAGACGCTGACCATATGAGGCCAGAACATGGCCCAGGAATCGGTCCTGTTGCTCTCCCAGTGTACGCGGATGAACTGACGCTCGTACCACGGACGCTCCGTGGACTCACGGATCACGTTGATTTCCTCGCCAGTGGCGGCGTTGTAATCACGGATGATGTCGAAGTGACTGATGGGCCAGGCACCGATGATTTCGCCTTCCCAGTTCTGGTGGGAGCCCTGCTCTGCGCCGATGATACGGTCATAGGCGAGACGGGCGAAAAGGGTGTCTTCCTGGATATCCCACTTGATTATGGCGATATCCATGGATGTCTCACCAATGAAGGTCACACTGGAGCCGTAGCCCACGTCCACCACGGTGGGGACATAGTACCACAGTCCGGTGAAGTCCGACTTGGCTAGTACGTTTGGCTGGACAAAAGACCTTGGGGGTCTCTCCTTCGCGCAACCCAGTGTCAGTATAAGCAGGGCTGCCGGAAGGATTACCGAGACGAGTCTGCGAAACATTGTATTACCTCCCGTTTCACTTCACGTTCTTGTTATCGTTGGCAAAATGATCATAAATCTTCTCAGGTGAAACCGTCACCCTAAACAGCAGGGAACTGTAGTTGTTCCTGCTCATGGAGATGAACGGCTGCTGATAAGTATGGGCATCCGGTTTGAGCTGGGGTGTAAAAGTGTTGAGCACGGCGGAGACCGAAACCATGTCGTTCACCCTGTAGGAACCAGCTAGAGAGAACATCTGGTAGTCACGCCTGCCGCGTCCACCGTCGTCATAACCACGCACATCATTGGTGGTTTCGCACACGTTGATCACCTGACCGTCGTCAAGGGTGTAGCTGCAGTCGTCCCATCCATAGGTGCGCATGGTGAGAATTCCGTAGGTCATGGAGAAACGCCATTTGGAACCGTAGGTCATGGCCGCGGAGAGAGCATTGGTGAATGCGAACTCGTTGTTCCGCACCGGATTCTCGTATGTGTAGGTATCGTACTGCCTGCCATTCACCGTTATCGGCTCGTCGAGAGCCTGAGTCGTGGGAGTGACATACTTGTACAGATAGTGTGTAAAAGTAAGGTTGTAAGCCAGTGACAGACTGATCTTACTGTTGATCTTGAACGATTTGTCGAGTCCCAGGCTGTAGTCTATCTTGGTGATGAGACCCTTGTTGCGGGACTGGAGAGAGATAGGCAATACCGCTCCGATGGAACCTGAAAGCCCTACCTTCCAAGGAAGCTTTGCCAGCCGTCCGTGGGAGAGAGTGAAGACCACATCGCTGTAGTCTATGCGCTTTTGGGTTCCGTCTATTTCCCTGGGCACGTCCTCGGCCTCTTTGTCGGACAGGATTCCGTCGTCCACACCGAGATAGGTGGGATTCTCCGAAAGGAAGGACGGGTTGGAGAAGTAACTAGTCCGGTATGCAGCACTGTTACCCACAATCTCGTTGGACGTGCTCCACGATGCGCTCAGACCGAAATACTTGCCCCAACCGGACAGACCCAGTGCCTTGCCAAGTCTGTAACTGGCAGAGATGGAAAGGCTGGTGATCCACTCGGCATTGTCTGGCTCGAGATTCAGCCGGTGATTGGAGCCCAGGGTAAGCCGCACGGAATAATTCCGGGATTTCTTGTGGTTGTTCTTCGCGGACTTAGAGAGGACGGCTTCGGCACCGCGATTATCGCCGGTCCCCTCACCCGGTGTTGCCTGGGCAACGGACGAGATCATGAATGACGCTAGAATTACTGGGAAGATGTATACTTTCATTTTCTTCCTCGCGGCAGGCCCTTGCCTGCTTGCACGAATGAAGTAGGGCAGCGCAACCGTTATAGTCAAGGAAAAAGTTTTCATGCATCATGTAATAGCGCCTTGTGAACGCTTCCTACAAGCCTTATGAACAAATTTTCAATTGACATTTTTTACGGTTGTCTGATTTATTAATGATTTCAAGTAGTTAGCAAAGTGATGCAGGTCACTTTCACAATTATCCCCAAAAGCACACTGCTCTATGCCAGCCGCTACCTCGCGCGCTAAAAGTCCGGAATCTAACGCCTGCCGCGGAGTTTTGAGCCTCGCATCCGGCTCGCCAAGCAGTTCGAGAAGGGTGAAGAAAGCCTCCAGGACTTCGCGTTCATGCTCAGGTACCGTCACATCGTAGGGACCATGTGGACCAAGTTTCACCGAAGCCACCAGCCCCCTGGGAGTAAAGAGGAAAATCGTGCCCGGTAGCACTGTTCCCGGAATAGTGGCCCTGCCACGGGTATCCGTGACACCTCTGTATGCACTGCCCTGTCCCACTACGAGAAATCCGACCTCAGGCATGACCGATCCGTCACCAGAATAGGTCGTCAGTCGTTCCCTGCCTGCTCCAAGCCACGTCACGAGCGTTGATCGGGAACGGCTGATGGTACCGTGCCCCCGGCGCGATCCACGCAGACGCCACCAAACCATGAACATGGCCAGTCCGGCCATCATGATGCCGGCTGCTTCCACTATCTTGCCCACATGGGGCTCTGACGGAGATCTTGTGCTGACTTCCACCACCGACGAGCAACCGTCATAGAGCTCGTCGCCGTCATAAACCAGCTTCCACCTGCCTTTGGGAGGACGCACCAGGCCACTGGCGTCAGTGGTGAGATTGGCTTCGCCGGAGATCTGCTCTTGGCCGTCCCCGGCGATGGCCAAGGCATGGACGCGCCTGCCAGGCATGGGTGTTCCCAAGACGGGATCCTCCAGGATCCAGCCCCCTGATCCTTTCCTGAAGGCGCACGAGCCTCTTATTAAAATGTCTGGCACTGGTCAGTTCACCGGAGTCTTTGGTTTCGTGTTGATGTCGATCTCTCCGAAACGTTCCTCATACTTTTTCACACTTTCCATCATGAGATAAGCCAGACGCTTCATGTGTGTGGGGGTGACCACCACGCGGCTGACTATCTTTGCCCGTTCCAGTCCGGGTGCCCTGAAAGCGAAGTCCAGTATGAAGTCCTGATCCGTCTGATTGATTATGAATGTGTTGGAATACACCCCGAGGGCGATGTCCTCGTCAACGTCCACATCGAATGGAAGTCCTGTCTTCTTGCTGTCTGTCATGTTTCACCTCTTCTTTCTGATGTACCTGTCCACCGCACGCTCGTGTTCTTCTCTGGTGCGGGAAAAGTAATGCTCTCCACCTGGAGTCTTGGCCACGAAGTACAGATAATCGCTGGGTGTGGGCTTGATGGCCGCCAGTAGGGCCGCACGCCCCGGACTGCATATGGGCCCAGGAGGCAGACCCTCATGGGTATAGGTACTGTAGGGGTTGTCCCTGTCCACTAGATGGATGCGCCGGATGCGTCCGTGAAACTTCCGACATGCCCGGCTCTTCACCAAGGGCACCGTGCAGCCGTATATGATGGTGGGATCCGTCTGGAGCAGTTTTGGTTTGAAATCCGGGCGCAACAGTCTGTTGTAGAACACGCCGGCGATGAGCCCCCGCTCCTTTGGAACGCCGGTTTCTTTCTCCACCAGGGATGCCATGATCACGGCCTCGTGATGTCCGAAGCCCACGGTGGTCTGAAGCCAGCGCCAACCTCTAGGATGCTCCTTTATGAGCCTGGCCCATACCCTGTGGTGCATCTTGACCATGTACGAGAGTATCTCTTTTGGTGACGATCCCCTGCGGAACTTGTACGTCTCGGGGAAGAGGTACCCCTCCAGGGACGGGCCCTTGACCCCTAGCTCTGCTGCAAGGTCCTTGTCGCGCATGAGGGACAGGAAGTCACTACGGTCACCAAGTCCTGCGCCGGCAAGAATTTGCGACACTTCCAGTATGTTCTTGCCCTCCGGCACCGTCACCCTGACCAGATGGATTTTCGGGCCAGCCCTCAGTACCCGCAGCACCTCAACCGGAGAGGCCGGCCTGCTAAATGTGTACTGCCCGGCCTTTACCACCGGAATACCGGAACCAAACATAGCAAACATGCGAAAATACAGGGGATTTTCCACGACTCCGGCCTCATGGAGCATACGGGCGATTCGGGTGAAGGTGGCCCCTCTGGGAATGGATATGCTCACCTCGCCACCGGAACCAAAGGGGGTGTCGGCATACCGCGACAAAAAGCCATAAAGCCGCCAGCCCACCGTGCCGAGGAGTGTCAGGGACAAAATAAAAGTTGCCAAGCCTATGTATCTCGAGATTCTATCGTTCATCGCGATGACTGCATGTCCAGATATGTCTGAAGAATTATGGCCGCTGCCACCTTGTCCACGACCCTGCGCCGCTGGGCCCGGCTCACGTCCTGGGCCAGGAGTACGGCCTCTGCCTCCTTAGACGTAAACCGCTCGTCTAGGCGTACCACTTCCCCGGAAAATGCCTTTTCCAACTTCCCGGCGAATGCCTCCGCACGCCTCGTCATGGGACTCATGGATCCGTCGAGGGCATAAGGCATCCCCACCACTATGGTGGAGCAGCCGAGTTCGGTAGCGCGTTTTATTATATAGGATACCGGTTCCCTGGCCGTCTTGGGGGTTACCACCTCTAGAGGTGAGGCCAGCACTCGTCCCTCGTCGGAGACTGCCAGGCCGATGCGTTTGGTTCCATAGTCCACTGCAAGTACGCGACTCACAGATGCACCTCCTCGAGTGAGTCCACCAGAGAGCGGGCCATGTCCCATACATCCACGGAAGACTCGCTTTTCTCGACCACCTCCAGTTTTGCCTTGGTTTCGGGTGAAGGAGGCGCGAAAAGAGTACAGGTATCTTCCTGAGGAATGATAGAAATCTCGTAACTACCTAATTTCTTTGCTCTTTTTATAATTTCTTCTTTGTCCAGCCCAATGAGAGGACGCATGACAGGCAGACGGGCTGCATCTTCTATGGCTGTCATGTTCTGAATGGTCTGACTGGCCACCTGCCCAAGGGACTCTCCGGTGATGATGGTCTGAGCCCTCAGACGCTCCGCCAGTAGAGAGGCCACACGCATCATCATGCGGCGGTAGCGGATAATGGTGAGCTTCCCCGGAGAAAGGTATCTGAGGATTTTCTGAACCTCGGTGAAGTTGGCAAGGTACATGGTGTCACTGCCACCCCAGTCGTGAAGACGGCGGGCAAGGGAGGTCAGTTTCTCCACCAACCTATCATCGGTATATGGAGGCGCATGGAAGCACAGCGGGACGACATCCATACCACGTTTGAGCATCATGGATCCTGCCACCGGAGAGTCGATGCCACCGGAAAGAAGCAGAATGCCGCGCCCGGAGACTCCCACCGGCAACCCGCCGGGACCCGGAATACGGCCAGCCGACACAAAAGACAGCTCGCGACCGATTTCCACCAGTACCACGGTATGCGGATCGTGGACGTCCACGCGAAGGCCGGTACGCTCGGCGATCTCCCCTCCCACCTGTCGGGCTATGTCTGGCGACTTCACGGGGAACGACTTGTCACTGCGTACGGCCTCTACTTTGAACGACTCCGGCCTGAGGTCACTGAGCAGTTCCACTGCTGCATCGGCTGCCTCATCGAGATTCTGGGAAATCTCCCGGGCAGGGCTGATACTGGTTATGCCAAAAAGACGCGTGAACTCCTCTGGAGGAACTGGATCGGTACATATGATGCGGGAATGACGGAGCTGGATGTTTGGCGAGATACGCTTTGCGTTGTCCACCAGTTTCTTCAGGAACCAAGAACGGTTGCGTCCCTTGAGGAACACCTCGCCAAGCCTGAGCACGGTTATGGGTCGTCCGGTCATATGCACCTCCGCTCCTTCCTGTAGCATGGAGGGCCTGACTAGGCAAGACATCTGAAGCCCCATACACGGCCCATCCGAACGGTTTGCGTATCTGCACAGCCCCATCCCGGGTCCGAGGTAACTGCGATTAAAGCATCCCAGTATTGACTAGAACTGCTTTGATACTATAAAAGCTGATCCTGATGAGAGGGGTATCCGTATGATCAGCAAGAAGCCTGGTAAAGTCAAAAAGTTGGGCGGAGCCAAAAGAAGGAAGCAGCAGGCCAGGAAATCTCAGGCCATCCCCGGGATGAAGGAACTGATCCAGCAGAACGAGGATCAGCGCAAAGACAGGCCCTACCTGTACGAGCGCCTACATTACAAGAGCCCGGACATCGACATGACCCTTCTGATAGATCACACCAACAAGACCATGCGTGTGATCGACTACCGCATGCAGCAGTACAAGCGCAAATGTCAAATCTTCGATACCATCGCCAGACTCAGGGGTCTGCGCAAGGTTTACACGCTGGTGGAAAAACAGGATACATCCTCGTGGCGTACCGTGGGGTTCTCCAAGGAAGCCGTAGTCCCGCTGTACTTCCGTACGGCTGATGCCTATGTCATGAGCAGACTCTACGAGGATGGTGAGCCAGTAACCGGCGGCATCGCAAAACTGGCACACGAGAAAAGGCCCGAATTCGACGAGGATCCACCATCCATATCAGAACCCAGGGGCATCAAGGTAACATTCATCGATGAGCCCGAGGATCTGCAGGATCTGATAGACGAGGCCTGGCAGGATGCCCATTATACCACCTTCATCAAGGATGCCTCGCAGCCTCACATAGGCGTCCGTGCCAGCTCGGGACGCAAGAAACTCTGGGTCACGGCCGAGATCAACGACGCTTTCGGACACGCAAAAATCGATATCCTCACCCTTCCATCCACAGAAAGGGAACACCACTTCACTTCCTGGATGATAATGGAACTGATGCGCGAACTCCGTGAAACCTACGGAGTCGTATCTGTCTTCGCTCTTGCCCGCGTGGATGACACAACCCGTTCGGAAATCCTTCACTCAGCCGGTTTCCGAGTCATGGGGCAACTAGTACGTCACGTACTGGACGGCAAAGAACATCCTCATGACGTCATAGTATGGGGCCGCAAACTACAGGATCTCGCACCCCAGGAAGAGGAAGAGCTTCCCGATCTGGCTGACGATATCAGTGCAGAGGACTCCGACATAACCGAATGACCCCTGAACCTTCTTCTGGGAGTGAGGTGATCATTGTTCGAGCATGAAGGCCGGTTTTTCGTCCGCATCGACTGGACGCTACTGCTCATAATATTTTCGATCCTGGCCATTGGCCTCCTCAACTTGTATAGTGCCACCCGCTTCCTTGGTCCCCGGCTGTTCACCAAACAGATTTACTTCGTTTTTCTTGGCACTGCAGCATTCTTCATAACCGCGGCCATCGATTACCGTGTCTACGACCGCCTGGCCTATCCCATATATGCAATAGGGCTATTTTTGCTGGCACTCGTGCTCGTTATAGGACGTACCACCCTCGGAGCAAAAAGGTGGCTGGTACTGGGCCCCGTTGTCGTCCAGCCGTCCGAGCTCATGAAGCTGGCCCTCATCATCGCCCTGGGCCACTACATCCATGCATCCCCACCCTCTACTGAAGAAGGTCGTTCCATCAAGGACCTGGCCATGCCGTCGGTGCTGGTTGGTATACCGTTCCTGATGATCCTGCTGCAACCCGACCTGGGTACGGGAATCATGTTGCTGCTCATATTCTTCTCCATCATGTTCCTGCTCAAACTCAGGCTGCGTTCGGTTCTCACCCTGGCCACCTTTGGTCTGGCCCTGCTTCCCCTGATCTGGACTTTCGTGCTCAAGGACTACCAGAAGGCCCGTATCCTCACGTTCCTCGATCCAGCATCCGATCCCACGGGATCAGGCTGGCACATCCGTCAGTCCATATATGCCATTGGATCGGGCAACTTCTTCGGAAAAGGATTTCTCCAGGGCACTCAGAGCCAGTACAAGTTTTTGCCTGCCCAGTGGAGTGACTTCCCCTTCTCGGTATGGTGCGAAGAATGGGGTTTCATAGGCGGCATGGTACTCATCGGCCTTTACGCGGTTCTGGTCATCTGGTCCATCCGCCTGGCGCTGCGGGCACGTGACCGTTTCGCTTCGGTGCTGTGTCTGGGAGTCGGTGCCATGTTCTTCTGGCACACGTTCATAAACCTGGGCATGGTCATGGGCCTCATGCCGGTGGTGGGGATCACCCTGCCCCTTTTCAGTTATGGAGGCTCGTCCGTGCTCACCTTCATGATAGGAGCCGGACTTCTCATGAGCGTGTCCTCGCGTATAGACACCTTGTGAAAGACGCCTGCCCTTCACCATCCTGCATTGACAAGCACCATCACAGGAAGACCACCCGAACGGCTCATGTTCAGAAGTCCTATCTGGACACCCCGAAGTCTGGAGGTGTAGTTGACCAACCCCAACTGAAGCCCCCTGAGCTCCGTGGTCATGTTTACCACACCCACCTGAAGTCCCCTGAACAGACCGGCCCGGCTGAAAATTCCCACTTGAGCCCCGGTTCCGCTGTCAACCATGTTCACACTACCCGCCTGAATACCCTCCAGGACGTGGGCGCTGCTGAGCAGTCCTACCTGTATCCCGCGGAACACTCCGCCTCTGAAAGGCACCATGCGGATAAATCCGTCGTCCTTCAGGTCCCTTTGCGACAGATAATAAATCGCGCGTATGTTGTTGACCAGACCAACCTGGAGTAACCCTTTGAAATTATTGGCAAAATTCATAAAGCCTACCTGAGCCAGTCCTCTGAATTCACCAGCACTGTTAAAAATCAGGGCCACCTGAGCGATGCCATGAAAGCGCACTGCCGTGTTCATTCCCAATGCCTGAAATGCTCCTACGAAGTCTGTGGAGTCGTTGACTATGCCAACCTGGGCAAGACCACCAAAATCATCAGCATCGTTCATGACACCAATTTGCGTCACTCCCCTGAATCTCGATGCGATATTCGCATAACCGGCCTGAAGCAGTCCCCGGAACTTACTGGACACGTTACCCAATGCAATCTGGGCGACTCCCCGGAAGTTCTCTGACACGTTCACGCCCGAGGATATTTGCAGTAGTCCGGCAAAATCCATAGCATCGGAGGCCAGTACGCCTGCCTGAAGTAGTCCGCGGAACACGCTGGCATGGGAGAACAGACCCAACTGCACTGCCCCCACGAACCTGCCCGCCCTGCACGAGCCTATACCAGTCTGTACCAGTCCGTAAAAACGCCGGGCACTTATGCGCCACACCGAAATTTGGGCAATACCGTAAAAAGTGCCGCTCACAGTCGGCACTACCGTAAGAACGTATGAATCTTCACCCCTGGATTGCCCCTGAGTCACCTGTGTCTTCCTTTGCTTTGGCCCGTGCCGGTTTGCTGAACCCCTATCCTCTGACCGGCTGCCTTCCGCGAGTGCACCGGCTCTCCCTGACACGGACTTCCTACCGGATACAGGAGTCCCAAAGGGCACACCCTGTCCTGTCAATAAACTGAGAATCAATGAAAAAAGCAATGATTCCATCATGTTACACTCCAAAACATGCCGTGTTAACAGTTCGACGCCTTAGGTATAGTTACGGATGTAAGCAAAATCCAAGGCACAGCGGCGTCCTTTTCATTCAGTGACTTCACCAGGGCCACTTAGCACCCAAGACACTGACATCCGTACCCCGGAATCGTGAGGCTCAGTGTGAGACTATACCAGGGCATTCGGATTCTGAAATTACAGGTAATTCCGTTTTAGCAGAACCCCACGCCCGTATGCCTGAGGCGGCCAAGCCTGTCTAAAAAGTGTCCAACTTGGCCGAGATGGACTGGCTTTCAGACAGACCTCCTGTGGAGTAGTGCTAAAAAGTCCTTTAGTTTCAGTATGTTATATGAGTAATTTCAATAAGTTATACAGTAAAAACGTCTTTTGCGACTTGGCAGGTGTTCCAGGGCAGCCGAGTTTTGGGATTACGGGCCATCCAGGTTTGCCAGAACCTTGCGCCCGTATGCCTAAGGCGGGCAAGCCTGTCCAAAAAGTGTCCAACTTGGCCGGGATGGGCCGGCGTTCAGACAGACCGCCTGCGGTGCGACGTCTAAAAGTTCTTTAATTTCAGTATGTTATGCAAGTAATTTTAGTAAGTTACACAGTAAAAGCGTCTTTTGAAACTTGGCAGGTGTTCCAGGGTAGTCAAGTTTTGGGATTACAGGCCAACTAGGTTTGCCAGAACTCCACGCCCGTATGCCTAAGGCGGCCAAGCCTGTCCAAAAAGTGTCCAACTTAGCCTAGATGGGCTGGTGTTCAGACAGACCGCATGTGGTGTGGTGTCTAAAATCTCTTTTGTTTTAATAGGTTACACGTGTCAAATTCCGACCCCTTCCCCTGGCACGTATATTGCATAACCCCTCCCATGACTGAACCCTAGGAGACACGAGGATCCCCCGGCTAGGTGCCGAGCGCTAGCACCGTGCCGGGCAGGTGGTGGAGGAACCTTGCCCCTAAAATCCCACCGTAAGAGCGGCGGGACAGGCAGGGGCTTATCCAGCGGTTCGGATTTTCGGCCGGTGTGACGGCGGGGGTGGGCCCTTCTTTAGATGGGACAGTTTAGGCCTTGCGGTAAAGTGCTGTAATATCAAGTAGTTAGCGCGTAACGCCAAACGCTGTGGCGGGGTGTGTGAACCATGCCCAAAAGGACGGGCAGCCCTGGGAGAGCCTTCTTAGGGCAATGAATCAGTGTCACCGGCACGGCCGGAAGCAAGTCCAGTCAGGAAGGCTTACCGCGCCCCATTGCAGGGCAGCCCGACGGCCCTGGTGTTCAGTTGATATCCGCACCTTGCAGGGCAGCCCGACGGCCCTGAAGACGATACTACACACCCGAGGTATCCTTACCAAGATACAGGGATTCCGGAGGCACCATGGCCCTGAGGCGCTCCAGAATCTCGTCGTCCAGCTTCACCCGGAACGGCATATGGAATATGAGACGCCATCTACGGGGATCCTCGACGGCAAAAAATACCTCCACCCCCTCTTCGGACATGCGGGAGTTCAGAATGTCGCGCAACTGGTCGAGCTGGTGGCCCAGCCCTCCGTCAGTACTGGCCGGCAGGGTGATCCTCATGACCTGGACGTCCTCGGTAACGGCCCTGGCCAGCGGTTTGGCACCGCGCACTATGAAGGTGTGCTGCACGCTGTCCTCTGTGCGGCGTACCTCGAAGTCACCCTCCACTAGCACAGGATCCGGCGATGACAGCACATCCCTGACGCTCTCCAGCACATTGGAGCGTACGTGGAACTCCACGAGTCCGTCCTTGCCGTCGAAAACTCCACGCCCGTAAACGGCTCCCGACGTCTTTGCCTTCCTTTCGACAAAAGACACCACCACTGCCGGGATGCGCCTGTCACGGTAGTACTCGCTCTCCCCTTCATCTGCCGGAGCCTGGAGTTCGAGCATAGATCCCACCGTGGTATTCCACACCCTTGCATAGGGAGTCACACCCTCGTCAGGCAGATATGGATCTAGCGGATGTCCGGTTAAATATATACCCAGGGCATCACGCTCGAGGCGCAGCATGTGATTGTAGTCCCAGGGATCGACTCGCGGAAATTCGGGCTTGGGTGCACGCACACTCTGAGCAGCAGCGTCACCAAGAGCATCAAAAAGACCCATCATATTGGAATTATTGGATTTTTCAATATCGGCGCCGTATCTGAGCAGAGCCTCCAAATTGGCGATAAGCATGGCCCTGGTACGTTCCGGTGATCCATCCATGAGGGAATCGAAGGCCCCGGCCTTGACAAGTGTCTCTATGACCGCCTTGTTGACTTTCTGGGAACGCACTCTCTCGAAGAAGTCATAAACATCGGAGAAGGGGCCATCAGCACGGGCCTCCAAAATGGCCTCCACGGCCGCACTGCCGACGCCCTTTATACCCTCGAGCCCGAATCTTATGGCCTTGCGGCTACTTTGCTGAACCACCGCAAAATCGTGGATGGACTCGTTGACGTCGGGACTGAGCACATCGATACCCATGGAGCGGGCCACCATCAGATATTTCATGACCTTCTCGGGCTTGGTACGCTCGCAACTGAGGATACCGGCCATGTACTCCACAGGGTAATGAGCCTTGAGGTACGCCGTCTGATAGGCGATGAGAGCATAGGCGGCAGAGTGGGATTTGTTGAATCCGTAGCTGGCGAATTCCTCTATCTTGCGCCAGATGTCCTTGGCCTCGGCCTCGCTGATGCCGTTCTTGGCACAACCATCTACGAAAAGTCCCTGCATCTTCGCCATGAGATCGGCCTTCTTCTTGCCCATGGCTTTGCGCAGTGTGTCTGCCTGCCCCATGGTGAAGTTCGCCAGTATACGAGAGGCAAGCATGATCTGCTCCTGGTAGACCATGACTCCGTAGGTCTCCTCCAGAAGTTCGCTCAGCATGGGATGAAGATACTGCACCTCCTCCTCGCCGTGCTTGCGCCGGATATAGTCGTCCACCATGCCCGAGTTGAGGGGTCCGGGGCGATAAAGTGCCACGGCAGCTATGAGATCCTCGAATTTATCTGGCTTCAGACGCCGCATCATGCGTTTGAATCCCGGTGACTCCATCTGAAACACACCGTCTGTGAGCCCGGCGGACAGCATCTCGAAGACCCGGGGATCGTCCAAGGGGATGGCATCCAGACGGAGAGGCTCCTTCCTGGCGGCGTTGATGCGCTCCAGGGCCTCATGAATGATGGTGAGGTTGTCCAGCCCGAGGAAGTCGAACTTCACCAGGCCCACCATCTCTGAGAAGTCCTTGTCGTACTGGGTCACCAGGGGGATGACCTGCTCTTCGTCGGAACGGGTAGCCTTGCCCCTGAAGACTGGCACGTATTCCCAGATGTCCTCCTCTGCGATGACCACGCCGGCAGCGTGCATTCCGGGCTGACGGTACAGGCCCTCCAGACGCTTTGCGATCTCAAAAAGTCTGTGGACCTTCTCATCGGCTCTCATCATCTCCCCTAGGGCTGGCTCCTCACTGAGGGCGTGCTCTAGATTCTTGGCATCACCGGGGATTTTCTTGGCTATCCTGTCCATCTCCGAGGGGGTAAATCCCAGTACACGACCCACATCACGTACAGCCTGCTTTGCTTTGAGGGATCCGAAGGTGGCGATCTGAGCAACGTTGTTCTCACCGTATTTGTTTTTGACGTACTCCAGGACGCGCCAGCGGTTTTCCTTGCAGAAGTCTACGTCGAAGTCCGGCATGGATATGCGTTCCGGATTCAGGAAACGTTCGAAGAGAAGACCGTAGTAGATGGGATCGAGATCCGTGATGCGTATCGAATAAGCCACCAGGGAGCCTGCACCCGAACCGCGGCCCGGACCAACGGGAACGTCGTTGTCCTTAGCCCATGAGATGAAGTCGGACACTATGAGGAAATAGCCCGGGAATCCCATCTTTATGATGACATCCAGCTCGTATTCCAGGCGCTCGTAATACTCCTGCTCGTTTATCTCGCGTCCCTCGACATCCTTTATGTGTTTCAGACGGGCGGCCAGTCCCTCATGGGCGCGACGGCGCAGGTAGTCGGCCTCGCTGAGTCCTTCGGGTGTGGGGAAGTGGGGCAGGTGATACACGGGTCTGTCCCGCTCACTGTTGTTGGGGATTTCCACGTCACACGCCTCGGCGATGCGTACCGTGTTCTCTATGGCCTCAGGAGTGTCGGAGAAGGCGTCTATCATCTCCTGAGCGCTCTTCACGTAGAACTCGTCCACCTCGTGAACGAGATTTCCGCTGTTGGTGTTGATGCGCATGAGGATTCCCTGAGCTTCGGCATCCTCACGGTGTATGTAATGACAGTCGTTGGTCGCCACCAGGGGGATACGCGTCTCCCCGGACATGCGTATCAGCTGTTCGTTCACCTCCTCCTGCTCGGACAGGCCGTTGTGCTGAAGTTCCAGGAAGAACCATCCATCTTCGAATATGGAGGCATATTCCAGGGCTTTGTCCTTGGCCTCGGTGTATCCCACGTTGCGCAGATGCCAGGCGATGTCTCCCGCAAGGCAGGCACTCAGTCCCACCAGACCGGCAGAATGTCGACGGAGGAGGTCGAGATCCATGCGCGGCTTGTAGTAGAACCCGCGAACCGAGGCCATGGATACCAGATACTGGAGGTTTTTGAGTCCCGTCTGGTTGCGGGCCAGGAGTACCAGGTGTGCGCTCCTACGGTTTTGGGGCGTGTTGGAACGGTCGTCCATGGACCCTGGAGCAATATATGCCTCACATCCGATAATGGGCTTTATGCCGGCTTTCTTGGCGGATAGATAGAAATCGAGGGCCCCGTGCATGTTGCCGTGATCCGTCAGTGCCACGGTGTCCATGCCACGCTCCTTCAGAACCGGGAAGAGTTCTTCGAATTTGATGGCACCATCGAGGAATGAATACTTGGAATGCAGATGCAGGTGAACGAAATCTCCCATCTCGACCTCCGGGTCTGGACCATAACAGAAGCCCTGACAGGCGTCATTCAAAGAAAAAAAAGTCCTTTTATATCAATATGTTATGACATTGACCACGCGACGATACAGATTGTCTTTGATAACAGCAGGTTGCGGTCCGAACAGACTGTAACCCCGGTTGATCAAAGGCGTCTGGAAGGGCGTTAGTTTACGTAATCCACCACTGGAAATCTAGTCATACAGGTCATTGAATGCAGGCAGTTTCGGAGGTGAGACGGATTTCTTCTTCATGGGAGCCGGCATGGGGGAACCGTGCGAACCAGCTCCCGATGACCTGGGCGAGTCAGGTAATTCAGGAAGTTTTGGAGGCGCGGCATCCGGCTCTATGACAGACGGGAGTATCGGCTTTTCTGTAGAACGCGGCCTCGTGCGGTGCTTCGAACCCCTGCGGGCCCGACGTGGGTGTCTGTTCTTTTTGCCCATACGGAAGATCATCTCGAGACGGATGGACTTCTGCGGCAGATCTATGATTAGCCCGGCCTTGTCCGATTTCCGGGGCATGTTCAGTTCCAGGGTGAGGCAGCCACTCCGACTCTGGTCATCGGGGCTCTTGACCTCCTTGACACCAGGCGTGGCATAAGGCGGGAAGCTGTGGTACCTGACCCCGGACCACAACGACTGCCTAGAACACATTCTTATGGTTCTTGAGTAGGGATTCCTGTCCGACCGGGTAATCTTCATGGTCACGGGAATGGAGTTGCACTCATCCTCGATGGTATCATCACCGTCGAACTCGTATTCACATGCGAAAAGCTCGGGAGAAGCGGTGGCATCATGCGCCGCTTCCGTAGCATCAGCCGTTTTGGTGCTGCTCTGCGTGGCGGTGGCTGGGCGGGTTTCTCCGGAGATATCCGGCAGGGTATCGTCACTGTCGCCGAAAGTCAGCCACCATACTGCCGTCACCAGCACGACAGCCAGCAAAGCAATACCTGCCAAAAGGCCCTTCCCCGACTTCTTGACTGGAACAGGAAGCGGGGTCACCGGCTCGGTCAACTGTCTTAAAGCAGGCACCTGCCCCGAAGAAGACGAGATGCCGGTGGAATCGACTGGTGGAACCTCCTTGCCTCCTGAAAAGGCGTCCAGTGCGTCTATGAGAGCCGAGGCCGACGGGTATCTGTCTTCCGGGTCCTTTAGGAGCAGACGGTTTATGATGTTTGCCAATCCCTCGGGCACATCTGGATTCGACTGGCGCGGATCCGGCGCTGGCTGACGCATGTGTTTCACCAGAAGTTCCAGACCGCTCTCCTCCTCAAAGGGTAGGTGCCCGGTAGCCATCCTGAACATTATGACACCCAGGGAATACAGATCGGATCGGCCATCGAGATGCTCGCCCCGAGCCTGTTCTGGAGAAAGATAGTACGGGGTCCCAAAAACCTCCCCAGTGCGTGTTATCTGTGATTCATCGATATGTCCGTGGACGATCTTGGCAATGCCGAAATCGAGCACCTTTATTCTTTCGGAGGGTGTGGAATGATCCAGCACCACTATGTTGGATGGCTTGAGATCCCTGTGAATGATTCCGTTGCCGTGGGCATGGTCGAGAGCCGATGCTATCTGACGGGCCAGAAAAACCGTTCTTTCGGGAACGAATGGGGCCTGGGCAGCCATTAGCACTTCCAGTGTTTCCCCCTCCAGGTATTCCATCACTATATAAGGACGCTGGTCGTCTTCTGTCTCACCCACCACGAACACCGATACTATATTTGGATGGCTCAATCTGGCGATGGCCCTCGCCTCCCTGCGAAACCGTCTGACCACATCAGGATTGCCGGACACCGACTTCTTGAGAATCTTCACCGCCACTACACGCTCCATTCCCAACTGGAGCGCACGGTAAACCTCACTGACGGCTCCTTCGCCTATCTTCTCCTCCAGGCGGAACTGGCCCATCAGTACCATGCCTAGATTCTGATCTCTTAGATCCGTCAGAGGAGAACCGTCCTTGGGGCAAAACCGGGCATCATCCGGAAATGTGGTACCGCATACCGGGCATATTTTCATTGCATGCCCTCCGTCCCGCAGTCGTGAGTGGCGTAAAAACGTATGAATCCGAACCACTTGTCAGGGTTTCGTCTGATGGCCTGCTCCAGGCTGTACCGCATGGGTATAACACACGGTGACAAGGGAGTACGCACGCCTTCGTGGCCGGCTCTGAGCCTTGCCGGAAGGCCCACAGGACCGTTGAGTCTGGCAAGCAGGAGGAAGTTGGGCTCCGACAGCGTCTCCACCTGTACAAGACTGACCTTTACCATCACTGAATGTACGGGAGAGCAGCCCTCGCGTCTGGATACCGAACCTCCTGGGGCAAGCAGAAAAGTGTGGTGCCTCAGGGGGCCTCCGGTGCGACACTCCACCCTCGAGTCGAAGGGCTCCGTAAGCACTCTGTATGCAAGGTGTTTACCGGATTTGTTGGCGATCTTCAGCACCACCAGGTAGCGGTCATGGCCCATGGCCCTGTGAGCCTTGGGCCGGACTTCCAGTGTGAGGGCGAGGTGTGCTGTCCTGACTGTTCGGCCAGACACGAGCAGTTTATTCTTCATCTCGGTATAATCGTGCAACTGACTTTTCAACTGTGACGGATCCGCCGTGATACCGGCTTCCCTGAGTGCCCGTTCAGCAGCGGACTCCCTACGTTCCATACCGGAAATTTCTTCCTCGATCTCCCGTACAGCGGAAAGGGAGGCACCTGTACGCGACACATGGGCCATCAAAAAAGACCCTGCTGCTGCCGCTAACAGCCATACGACAGTACCAGCGGCGAGAATCTTACGTGTATGGGACATGCTGTTCATGGAATGAGCCCCCATGTGGATGTGGTTCTGTAAGAAGATTTGCGCGGTCCCACCGAATGGTCATGAGATTTCGAATCGTGTAGGTATCTGTAGACGGCCACTGCTCCGAGAACGAGCGCTCCGGCCAGGGCTGCATCTGATGCCGCCGCAAGACGTCGGGCCATGGTCTCATCCGAACCGTCGTGTCCTACGGAGTACTCGTCCGCATAACCCAGGGCCACGTATCCCAAGGTTCCGGATGTAATCCCCAGTACCACGGCACCGCTCGCAAAAACCACGGACCACATGTCAGGAGAAGAAGACTGCCGGACAAGCCTGGTATCTGAAGAAGGCTTCACGGCGACCTTCCGCACCAGGGCTACCGGCATGTCCTGGGTTGCGCCTGGAAGTACCGTAACCGTCGCGGTGTAAGGCAGATAACCGGGGTACTCCACACGGATGCTGAGCCTCTCGTTGGGGGTTACACGCAGCCTAGTACACGGAAGAGTACATGCCACGCGGCCGTTTACGTACACCCGGGCTCCTGGGACACCGCTGCTGAACGTGAGGAACGTACTGCGAACGCGCTGCTTGAGATGCTCTAGATGTTCTGCCAGTTTGTGGCGTTCTGCAGGATAAGCCGCAAAAAACCTGTCATAATACTCGAGCGCCCGGCGCAAGAGGCCCATGCGTTCATAACAGACCCCCACATTGTAAAGAAGACTGGCCTTACCGCTCTCCTTATAGGCCTCTATAAACAGGCGAGCTGCTTCACTGTAATTGCCCTTTCGGAAAAAATCCACTGCCGCAAGATAGTGAACTTCAGAAATTTTTAAATCATTACGCAGAGTTGCATGATTATTGGATTGCCCGGTCCTTTTTTTGGAATAGGCTGGTGAAAAAAATGTCACGATGACGGCCAGCATGGACACGGACACCGTTCTCATGTGAAGGCTCCTGACTATAGCCACGATTGTCCTGTATATCAAAGGCGTAACATCAAGGAACCAGCCGCATGAAAACCTTGCCCACGACAGACCCGATTCCGTATTTCTCACACTCTGCAGCAGCATGGACCATGAAGATACTATCACCTTCCTGATGGATCAAGAAGTCAGACATCATAATGCATACACCCGAGTTCTATTTCTGTTTGATGGGATTCTACCTTACATGATGCACAGTATACGAGTGTGTTACTCAAGTACCTGGTGCCGCCGGCCGCTGTTACCGTCGTTCAGTACTCGGGGTCCAGGCACATCCATACGTTGCCAGCCATGAGTCCGGCGAGGCAGAGCGAACGACTCCAAAACCAGCCACTCTGGCGGGTCAGCACCAAGCGTATCCGAAGGGGCAGCGCAGTAGATTCTGGAAATCCCGGCTGATATTCCTTGATTCCAGATGGTTGCACCCAAGCCAACATCAACCTTGAACGTCCCGCCACTACATCAAGTCAAGCAAACCGCATGACGAGTCCGGCATTGGGCGCAGATCGGGGCAACATCAAATCTGAAACCTCAAGACGTCCACCCTGACGTTTCCCCTAAAATCGGGGGATCCGACATGAGGGTACAGGCCACCGCCACCATTCCAAGGCCGTCCCCCGGACGGGCTTCCCGAAAACCGGGGAATCTGCATGCTACCCTGCCAAACATGGCTCTCCGACGCCAACAGCAAAACCCCATCACTTCGTGGCGGCAGCCCGGACGGGTTTTCCAAAGGGCGCGACCTATGACAGAGCTCCCGGCCGCCCCCGGACGTTTACCCCTCGATATCCTACCACCATTCCAAGGCGCCAGCCCTGACGTTTCACCGAAGGGCGCATCGCCATCCGTTTTTGGTGCGTGTTCACGTAAGTGGAAAATACCTACCCATCAAAGATGGGCCCGCCCCCGCCGCCACCACCGGCAGCCACCGAAACCGCGGACAAGCCTCTCACGTCCCCACG